>NZ_CDLD01000016.1:0-18166 GCF_001006945.1 Lactobacillus sp. OTU4228
AATCCTAAAATAAAAAAAGCAGCCTAGAAAGGCTGCAGTCCGCTAGCAACTCGCGGACTTAAAAGGCTTTGGTAATTAGACGACCTCTATCGGCAATAGTCAAAAGACTATTGCTGGTAAGTCAAGTCCGTATCTAAGCAAGTTGGTGTTCTGGTTAGCGCAAGCTAACGAGCCACTAAGCCCTAGACTTCAGTCTAGGGTAGTTGACATCTAATATACTAACAATCCGACGCCTAATGCGACTAGACACAAGACAAATTCGATTACCAGTAATTTCCAACACCACTTGAACCATTTGTTAAAGTCGATGTTAACCATCATCAAACTCATTAAGATTAATCCGGTTGGGGCAACCAAGGAAATAAAGCCAAGGCCCCAGTTGTAGGCATCAATTACACTAGCACGGTCGATTCCAACCACATTGGCAAGTGGTGCCATGATTGGCATGGAAAGTACGGCCAAACCAGATGATGATTGAATGAAGAATCCCAGAATGATGTAGACGATGAACAGGAACCAAATGAAGATTAATGGACTCATGCCAGAAATCTGTTGGCTGAAGAAGTGCATGATGGTGTCACTGGTGTGACTGTCGTCCATAACAATGGAAACGGCTCTCGCCAACCCGATTGTCAAAGCAACACCAAGCAAATCGCTAGCACCATCAACGAAGGCTTGCACAACTTTGTGCTCGGAAAGTCCTGAGAAGATAGCCATCAAGTAGCCGGCAGTTAAGAAGACTACCGAAATTTCGGTGAAGTACCAGCCTTTTTGTTGTACACCCCAGATCATGACGATAAAGGCAATGCCGAAGATGATCAATGATAATTTTTGTTGCCAAGTAAAGTTGGCTGGTTTGTTAAAGTCGGCATCGTTTAAGTACTTTTCACGATCTTCTTCGTATTGGTCGTAAACAACAGATTTAGTAGGATCTTTACGTACCTTTTCAGCTGATTTTTTTAGATAAAGCCTGCATCCCCGAGTTTGATCGCGCCGTTTGCGTGAACGCCACCAATACATCCACTTAGGATCAAAACGAAGGCGATGATGTCGACACTTTGAGCGATACCTTGTACCTGTGAGGTGAAGAACTGATTGATCGCCTGCCACAGGTTAGGCTTCTTTAAATTGATTCTCTCGTAAGAATTTGGAATAGCAACTGGCTTGTAGATTGTGCCATCCTTAAATTTCTTGACTGCAATGTTGACCTTGTACTTCTTTAAAGTGGCCTGAGTAGCAGGTTCTTTGTACTTTTTATCACACTTGTATAACTATTGATTTATAGTTTTATTATACAGTTAAGGAAGTATCTTTTGATAGCGATTTCATATAAATATAATAAAAAAGCCGAGCTTGACTCGACTTTCTTGTTATTCAGCGTGTTTACCGAGATTTCTGTGCCAGAACTTGCGTGGAATAGAGATTGCGGCAATTACTATAATCACCAATGGAATAACCACGAATTTCAAGATGTTGCTGTTACGTTCAGCTTGTACATTAGCATGATTTTTGGCAGTAGCAGGTTTGTTCTTCTTACTTGTTGCCTTTTTCTTATTAGGCTTACTGCTGGTAGCTGCCTTACTTGGACTAGCATTTTGCTTTTTGTTTAAATTAGAAGTAGCAGAATTTGGCATCTTGTGTTGTTGACGCCATTTGTCTGTTTTCTTGATTGCTGAATGGCTGTTGTGATTATCCTTTGTTACATTCTGTGAATGTTGTTGATTATGGGTAGTGGTTGTGCTACTACTATCCTTCTTATTTGGCAAATAGTAGGCACAATCGATGTAGGTGACACCACTTGGATTGTTAGGATCAACTTCAAGGGCACGTCCATCATAAGGGGGATTGCCAGCTATCTCAAAGTCACCAATTCTCTCTGGTAATTGCCCCATGTTAAAGAATTGCCGCTCAGGGACACCGTTAACCACTTTTACCGTATCGGCATACATGACTTGTAAGGTTTGACCAGTATATTGATTTATGCAACGCCAATATAATGATTGGTAGGTTACATTTTGTTTATTTGTTTCAGATGTTTGTGATTGATTAGTTTGATCATTTTCATCAGCTAAAACTGGAGTAGTCGTTAAAAGCAGGGCAGCTGGTAACGCTGCACACAGTTTGATGAGGAATTTTCTTTTGTTTAACATTTTTCTCACCTCTAAATAATAACGCTTACTTTCTAATTAAATTTTAGCGATAACTTTCGATGAATACAAGTTAAGAATAAGGAAGATTATAGTAAAATAACTAATGAAAGCGATTTTACAAAGGAGAGACAAATTATGAGTTTGACTGTAAATCTTTATTACAATGGCAAAAATGGTGATGCCAGAAAGTTCGCACAAGAAATGGAAGACAAGGGTATTGCAGGTCGTATTCGTGCCGAAGAAGGCAATGAAAAATATGATTACTTTATCCCAATGGACGATCCTGAGACGGTTTTATTAATCGATAGTTGGCGTGATCAAAAGGCGCTTGAGGCTCACCATGCTTCACCTATGATGAAGGAATTGGCTGACTTGCGTGAAAAGTATGACTTGCATATGCGCGTTGAACGCTATATCTCAGATGACAGCGGCGTGCCTGCAAGTGATCAAAAGTTTATTCGGAAATAAAGATGATTAGAAAATATCAAAAGAGCGATTTAGATGCGTTGATGCAGATTTGGCTTAAGGGCAACCTTGATGCACACGATTTTATTGATCCAAGTTATTGGCATGATAACTATGAATTGGTGAAAAAAGAGTTGCCGAATGCTCAGCTGTATGTAGATGAAGAAGAGGGCGAGATAGCTGGTTTTGTAGGGATGCAAGGCGACTATATTGCCGGTATCTTTGTTAAAAGAGATCATCGGGGCCGCGGTATTGGCGGAAAGCTGATTGACTTTTTGAAGCTAAAGCATGATAAATTGCAGCTGTCGGTGTATGAAAAGAATGGGGCGGCTATTAGTTTTTATCAAAACCGTGGTTTTAAGTTAGTGAAAAAAGAGATTGATCAAGAGGCTGGTGCAGCCGACTGTTTAATGGAGTGGGATGCATAAAAGTTATGCCTAGGAATTTATAATAAGTATTTTTTCATAATGGACTAGCGGTATTAAGCTTAAAGTAATGAAAGTCAGGAAAAGCATGGTGTTGAGATGTCAGAAATTGCTTTAGCTTGGGAATGGGCTAAGGGTATCACTGCTCCAATAAGATCAAACACCTTGAATCAGCTGTGAATTCGATGGACGTAGAGCTCATACTAGATGAAGTAAACTATTTTGATGAATTGTATGTGCCACACCCAATTATCGGTGCAATTAATCAAAATCCACCTGAGGGCACAGTGGTTTTAGATAGGAAATAGAGTAAAGAAACTATTAAGTGTAAAATCTTAATAGTTTTTTATTTGCTCTCACTAAAACACGAACAAAAATATATAAAAATTATGATTAATTAATAAATTAGCCAACAATTTTAGCAAAACACTGTAAAATCCAAAGAAAATATGTTAAAATCTTACCGTTAACTAATTTGAGAGGGAAATAATCAACATGAATAACGACATCGAAAAAGTATTATTTGATCAAGATCAACTTAACAAGCGAATGGATGAAATGGCAGCTCGCCTTAACAAGAAATATGAAGGGCAAGAACCAATCGTCATTCCAGTTTTGAATGGCGCAATGATCTTTGCCAGCGATATGATCAAAAGATTAACTTTCAAATTAACAATTGATCCAATGAAGGCCTCCAGTTATGAAGGTACCAGCTCTACTGGTAAGGTTAAGATTACCCAAGACGTGAAGTCAGACGTTAAGAACCGCCCAGTAATCTTCATGGAAGATATCATTGACACAGGTAGAACTTTAAAGGCACTTAGCGACTTGATGAAGGAACGCGGTGCCAAGAGTGTTGAAGTTATTTCTATGTTAGATAAACCTGAGACACGTGTAGTTGACTTCTACCCAGATGATTATGGCTTCAAGGCTCCTAATGAATTCTTAGTAGGTTACGGCTTGGACTACAACGGTCTTTACCGCAACTTGCCATATGTTGGTATTCTTAAGCAAAGAGTTTACGCTTAGATTTAATATAGATAATGTAAAAAAAGACATAGCTTATCTCATTTAAATAGGTTATGTCTTTTTTAATATTCATAAATACAATTGATAAGATTTTGCTTATTTAAAGTTAAAGAAAAAACGTATAGTATTTGATTTTCACTTGTCACTGCTAATCGATATCTTATTTTATAAAAAGGAAACCTAATCGGCAATGCTGATCAAGTAATGAATCGTTTAGCTAAAAACAATGAAAGTACTAGCGTCATTATTGCAACTGCCCCTAAGAAAGGCTTGTTAAAAGGCTTTATTGAAGCTAGCGTAAAGATGCAGCCAAGAGAGTTTATCTATCTCTCATTTAACCTAGACACTTTGGTATGTGATCTTAAGCTCTTTAAGCAAAATGGTTATGAAACTAAGGCAATCACACCGATTGATGTTGCACCTCAAACACCAGATATGATGTGCATTTGCAGACTAGATAAGGAAAATTAATTTAAAATAAGAAGCCTAACATAATTAGGTAAAAATGTTATAATGATTGTGTTGGAGTTTATTTATAAGAAAAGAGATAAAAGCGAATGAACACAATTGCATTTAACCAACAATTATCAGACAAATTGAATGAAGCTCTAAATCCTGATTTGTACTCAACACCAGGTAAAGGCGAAATTACTGTAATCGCAAATGAAAAGAAAGATTTGCGTGAATACCGCATCATCACCAAAGACAACAAGGTTGTTGATTTAGTTGATGCTTATGACTCTGAGCACGATGCCGACTACCAAAAGTTAGTCGACTTCCTCAAGGACTACCGTTAATTAAGAATACAATTAAGACCCAGAGCCATATCAGCTCTGGGCTTTTTTTATTCGCTTGGCTTAATAATTTTCTAATAAACAAATAAAACAAACATAATAGAGGTAGATATAATGAAAACACAACTAAGATTTAAAGAGGGCCAAGATTATCCTGAACAACAAAATGGTTTGCCAAAGGCATTCTTCCATAACCCCAAATATAGGGATATGAGTGTCAATGCTCGTTATCTTTACATGATTTTTACTCTACGGATGACAGAGTCACAAAATAAGGGTTGGATAGATGACGATGGCAACATGTACATCATTTATTCAGATGAAGATTTGATGAAAGAATGCACTGCAAATCTTGTACAGTAGATAAATTGAAAAACGAACTAGTTGAATTTGACTTGCTATCAATGGAGAGACATTCCAACCATTTGTATCCCTTACATGTAAGCGATTCGTATAGTCATTAGGGTGAAAAAGGCACATAAAATTGTGCCTTTTTTGTTATTAAATTTTTTCAAAATTAGGCCGTAAAATTTAGATCATAATCAAAAAGTTAATATATAATTAAGATAGAGTAAAAGTATAATATTAAAGTAATTGCATTAATAGGTGAAAATAATAAATGAAGAAAACTTTATTTGGTTTAATTTATATGTCTTCCTATAAGATTCAACTTAACATAGTAGATCTAAAGGATCTAACTGTCATTGAACAACTAGATTCGCCTTCGTTTTTACAAGCTGATAGTAAAAGCCAGGTTTTTGAACAAGATATGGACAAAATCTGTGATGCAATTGAAGGCTTTAAAGAGAAGTTAGCAGAATATCAGATTAAGGATTTCAAGTTTTACGGCAATGAACAATTAATTGATGAAATGTCTGCCAGTTTTATTGCAGATCAGATCAAGGTTAGAACTGGTTGGAAGATCGAATGGCTTAATGGTGGTCAAATCGTCTACGCCAAGGTCTTAAGCGGGATGAAGAGTCAAGCAGAAGTAAATGACGATGGCAAGGACCACGCCACTTATTTGCTTAGTCTTGGTTCTGCAATGATCAACCTTTCTTTGTTTAAAAACAATAAGTTCGAATCAAGCTGGAGCCTGGCCTTAGGTCCACGAGAGATCCAAGAGATCAATGAAATCACTAATGAAACGCCTAATGATCCGATCTATGTTATCAATGATTACTTAGGTGCGAAGATCGGTCACTTGGCTCGTCAGATCAAGGATAATTCGCGTGCCGCTGTAATTATCCAACACGCTGATGCCTTGAATAATACTTATTTGAAGAAAGAAAACTCAGCTAACCAGATTACGCACGAAGAATTTCAATACTTCTATGATCAACTGATCCAAATGTCGCTTAACGATATCATGCAAAACTATGACTTGGAACCAGCTGTAGCTGAACACGTTATTCCTAATGCCATTTCAATCAAGCAATTCCTTTCTCTCTTAAATATTGGCACGATTTACATTACAGACATGTCTGTTGTCACCGGCCTTTTGATGCTAGAGAAGAGAGGCAAAGATACTGATATCATGATGACTTCAGCTCAAAATATGGCTCGACGCTATTTGGTTGATTTACACCATGCTAACGCAGTACGCAAGTTTGCTTTGCACATTTTTGATCGTTTACGTAAAGTGCACCTTTTGCCTAAATCAGCTAGAGAATTGTTAGGTTGGGCAGCAACCGTTGATGATATCGGCAGCTTTGTTAATCAAGCTCGCCGCTATGAGCAATCAGCCGATTTTATCGAAGCTAATGAACTGATTGGCATGTCAGATCGTGAAAATGAAATCGTCAGTGAGATTTGTCGTTATCAGACTATCGATGATGGAGATGGTTCTGCGCCAAACATTGGTGGACACCACTACCGTCACCTGAATCCAGATGTTCAATTAACAGTGGCCAAGCTTTCTGCCATTTTGCGGATTGCGACAGCATTAGATGCATCCCACAAACAAAAGATCAAGAAAATCGTTATTTCACTGAAGAAAAACAATGAATTAGTGATTAGAGCGAAAACTAACGCAGATATTACGCTGGAACGTTGGTCATTTAACAAACGCGTTAAGTTATTCGAGGACGTATTTGGCATTAAGGTTGTTTTAAAACAAGAGGGTATGAATAGACAATGAGTAGTACATTTTTAGGAAACGAAAAAGAAGAAACAAAACTGTTTTTAAAACCGGAATATTTTAAAAACCGTGAATTAAGCTGGATGGACTTTAACGACCGAGTGTTGGAAGAGGCCCGCAATAAAGATAATCCATTGCTTGAAAGAATCAATTTCTTGGGCATCACGCAAAGTAATGTGGACGAATTCTTCATGGTTCGTGTTGCTTCTTTGCACAAGTTGATTGCGGCAGGCATTAAGACAACTGACTCTTCAGGCCAGACTCCTGAAAAGCAGCTTGATGCCATCAACCAAAAAGAACACAGAGCAGTAGAAAAAAGATACTCAACTTATTGGCGTTCACTTTTACCATTGCTTGAAAAGAAGAATATTTTCATTAAAGAAGTCAAAGATCTGAACGCTCAGCAATATGAGTTCGTTAGACGTTACTTCAGTGATGAACTATATCCAATCATTACACCAATGGCCGATGACACCAACCGTCCATTCCCATTTATTGCCAATGATTCATTGAACATCGCTGTTTGCTTGAAGGACAAGGAAGATGGTAAACATTATTACGCCACTCTTAGAGTTCCTAATAACTTTAAGCGTCTGGTTAAATTGCCTAAGGCTGACAATAGTTTTGTTTTGCTTGAAGACATCATCAAAGAATTCGTTAGCAGCTTTTTCGACGGCTACGAAGTAAAGGAAGCCGCTATTTTCCGAGTTACTCGTGACATGGACTTGGACGTGGCTGAACGTGATACTTCAGACTTTTTGCGGAGTGTACAAAAGCAATTGAAAGACCGTGAACATGGTAAAGCTGTTCGCCTTGAAATTGAAAAATCAATGGGTGAAAAGTTGCGTTCGCGCTTGTTTGATAAATTAAAGGTTAAGAAGAATGAAATCTATGAGATTTCTGGTCCAATTGATTTAACCTTCCTTAAGAAACTTGCTGGTGCAGTTAAGGGTCATGAAAAAATGCGTTATGCGCCAATCAAGGGTTATGTTGATCCAGATTTAGCTCTTTCAAGCGATATTTTTGCCAATATTAGACAAAGAGATTACTTGGTTCAACACCCATATGATTCATTTGACACAGTTTTAAACTTTATTTGTAAGGCTGCCCATGATGACAAGGTCTTAGCCATTAAGATGACCCTTTATCGTGTTTCAGGTAATTCACCAATCATTAAATACTTGGGTCAAGCTGCACAAGCTGGCAAACAAGTAACTGTTTTGGTCGAAGTCAAAGCTCGTTTTGATGAAGAGAATAACGTCCACTGGGCTAAGACTTTGGAACAAATGGGCTGTCACGTTATCTATGGTTTGAAAGGACTTAAGACGCACACCAAGATTACTTTGGTCATTCGCCGTGATGAAGATGGTATTCGCAGATACATTCACTTGGGTACCGGTAACTACAACGACGTAACTGCTCACTTCTACACTGATATGGGCTTATTCACTTCACGCCGCGACCTTGGTGTCGATGCCACTAACTTATTTAACATGCTATCTGGTTATTCTCGTCCACCATACTTCAGACAATTAAGAATTTCACCAAAGCATATCCGTGAGTTCATTAATCAAAAGATTGATAATGAAATCGAAATCGCCAAAACTGGCCGTAAAGCCGAAATTCACATGAAGATGAATTCACTCTCTGATCCTGAAATCATTGGTAAACTTTACGAAGCTTCTCACGCTGGCGTAAAAATTCACTTAATTGTGCGCGGAATTTGTTGCTTAAGAACCGATATTCCTGGAATTAGTGATAATATTGAAGTACATTCGATTGTCGGAAGATTACTCGAACACAGTCGAATCTATTACTTCTATAATAATGGTAATCAAGATGTCTACCTTTCAAGTGCGGACATGATGAAGCGTAACTTGAACAGAAGAGTTGAAACCTTATTCCCAATCTTGCAGCCAGATTTGAAGGAACGTGTACTTCATATCTACGATATTATGTGGAATGACAACGTTAAGACACGTGTACTTCATAATGATGTATATTCAATGGTTGATCGTCGTGGTAAGAAGGCCCTAAACTCTCAAGAGTACTTTATTCATCAAGCCCAAGAAAAAGAACGCGAATTAAAGCAAAAAGAAGATGAAGATAGAGATCCTGATGTCTTTGAAGTAATGCGTAAAGAAGACAATGATTTAACCCTTGAGGAAAAGAAGGATACGGATGAGTAAGGATTTTTTACGCAAAAGATTCAATATTGATAAGCTGCGATTAAAAGCTAGCAAAGATGAATTGATTGAGGCCGGCAAGAAGCAGGCTAAAAAGGTGCCAGTTAGTGAACTAGGTGCTTTTAAACAGGTTGAACGGGATGCCGTTGAGATGATCAAGACACAGGAAGATACAATGATTCCTGAGCTATTGCCTTTGCGTCATCAGCGCATGATTGCTAATGCCTTTAGCTTCTTGCGTGGTACTGCTGGTGTCATGGAATATGACTTGTTGCACAGCACGCAAAGCAAAATCTGGGTGATGATTTGTGGAGATGCCCACTTAAACAACTTCGGCTTTTTCGCTTCACCTGAAAGACAGTTGCTTTTCGGACTTAATGACTTTGATGAAACCAGAGTTGGCAATTGGGAGAGCGATTTGAAGCGTCTGATGGTCAGTGCTCAATTAATCGGTAAGATCAACGGCTATAATCCAGATAATCTTTATAAGATATTGAAGAATACTGCCAAGGCTTATGAAGACGGAATTAATGATGCGGCTGGTCAAAAGCTGCTCGACCGTTTTTACGCCTCATACAGCATCAATGATTTCTTTAATACAACCAGTGATGATAAGCAATTAGTCAAGATTTTGAAGAAAATTGCGGATAAGGCACCAAAGAATAATTCGGATAAGGTAGTTAAAAAGTTTACGACTGAAGAAAATGGCAAGCTGGTCTTTAAAGAAAATCCACCACGTGCTAGACGGATTTCTGATCAAACTTATCAGGAATTAGTTAGTGCGATGGAAGAGTATCAAAAGAAGCTTTCACCTGATGTAAAGGTGCTGTTGAGCAGTTTTGAACTGACTGACATTATTCGTTACAGCGTAGGTGTTGGTAGCTTTGGTACACGCTGCTATCTGGTTTTACTGACAGGTAGAGACGGTAGTCACTTGGTTTTGCAAATCAAAGAAGCAATGCCATCTAAGTATGATTTGTCTAATTTGTCTGTGGCAGAAGCTAAACAGCAAGGTTATGAAGAAGGGCGCCGTGTAATCACCGGTCAAAGCATCTTGCAAACCTTCTATGATCCATTCTTGGGTTATACTGAAGCAGGAGGCCGCAGCTATTATGTGCGTCAATTCAGAGATATGAAGGACTCAATTGATACCACTAAGCTGGATGAAGAAAGCTTTGAAGCTTATGCGACGCTTTGTGCCTTCATCTTGGCCCGAGCTCATTGTCAAAGTCCAACGGCAGCAATGATTTATGGCTACTTGCAAGAAAGTAAGCAATTTGATAAGTGTATGGCTGATTGGGCTGTCGCTTATAGTAAGCAAGTAGAACAAGATTACGAAGCTTTTACGAAGTATCTGCGCGGTGAATATGACAGTAGACTGAGGAGGAAGAGAAAATGACTAATACTAATTTAGTAGTAATTGACTTGGGTTCCAACTCGGTCAGAATGCAGATTTCACAAATAGACGATTATGGTGGCTATACAGTCATGGGTTACTTTAGAGAGTATGTCCGTTTGTCTGAAAATATGGGCAAAGAAATGACGCTTAAAGAAGAACCAATGAACAGAACGATTCAAGCTTTGAAAGACTTTAAAACCAGATATACGCAATATGATAATGTGGTCGTCAAAGCGGTAGCAACGGCTGCAGTTCGCGGAGCAAAGAACCAAGCGGAATTCTTAAAACGAGTAAAAGATGAAGTTGGACTGGACTTGCAGGTGATCTCAGGTAGTACCGAAGCATACTTGGACTACATTGGCGTAGTTAATACCTTGCCGGTCAGAAACGGCATTATCATGGATTGTGGTGGTGCTTCAACGGAGCTGATTTGGGTTCAAAATGGTGCCTGCAAAGAACGGGTAAGTATTCCAGTCGGTTCAGTCATTTTGTCGCAAAACTATAACTTAGCTGATACCATTTCAGCTAGTGATTTGTATAGCGCAATGAATGCGGCAGGGCAGAAAATTTCAACGGTGCGCTGGCTAGGACAAGTGCATAATTTGCCATTAATTGCACTTGGCGGTAGCAACCGGACAATCGCGAAGATTCACCGACGAGAGGTTACTGATGAAGTTGATGAGTTGCCTGACATTCACGGGATGCACTTGCCACCACACTATATCTTTAACTTGATTAGTAAATTGATCGCCATGAATAAAGATGAACGGATGAAGATTCCTGGTTTAGCCAAGCATCGAGCAGACGTGATCGTCGGTGGTTTGATCCCGATTAGCTTAGTATTGCGTAACTTGCAGGTTAGTGAAGTGATCTTTTCTAACTGCGGTTTGCGTGAGGGTATTTTGTTTGAATACTTGCGTAAAAATAGAAAAGAATAATTTATCAATCCAAGACAGTTGTCTTGGATTTTTTGGATAGAAAGCATAAGGAAAAACTATAGATTTTCATTTACAATAGATATTGGTAATGTATAAATCTTGATGGCAAATTATAGTTAATCAATCGAAAGAAAGGACCAAATAATATGCCATACGGATACATTACCAAATTAGGTGATAAATTAACTCGTGAACACGTTCGCTACAACAACAGATACGGAATCGCTATTGCAGCCGACATTTACTACGCAAAAGATATAGATAAAAATGCTAAATACCCTGCTTTGATTAATGAAGGGCTTGAAATTAGAGAAATCGATTTTCAAAACCGTGCCAGTCTAGAAAAGGCTTTTGCAGGGATTGATATCTTTGTTTATGTCGCAAGTAAAACCTACTCTGTCTTTGATCGAGTGGGCGAGCTAGAAAATGTCTTGGCTGCGATGAAGACCAATGGTATTAAGAATCTTGTGGCGATGAGCTTTATTGCAGATCAAGAAGATAACCCATTTGTGATGTCACCATTCTACGGTTATTTGCCAAGACGACTTGCAGGTACTGATCTTAATTATGCAATTGCTAAAAACAGTTTGTATGCTGATCCATTAGTGCCATACTTGCCAGAATTAATCGAGAGAAAAGGTTTGATCTACCCAGTAGGTAAGCAAGCCATGAGTTTTATTACCTTGGAAGACTCAGCTGAAGCAATGGCTACCATGGCACTTAATAAAGATGTTTTAAATAGCAGAAGAACGTACTTGCTAACTCAAAGGCGTTCTTACACCATGCCAGAACTTGGTGCAATGGGAAAGACATCAGCTCCTGGTCAGTTATCAATTGACGATTTAAGAAATGCGGAAAATTACTTGGAAGTAAAATAAGCAGATAAATTTAAGATCTCGACAAAAAGTCGAGTTTTTTTAATATAAAAAGTTTTTAAAGCAGGTTGTTACTAAATATTTTATAAAAAATAAACTATCTCTGCCTCACTCATTAACATACCTAAACAAACTTACAAAAACTAAAAAAGTAACCGTTCAAAAGTACTCATTCTTGCTGACTTACTAAAAATAAGCTATATTTGAATTGAACAGAATTAATTAAAGACTTAGTTGCGGATAGTAATACTGTCGTAGCTGGCGCACGTCATGAAGATCATATTATTAAGTTAGATAATGTTAAGGCTGTTCACATGGATCTTCATTCAAGCGTTGATGATTTAGCTAAATTAATGAAAGGCAGAGATGCTGTTTACTTCACCGCTGGTTCACGTGGTAAAGATCTGCTTCAAACAGATGCATATGGTGCTGTAAAGACCATGCAAGCAGCAAAGAAGCTTGGTATTGAAAGATATATCTTAGTTCAATCTTTACTTTGGAACCTGACAAGTGGCATATCGATGGCTTGGATCAAATATTAGATTATACCATTGCCAAGTACTTTGCAGATAACTTCTTAGTAAACCAAAGTGATCTTAAATATACTATTTTGCAACCAACTAACTTAACTGAGGAAAAGGGTACAGGTAAGATAAGTCTAGATGTAACTGGAGTAACTTCTAACCCAATTCCTGATGTACAAAGACATTGGCTGAAATCCTCAAGCATGATAATACTATTGGTAAGGTTATCATGATGAAGTCTGGCGATATACCAATTGATGAAGCTTTAGCCAGTGTTAAGTAAAGTAACTAAAAAGCATCCCTAAATTTGGGATGCTTTTTTTGTACAATAATTTTTTAGTTCATCATTTTATTCAAAGAGATCATTTCTAATAAAGTTTGAGCAGTAGAACTACCTTCATTACCACCCTTTAAGCCAGCTCTTTGCCAAGCTTGTTCAATATCATCAGTTGTTAAAATTCCAAATGTGACAGGTATCTTGGTTTCCAAATTAATTTGCATAATTGCACTTGTAACATTTTGAATAATCATACTGTAGTGATCAGTTTCACCCCTGATCACAGCACCTAAAGTCATGATGCCATCATATTTATCACTAAGCATAATCTTTTTAGCGGTAAAGCCGATTTCAAAAGCACCAGACACCCAATAAACATCAATATTCTTTTCGTTTACTCCAAATTGCTTAAGGGTAGCCAATGCACCGTCAACTAAATGATGGGTAACAATCTCATTAAACTTTGAGGCTACAATAACAATCTTTACATCATTATTTTTAAAATTACCTTGGATAAATTTTCTGATGAAGAAAAGCAAAAACTAGCTGATATGCAAGAGCAATTTAAAGCTGCTCAAAAAGAAGAGCCTGCAAATTTGAGGGAGCATTTGCCAGCTATCAACGAGGTTCATTATAAAGGCTTTTTGAGTGATATAGCTGTCTTTTTAATTACTTTCTTCATAGTTGCTGATTTTTGCTATGATCTGCATTTATCGTTTTCATATTATATTTTTAGACCAACAAAAACTGTAGCAATTATGGATTTTATGCTATTAGTGGATTTATCTCTTTTTCCGGTGATGACCAAATGGATCATGGCTGAAACATCGACTTTTGCAGTAGTGAACTTTGGTGTTGTCTTTTTAATTGCAAAAGTAGTTGAAATTCTGACTCAATATTTTGGGGCAAAAGAGACGGTGAAGGATTCACAAATAATGCGAATTGTTATGAATAAATCATTTGTAATACGAAGCGTATTTGATCTAGTTATTAATATTATTTTGATAATCATGTCTCTTTATATTCCAAGAGTAGCAATGATTTTGTATCTGATTATTCCAGTGATTTCATTTATTTTCCCTAATCGAATTAGATTAACCAATAAAGATTAATATTCAAGACACTTTTTAAGAAGTGTCTTTTTGTTTTAGGTCGAATTATTAGTACTTTTAAGAAAAAGATGCTACAATCAAAGAAAGCGGTTTAAAGGAGGCTTTATATGAAATATACCAAAACAAAAGAAATTTTAAATCAAGCAGTTGCTGATTTAACTCAACTTATCATGATTACTCGTCAACAGCATTGGTACATGAGAGGTCCAAACTTTTTGAAACTTCACCCATACCTCGACGATGTTATGGACGAGCTTGATGAACAAAGAGATTTAATTTCGGAAAGATTAATTACCATTGATGGGTCACCTTATTCAAGTTTATCTGAAGTATTGAAACATACTAAACTAGAAGACAAGCCTGGGGAATGGGGCATTTCGACTAAAGATAGATTCAAGACCATTATTGCTGGCTATCGCTATTTAGATAAGCTTTATGAAGAAGGAATTAAAGCTAGTGATGAAGAAGGGGACTACGGTAGCAACGATATTTTGACTAGCTGTCATACGGATATCGAAAAGAGAATCTGGATGATGCAAGCTGAGATTAATGAAGCTCCTGAAATCGATAAGTAACTAATGAAATTTAATTCTTTACAAGACACTTATACGTTAAACAATGGTGTTAAGATACCGATCATTGGCTTTGGTACTTGGCAAACGCCAGATGGTGAAGTTGCTAAGGAATCAGTTTTGGCAGCTTTAAATGCTGGCTATCGTCACATTGATACTGCCAAGGCCTATGGCAATGAAGATAGTGTTGGTGAAGCAATTCAAAGGAGTGGCATTAATCGTCATGAATTGTTTATCACTACTAAGCTATGGAATGCTGATCACGGCTATGACAAGACTAAGAAAGCAATTGATCAAAGTTTGCTTGACTTAAAGCTTGACTACCTTGACATGTATTTGATTCACTGGCCAAATCCAGCTAACATGCGCGACAACTGGGCTGAATTAAATTCAGAAAGTTGGAGAGCTATGGAAGAAGCTGTCAAAGCTGGTAAGATTCGTGCCATTGGTGTTTCTAACTTTAGAAAGCGTCACCTTGATGCATTGATGGAAAATGCTGAAATCAAGCCTGTCGTTAACCAAATTTTCTTAAACCCAAGTGACTTACAACCTGAGGTTGTTGCTGAAAATAAGAAATACGATATGCTTAACGAAGCCTACAGTCCACTTGGTACAGGTGGTTTGTTAGGTAACGATGTAGTTAAAGGAGTTGCCGCAAATTATGGCAAGTCTCCAGCACAAGTTTTGATTCGTTGGTCATTACAACATGGTTTCTTACCACTTCCTAAGTCAGTTCACCCAGAATACATCAAGGCAAATGCAGAAGTATTTGATTTTGAAATTAGTCCTGAAGATATGGTTAAGCTTGATGGATTACATGGTGTAGCTGGTTTGGCTAATGATCCAGATAAAGTTAACTTCTAATAGATAAAGAAAAGAATTAATCCAAATGACGGATTAATTCTTTTTTAGTGTCTTGATTAAATTTTTAGTAGCTGCATTGCTTTTATCGTTATAGATAATGCCAAATTGGGTGTTGCAATTCCAGTTGAAACTTTTTGATTTAAGTAAGGGATGCGCGATTTGCCAGTCCTCCGCAGAACAAAGAATCCAGTTGTTAGACACCGCATTATTAAGTATATTCATATAAATCTTTCAACCATTTAATAATAATATCTGCTGAACCATCAATGTATTGCTTCCAAGTATTGGTATCAGCCTTATAGTGAGAATAGTTTAATTCTTCGTTTAAAGCTGCTTCTTTAGTTAAATGATAGTCAGCATGTTTTCTTTTGCATGAATGAATCAACGGCAAAAGCACCTTCGATGTAATTACCGCTACCACCTAAATTATGACCTTTTTCAACTACTAAAACTGATTGGCTGTTGTGTGCAGCTTCATAAGCAGCGACAAGTCCACTAGCACCGCCGCCGATGATAATAACATCATAATTGTTCTTTAAACTCATAATTAAAACCTCCACAGCTTTATTATTTGCGCTTACATTATAGATAGAATCAGTTGTATAAAGAAGGTATGGTAAATAATATAAAAACTCGTTCTTTGCAAGAGGAGATGAAAGTAATGACTAAATCAAACAATGATTTTGAAGATATAGCTAGATGGCGTATGGATTTTTGCCGTGAGTCTGGAGTAACGATTAATGATGAAGAATATTTTATCGATAAAGTCCAAACTTATGGCTACCGTGAAATTATTTATCAGTATCTTGACCATTTTATTGAAAACGATAGCGAGAAGGTTAGACCAAATACAACTTTTGAAGAAATATATGCTTTTTATCAACTAGATCAGAGATTAAAAAATGAAGCATTAATTGACTTGCAACTATTTGAACAAACATTTAAAGCTACACTAATCGATATAATAGAGTTGTACGTAGCGCACTAAAAGCTAAAAAGTTCAATTTTTATCAAGAGTCTAGATTAAAACTCGAGGATCTTTTAAAAGAAAAACATGTTATGCAGACGGGAAGAGTAATCAGACGTGGTGAATTAAGAAGTAGAATTCGTCGAATTAAAGAAAATTATCTTGAACCGTTCGATGGATATAATTACTTGTACAGTAGTGAAATTACCACATGGGTTCTAATAAAAGAAATGTCATTTGGCGTTGCTTGCAACTTTTTCTTTTTGTTGCACCATAAACAGCAAGCAATAATTTTAAAGCGAGTTTTTAAGAATGACTTGTCACTTGCTGATTTTGAAAAGGTCATCGAGTCCATGCGATATTTCAGGAATCGTGCCGCACACAATTATTCACTGCTGATAATAAAGAATAGTGATGATGAATTTTTATACAATACAGTGTACAAATCACTTTTACGTTTAAAAAATCAAGAACCGGCAAGACGTATGAAGAGCAATTTTAAAGATATTATCAATAAGTATTTGGAAGAATATCTTAAAGAAAAGAATTATTTGCCATCTTTAGATCAATTAAAATTGTCGGATTTACTAAAAGACGATGCCTATGAAAAGGGCTGCATCGATTGGAATGCACGAGGTTAATGCATCAATTATCAGTTGTTTTTGCAACTGTTTTAATTATTTTTTATAAAAAAGCATAAATATTAAGCCTACAAGAATTGCACTAAAAAACGTCAATTGATGAAGTAAACCGTAAAAGTTAGATACTTTTGCGTTTTTTTAATTCAAGCAATAACCTCTTAAATTTAATAACTTTTATAAAAAGACTTATAATTGAGTTAAATATAAGTAATAGTTTTAGAAGGCAGGGATTTATATGTGGCAGTCGATTGTTTTCGGAATTATTCTAATAGTGCTTGGTTTGATCGAAGTTCGTTCAATCCTTCATTTTGCTTGATATAATTCAAAACGTAAAAAAGTTATTAATGACTCTTTGATTATTTACTCTGGTATAGCTTTTAGCATTTTATTTATTATCTTTGGCTTGAGTATGATTTTAGGCACAACGACAATCACACATTTCAGTCACACCGCTTATGTGATTATTGGTATTTGCTTGATCATTATTTCAATTTTGGTGTTTGTCCGTGGACGTAAAATTAGTAATAGCCTTAAAAAAGAAGGCGAGACCCACTTTCAAGCAATGTAAGCTTATTGGATCGCAGCACTTGTTTTAATTAGTGGTATTGTTAGTTTATTTAGATAAAAAAGAAAGTCAGAGCATTCAAAAACTGTTCTGACTTTTTCTTTGCAAAAATTAATAACCAGCAAGCCAAAAAATGATCTCTCAAAAAAATAATTAAATAATTTTCGTTTGCTAATATAAAACATGTTTTTCTTATCTTTTTAAAAGTTTTTCTCGACAGCGTTTATTTGCACTTGAAGATAA
>NZ_CDLD01000017.1:0-2509 GCF_001006945.1 Lactobacillus sp. OTU4228
TTATCTTTTTAAAAGTTTTTCTCGACAGCGTTTATTTGCACTTGAAGATAAAAATAACGTCAATTCTTCATAAATGTGAAAGCGGTATAAATGCTTTAATAACAGTATTTTAAGCCGTTGATTGCACCCGAAAATAGTGCTAATTTAGTGCTGATCAGAAATGAAGAAGAACGAGAGGAAAACAAAATGACTAAAATTTATACAGATTACTTCCTTGATGAAGAAGACTTTGACAAAAATCATTTTCACTACAAAAAGCTCAGCATCCCTGATGGTGTTGAAGCTAAGCCTTTAGCAGTGCCACCTGTATTGAAGCCAGATAAAGTATCAGGCAACGATGTTTGGTACACGATTGAATCAATTGAAAGTAAGGTTCAATTGCTGCCAGGTAAAGCAACTAAGACCTGGGGTTACAATGCACCTATTCTTGGTAAAACAATGGTTTTAAAGAGAGGGCAACATGTTCACGTTAAACTAAAGAACAGTTTGCCAGAACTTACTACTTATCACTGGCACGGCATGGAAGTCCCAGGTCCAATCACAGATGGTGGTTGCCACGCACCAGTATATCCAGGTGAAGAAAAAGAGATTGAATTCACTGTTAACCAACCAGCAGCTTTAACTTGGCTTCACGCTCATCCATGTCCATCAACTGCCGCTCAAGTTTGGATGGGCTTAGCAATGGGAGTGGTTGTTACAGATGACCAAGAAGCAAAGCTGCCAATTCCAAAGAACTATGGTGTTGATGAGTTCCCAGTAATTCTGCAAGATCGTACTTACCACAAAGATAACCAACTAGATTATCGTGCTGATTATGATGCAATGGGCATCTTGGGTGAAACTCCACTGATCAATGGTACGATTCGTCCTTATATTGATGTCACTACCCAAAAGGTAAGATTATTATTCTTAGGTGGATCAAATAGACGTGAATGGCGTTTGCACTTTGACGATGATATTGTAATGACGCAAATTGCTGGGGATGATTCCTTCTTGCCACATCCAGTTAAAATGACTAAGATCATGGTTACGCCTGGTGAAAGACTTCAAGTGGTGGTTGACTTCTCAGGCTATCATGAAGGTGATGTCGTAAATCTTTATACTGATGACTTTAAACTCATTGAATTTAGAATTCATAATTTTGAAAAAGACGATTCTGTCATTCCTGACACTTTGTTTGAACCCAAATTACCAGAAGTCGATCCAGATTTGACTGTTCGCAAAGTTACCATGGATGAACACAACATGATGAATAACAAGCAATTCTCAATGCAAAGAATCGATATGAAGCAAAAGGTAGGGCAAGCTGAATACTGGGATGTAACTAACACTAATACTAAGGAACATGGTATGATTCACCCATTCCACATTCATGGCACCCACTTCACAGTTGTTTCAAGAAATGGACATGAACCATTTCCAAATGAATATGGTTATAAGGACACTATTCCAGTTCGTCCTGGTGAAACGGTTCGCTTAAGAGTCGAATTTCCACTTCTTGGTGTGTTCATGTATCACTGCCACATCATTGAACATGAAGATGCCGGCATGATGGCGCAAATTGAAATCTTTGATCCAGATCATTCTAAGAAATACCACTTAATGGATATGGAGACTTTGACTAAAGCCTTCGCGGAAGAAAAAGGCATTAAGCCAGAGGATGTTTGGATGCCAGGTATGGATACCGAAGGCTGTGGTATGGATGATGCAACAACGGGGGCTAGTCAAAAATGATGAGTGATAATATTGGGGTAAAATTGTTTTTCGTGATTTTATATGCCGCGATGGCATATTTCACTTTCACAGGCAATATGATGATGGGGATGTATTTGATGGCTGGAGGGATGCTATTATCAGCTCTCTTGTCGTTAGTTAGTTCACTTGCTAAATCTAAGAAATAAAAAGGTTGATAGTTAAAATAATAGAAAAGGCATAATTCTTAAAAATGTAAGAATTATGCCTTTTTCTATATAGCAATGGTAAAGAAATAATATAGCTTATTTCTTCACTTTGTCTATTATACAAAATAAAAGTAAGGAGTTGATATTATGACTATGGAAAAAGAAAAGATAAGTCAAGTAAACTTTAAAATGCCAGAGAAAGATAAGAAAGAAGTAACTGCTATATTTAAATATTATGGTTTGGACTTAAGCACAGGAATTAAAATGTATTTGAAAGAAGTTCAGCATACAAAGAGTATTCCTTTAACTTTAAAGTCAGTGACGGAATTAGATAGAGCTATAGCAGAGGCAGATCGTGGTGACTTTGCAGGCGAGTTTGATTCACTTGAAGATTTTAATAAGGCTTTTGATAAGGAAATAAAGAATGAAAATTAAATACACTCCATCATTTATTCGATCTGCTAAAAGATACAGTAAGAAAAATTATCAAAGACTTTCAATAGCATTTTACAAAGAGAATTAAGCAAGAACGCAAAGGACGGCTTTTAATTATGGTACAAATTGATGAACGTATAAGAGTGCTTTATAACAAAAACAAGCAAAATAAG
>NZ_CDLD01000018.1:0-11133 GCF_001006945.1 Lactobacillus sp. OTU4228
TTCTTGGTGGAACATAATTTGAAACCTTATTAATGAAAGAATAATTTTGACGCAAGGATCTTTGATAACTAGAAAAATTGTGCCAAGCAGCACTTGTATTAGTACCATCCTTTGCTTTGACTACCTTTCTCAAATGATTTTAAATTATACTAGATAAAATATAGTAATAGCAATATGCAAATAATATTTTAAGACACTTAAATAATTTTTACTAATTGTGTTGACAATTAGTAAGCAGAGAACTACACTTACTTATGGTTAATAGCTTACTTATTAAAAGTGTTCGGGAAAGGAGTACAAACATGTTGAATTTAACTGCTAACAATCAAGTTGTTAATGTATGTTGTCAATGCTGTCAACTTTCTTTGTCATGCAGAAAATTCAGCATACCGTACTTCAATAATTAATAACGCTATATTCTTGTAATTAGTAATTAAAGACCTACGATCTAAGCTGAATTTAGATTTCGTAGGTCTTTTTGTATTGTTTGGAGGTTTTTTAATGAATTGGAATGTTATCCAGCAGGCAATGCCTGTGTTTATGGCCGGGTTCAGGTTAACACTTTGGCTATCATTAGTCGGAATCATCGGTTCAATCATAGTGGGAATTATCGCCAGTCTATTTCAATATTTTAAGGTGTCAGTTTTAAGTCAGATATCTACGGCTTATGTAGAACTCGCTAGAAACACGCCATTGTTGATACAACTATTTTTCTTGTATTATGCTTTTCCAATTTTGGGTTTGAAGATGTCCGCAGAAGTTTGCGGCATTATCGGATTAATCTTTTTAGGTGGAGCATATATGGCAGAAGGTTTTACCGGTGGCTTTAATGGTGTGACTAAGAGTCAAATTAACAGCGGCAAAGCATTAGGCATGAATCGCTTGCAACTAGCTAGATACGTCGTTTTCCCACAAGGTCTGGCACTCAGCGTACCTGCACTAGCTGCCAACATTATCTTTTTAATTAAAGAGACCTCAATCTTCTCAGTAATTGCAATTCCAGAGTTGACTAACACAGCGATGGACTTGATCGGGATGTATTACCGTTCCAATGAATACTTATTCATGCTGGTAGTCGCATATGCAATTATTTTAATTCCATTAATTTTGATTTTGAATTGGTTAGAAAAGAGAGTTCGTTATGGTGCATTCGGGAATTAATGTTTTATTTGAGGGAACCAATCTGGCGCGACTATTTGCTGGATTGTGGGCATCAATTTGGATTGCTGTCGTTTCATTGCTTATTGGTTTAGCCCTAGGAACCATCTTCGGTATTCTGCGTACGATGCATAATAAAGTTGTTCGTTTTATTTTGCGACTATACCTTGAATTCTTCAGAATAGTTCCAACTATCGTTCTGCTTTACTTGGTTTATTACATTTTGCCAAGAACATTTCATGTTAACTGGTCCGCAACCTGGATGGCAGTTCTAGCATTTTCATTATGGGTGGCAGCTGAATTCAGTGATATCGTTCGCGGAGCACTTGAATCAGTACCAAAGAGTCAACGTGAATCAGGACTTGCACTTGGCTTAAGTAATCTTCAACTATTTAGGTATGTTTTATTGCCACAAGCAGTTAAATTAGAGCTTCCAGCAACGATTAATTTGGCAACTCGTGTCATTAAGACGACCTCACTTTTGATGGTGATCAATATTATGGAAGTAATTAATGTGGGCCAGCAGATTATCGAAGCTAACAATCAGAAGTACCCAACAGGCGTCTTTTGGATTTATGGTTTCATCTTCATTTTGTATTTCATTTTAGATTATCCATTATCAGCTTGGGCAAAGCGTTTAACAGCAAATAGAGATTAGGTGTAATTATGACAGAAGAAATTTTAAAGGTAGAACATTTAGATAAATATTACGGTAATTGGCAAGCCTTACATGATATCAACTTTAATCTTAAAAAAGGTGAGGTGCTAACTCTTCTTGGACCGTCTGGTTCAGGTAAAAGTACGCTGCTCCGCACTTTGAATGGACTAGAGGATTATCAAAAGGGCAGTATCTATTTCCACGATAAGAAGATCGATCCAACTACTAAAGAGTGGCAATTGCTTAGACAAAAGATCGGCATGGTTTTCCAGAGCTATGATCTTTTCCCTAACTTAACGGTGATGGAAAACATTTTGCTTGCTCCAGTTAAGGTGCAAAAGCGACAGGAAGATGAGGTTAGAAAGCAGGCTGAGGAGTTGCTTGAGCGGGTAGGGATGCAAGATTATGAAAATTCCTATCCAAGAGAATTATCCGGTGGTCAAAAGCAAAGAGTTGCGATCGTTAGAGCGATGGCCATGAATCCTGAGATTTTGCTTTTGGATGAAATCACTGCATCCCTCGACCCCGAAATGGTTCGCGGCGTGCAAGAAATCGTCGAGCATTTATCAAACCGAGACCATATGACCATGATCGTCGTTACTCACCAAATGAATTTTGCTGAGAAAATTGCGGATGAAGTGCTCTTCCTTGAAGATGGCAGGATTCTTGAAGATACACCGGGAAAAGATTTCTTCAAGAATCCACAAACAGCGCGTGCGCGTGAGTTCTTAGATAGTATGGACTTCTAATGGAGGACGCAAATGAAAGATAAGAATATTTTTAATTGGATCATTAGCGTTCTAGCCATCATTTTAGTCGTCGTTTCTGCTTATTTTGGCTTTACGCAAAAAGGACTAAATAGTGGTACTTCAGCTAGTCGCTGGAGTAGTCAAAATGGTGTTTCTGAAATCAAACGTCGTGGTTATATCAGAGTGGCCGTTTTTGGCGACCTGCCACCATATGGTTGGGTTAATTCCGACGGTAAGCGTGTAGGTTACGATGTCTACTTGGCTCGCCGTATGGCTAAGGACTTAGGCGTAAAAATCAGATTTGTCCAGGTTAACGCCAACAACCGTGTAGATACCTTGAATTCAAATAAAGCTGATATCGTTTTGGCTAACTTCACAGTTACACCAGAAAGAAAAGAAGTCGTTGATTACGCTAAGCCATACATGAAAGTTTCAGTTGGGGTAATTTCACCAAAGAGTGCACCAATTAAGTCGGCTAGTCAGTTGAAGAATAAAAAGTTGATCGTCACTAAGGGTACGACTGCAGAAAATTACTTCACAAAGCAAGGCAATGTCAACTTGTTAAAATTTGACTCAAAGACGCAGCAATTCAACGCGCTTAAAAATGGTCGCGGGGCAGCATTAGCCGATGATAACTCATACCTCTATGCTTGGGTAAAGCAAAATCCTAAGTACACCGTTGGTATTAAGAGTATTGGACCTAAGCAATACATCTCGCCAGCTGTTAAGAAGGGTAACCACTCACTACTTCGCTGGGCTAATCGAGAAATTACCAAATTAAATAAGGAAAGGTTTTTTGTCGAAGATTACAACAAGGAATTAAGACAATACTTTGGTAAGGATATTAAGCCAACAGATATTATTTTGAAACAGGGTAAGTAAACTAAAAGGGAATACACCAATTAATTTGGTATATTCCTTTTTTGTATGGTGTGCTAATCTAATCATAAGAAGATTTTGAAAGGAAGACTTATGACTACGATTTATTTAATGCGCCATGGCCAGACTTACTTTAACTTATGGCATAAGATCCAGGGTTGATTCGCCTTTGACTGAAGAAGGGATTAACCTAGCAAAAGAAATGGGCCGCTATTTTAAAGAAAGCAATTTGATAAAGCTTATGCATCAACTGCTGAAAGAGCATCTGATACTTTGGAACTAGCTACAGATCATCAACTGCCTTATAAACGTTTAAAAGGATTGAAGGAAGAATACTTTGGTTCATTTGAAGCAGAAGATGAGCGTTTGAATCCACCTGTTCCTTGTGGTAACTTCTTTGTGAAGTATGGTGGTGAAAGTACAGATCAGATTCAAAAGAGAATGCTTGATACGATGAGGAGATTGGTAGAGAAAACAAAGCAAATGAAAACGTCCTAGTGGTTTCTCATGCAGGTGCAATCTTTAACTTTCTTGTTGCCGTTGATATCGACATTGAAAAGGTCTTTAAAATTGGTTTTACCAATGCATCAGTGGCTAAAATCGAAGTAACAAACATTTAATTAAAAATATAAAGGGATAGAAATATGTTATTGAGTATCTTTAGTGACGGAAATTGGCTTTTCCCACTTTTAGTTCTTTTAGCTTTATTAGGAACTGGAGAATATATAGCTAAAAAGAAAAATATGCCGAAGATCGACAAAATCAGCAATATTACTGGCTATGTAGTAATGATCAGTTTGCTGATTATCTATTGGATTTTGTATTTTGTTACACCCAAAGATGTATCACTATATAATGTTTTGTTAGTAACGATCCTTACATTTTATATTGTCAGTGACAAAGTATTAGAACATGTCAAAGATCGATTAAAGTCGAAATATGGAAAATTAAAAGTTACAATTTGTCGGTTCCCGCTTTTTTTAGTTGGATCGCATTTTTCTATGGTAAGTTAGATTATTGCAATAAATAAGAATAGACTTGCAAATTATTAGTCATATTTTTTGTTCCGCGTGTATAATGAACTAAAAATATTATAGTAAAAAGATATCGAAATGAGGGATAGATTTTGAGAATCAACGTTTTACAACATACACCTAATGAAGGTCCAGGTTCAATTGAAAAATGGGCTAATGAACACAACGCCGAATTTTACGTATATCATCCAGCTACTTTTGGCAAGTTGCCAACTGCAGATGAAACCGACATGTTGGTAATCTTGGGCGGACCAATGAGTCCTAACGACGACTTCCCATGGATCAAGCAAGAAAGAGAATTAATCAAGGAATTAGCCAAAGAACACAAGCCAATGTTCGGTGCTTGCTTTGGTGCACAACAAATTTCCATGGCCTTTGGCGGTGAAGTTTCAGATGCTAAATACAAGGAAGTAGGTTGGGCTCCTGTATATTTGAAGAATCATGAAATTCCAGGCATCCCTGACAAGTTGACTGCTTTGCACTGGCACCAACAAATGTTTTCAATTCCAGAAGGTGGCAAGTTGTTGTTCTCAAGTGACTTGCTTGAAAACCAAGGCTTTTTATTAGGCGACAACATCGTCGGTTTGCAATTCCACTTTGAACCAATGGAAGACAACTTACGTGAAATTGCCATTAATGATAGTTCATACCCAGATGATAACAACGCTTTGAAGCAAAATGCTAGTGAGATCATTGCACATGGTGTGCCAGCAGAAAACAAGGATGTAATGTTTGCAATTTTGGATTACATTACTAAATAGTACTTGAAAGAGATATTTTCTATGACTAAAATTGCAATTATTGCGAACAACAGGGAAAAACGCAGAACGTATTCAAGAAATTGCGAGAAGCAATTGAAGCTTCGAGTGTTCTCCAAATTGATGATGAAAATCCTGATATAGTTATTGCCATTGGTGGCGATGGAACCTTGATGTCAGCTTTTCATAAGTATTTTGATCAGATCGATCATATTGGTTTTGGTGGTATTCATACTGGTCAGCTAGGTTTTTATACTTGGCATGAATTAACAATTGAGGAAATCAAGACATGGGGGAGTAAGCATGAACCAACAACCATTCATCTTAGACTTTGATAAAAATCATCATGCAGTACTTGAGCCAGATCATGACCAAGCACCGTTTCATTTTCATTCACGTTTACTTTATGCATTCGTGCCAAAAGAAGAAATAGATTCATTCTTAGATAAGCATCTGCACCGCACCATAGGAATGTTTGATACTATTTCTTTTACTCCAAAGGTTTATGAAGTCGAAATTAATAGTGAACTTTTCACCCTATGTCAAGCACCATTGGGAGCACCTGCGGCAACTCAACTTTTAGACTGGTTAATAAGTTATGGTGTTAAGGAAGTTTTAGCGGTAGGAAATGCGGGTGCATTAGTAGACCTACCAGAAAATACCATGCTTTTACCTAATCGTGCAATACGCGATGAAGGTACTTCTTTTCACTATATGGAACCAGGGCAGTTCATTGACTTGAACGCTCAATTTATTAAAAGAGTAGAGGAACAACTTAATAAGTTAAATCTTAAATATGATGAGATAACGACTTGGACAACAGATGGTTTCTTTAGAGAAACTCCTAAGAAGGTCGCACAGTTTCGTCAACTAGGTGCAAGCACAGTAGAAATGGAATGTGCTGCATTGGCTGCTTGTGCTCAATTTAGAAAAGTTGATTTTACGCAAATATTATTCACTGCGGATACACTAGCCGATATGGATAATTATGATGAACGCGATTGGGGCAGCGCTTCACACACAGCAGGTTTAGAGATTGGATCACAAATTTTGACGCAAATTTAGTTTATTATTAGTACATAACCTAACGAAAGAGTAAATGAAATGCTGAAAAACATAATTTTTGACTTTGGAAATGTATTAATTGACTACGATCCTGATAAGATCATTGACCACTATGACGTAAATGACGAAGAACGTGCTATTTTTAAGAAAAACATCTTTGGTTCAAAAGAATGGCTTGAAGTGGATGCAGGAAGGATAACTGAAGATGAAGCTACCGATATATTCAAGAGAGAACTCCCAGCAGAATTGCAACCCAAGATTGAAAAGATTATGACCACTTGGCCTGAAGAAGTGATCTATTTTCCTAAAATACTAGCTTTCATGAAGGATATGCACCAAAAGGGGTATCACTTGTTTGCTTTATCCAACACGGGGATGCGGTTTGCTAATTATCTAATGAGCACCGATTATGGCAAATATTTCGAAGGTGAAGTTTTTTCAGCAGCTGAAAAGTTGATGAAGCCAGATCCTAAAATTTATCAAATTCTGCTCAATAGATATCAGTTAGTCCCTGATGAATGCCTCTTCATTGATGATCGTCCGGAGAATACGGAAACTGCTCAGAAGTTGGGGATGCATGTCTTTACTTTTAATATTAAGAAGCTTCCTGAGTTGAAAGAATATATAAATGAATTGAAATAATATTTAAAGTCGTCATGAAGACGGCTTTTTTAATTGCCTTTAAAAATGGGGGGATTAAAATAAAAGCATAACTGTAAATTCATAGAGAATGATTTATATGAAGAAAAACAAGATTATATTAGCCTCAGTTGCAGCTTTAATGGCTGTAAGTCCAATGCTTTCATTTGGCTCACAGGCTCACACAGTTCAAGCTGCAGATACCAATGATACAAATAAGATGATTATGCACACCGCTGTTGCTTATGATAAAGATGGCAACAGCACTGGCGTAAAATATAATGCATTTAGCTATGCTAGATTAGTAGCTGGCCCTGTAAAGATTGGTGATGGCATTTATTATAAAGTTGCCGATAAAGATCAATATTTAAAGGCTACTAACATTGACGGTGTAACTAGAAGAATTACACATAACACTTACATCTACAGTACTTCTACACGTCGTACTAGTTACCAAAATAGATGGAAGTTGTACAGAGGTCAGACAATCACTACTTATGGTGGTTCTTACAGATTTAAGAATGGCAAGCACTGCTTCAGAGTAGGCGGTCCAGCTAAGCAATACGTTAAATCATATAACTTAGGACCAGTTATTAGAGCCAACACCACAATGGCTCCAAATAGCAATAATACTTCATCAAATACCACTACTAACAAGCCAACTGACAACACAACAACCAATAATACTCAACCAGATGAAACTAATGTAACTGTAACTGCTAGAGTTGCCAACCTTTGTGTAGAAGTACCTGATAAAGATATGGTCCAACCTTCTGGAAAGACAGCTAAAATGGGAGATAAGTTTGTAGTTGACCGCCTAGAACAAGGAACACGTGCTGGTACTGGACGAGACGGTGATGATGACTGGGAATTAGCCATTTACCATATCAAAGGTACAAACTACTGGATTTATAATTATGCTGTTAAAGCAGCTAAAGATATTTACCATGCTGACGGTACTGTAATTAACTTTAATGGTGATCGCCCTCGGAAACAATCTGGACGTTTTAAGGTTGATAAATTACTTTATCTTTGGGTTCCAAGTGAAAACAAAGCAGAATTATTCTATCATTTAGTTTATAATTCTGTAGAAGGTAGCAAGGGTAGCCTTAACTTTACTGATGGCTATGTAAAAGCTAGTGATGTTAAATTTGACACTGACAGCGTTGCTTTAACACCATCAAACACAGCTGCTGAAGCAGAAGCTGCCGCAAAGAAGTAAATATAATATAAAATCTCGAATAAGCGTAAGAGAGTCTGATAATGTCAGGCTCTTTTTGCTAGGGCAAAAAAACACCGATGACCTTCACTAAAAAGATCGTCGGCGTTTTCATATCTATTATCTTAAAGCATACTATGCTTCTTCATTCTTTCTTCAAAGATGCCATTAACCAAATCAGTCATTTCTTGTTTTTGACTATCAGTTGGTTCACCATCTTCAAATGCCTTGTATAACTCTGAATGTTCTCTAGCAATTAACTTGCAAGTATTATCAGTAGCATGCTTTCTAAAGATCTTTGGAATTTTCTTCAAATATTCTGGTTTAACTAGAGCAATAATTTTCTCGTTAGTTGTCATTACACTAACCTCCAAATAAAGTTTAAAAGATATTTTAAACTTAACACTTTAATCTTTCAACCTATTTCTTCCATTTAAAAGAGAAGAGCTTCTTCTTATTTTCTTTATCTTTAAAATGCTTTTTAACCTTTGGAACCATTTCATTACCGTAGATTTCAATTGCCTTCATAATGTTAGAAAATATTGGTTAAATATATCCACTTTATTTTATTTGAACACATTTTCCTATCTTATCTTCGTTTATTAATATCTGCTTTCAACCTTTTTAGTACACTCCCAAACTTTTGCTAGCTTAGAAACTATAAGGACAACTTTACAAAAGCGTCAACCGATAAACTTGGATAAGATTTATATTTTCTTTGCTAAGTAGTGCCCTAAAACTTAGGACTCCATTTAACTGGACGTAACACTACGCCCGCTATCTCGTCATTCACTTGGAAATTCGAGAATACTTTTCTAATTATTTGCAAAGCTCCGTTAATATCCGCATTGATTAAGCGGTCATCATTAGCTTTAAACAAACCACGTTTAATTCGTCTGTTAACAGGGCTTTTACCTTGTCGTTTTCTGCTTTTATTGCCGTTTTCCCAACAAGGCTGTTCATGATCTAAACTACTAGTTTGACTAGTGTAACTTTCGTTAGTTTGAATAACAGTAATTCCTGCTAAATTAGCCTTGTATTTAATCATGTCGATCATAACTTGGTGGGGAATGCCAACAAAGTTTTGATTATTTCTTTTCCCTATATTTGAACTTCTTTTCCATGACTTGTTCTTGCCGATGACAATTGTGTTTGCCTCACAGCTTAACGCATAATCCACGATACGTTTAGATGCTTTGTGGGCAAATTGCCTAATTTTGTCATTGCGCCAAGCAGTAATTTTCTTCATAGCTTGGGTATCTTGATAGACAACTTTCTTACCTTGTTTGGTATTAATTATTCGTTCAAGCTGATGGTATCTAGCTTGAAGCTGTCTTAATTCAGCACGCTTTTTATTATAATACTGGTTAACCGACTTAATTCCACGACCGTTAATGAGTAGCGGACGATTACCAGTGTTAGAAGCGCAAGCAAAAGCATTATCAATTCCTGGATCAATCCCAATATATTTACCGTTATCTGGTAAGTATTTAATTTCTTTATTGGCTTTATATGGAACAATTACTTTATAGCCATTAGCGACAGGTTTAAAAGCAACGCGTCCAATTTTTTCAATATTAGGCGCAAGTTTTAGCTTTAAATCCAATTTTGGAACAATCAAATAGCCATCTTTAACTTTAGCGTTTTGATTAGTTACAAAGAAGGTATGGCGTTTGTCCCGTAAATAACGGGGCAATCTTGGTTTTCCGCTAAACTTGCTAGGATTTACTTTGTAGGCTTTCAGCGCTTTAAAGAATGATTGCCAAACAGTTGTGACCTCTCTTAAAGTCTGTTGTGCCGATTGGACATAGCCTAAGCTATGATAAAGCATTAACTCACGCTTTTGATAACGTTCTTTAAATATTTGATCGAGTTGACTATAGCCTTTAATATATTTCTTTTTAAAAAAGCCTTGTCTTAAGTCAAAAAGGGCACGGTTGTACAAATTGTGTGCTACTAAAGAATACTCATCAAGCTTCGGAGTAGCTTTAATTAGATATTCACTGGCTAGTTGCTCATATTGCAAGTCATTTCTAGGAACTTGCTTATTCTTTTTTGCCATCTTTTTCACCGCCTTTCTGATTTAAGGTGCTTTCTATAAGCTTACGTTCCACTCGTCTATGAGAATATTCTCTCATAGAGAAGCAATGCAGTAGGCTGATAATTTCTTCAAACAGCTCTTCTTCATCAGTCTTAGGATTCAGCTCATTTGAGATAGTTTCAATCGTTGTCCCGTAGTTTTTAAACAAGTATTCAAATAGCTCAAACCCTACACGACTCAATCTATCTTGATGAGTAATGATTACTCTTTCAACTTTGCCTGCCAAAACTAAGTCTAATAATTTAAAGAACTGTTTTCGATTTTTAAAAGAGATGCCACTGGCAATATCTGAAAAGGAATTATCGACATGATAGCCTTTATTTTCAGCGAAATCACGTAATTCTTGCATTTGATTAGCTAAATCATGTTTTTGCTTATAAGTAGAAACACGACCATAGAGAATAGTCTGACGAGGAGTATGTTTATTTTTAAACAACCAAACCGAATCATCGTCAAACTCAAATTGACCTGTTGGCTTTTGAACAGCTTTAATAAAGCCTTTTTCACGATAACGCTTCAAAGTTGAACGGCTAATTTGAAGTATTTCCATTACTTGATTAGCTTTCATAGTTTCACCTCCTTGACTAAAATTATATCATATGTATTCAATAAATAGGCGAAAGTAAAATAAAAAGATCATATTATTACATCAAGACTAATAATATGATCTAATTTAGTTAATTATTTCTTACTATATCTTCTGTGCCATGCTCTATGTCCTTAAAAATGGCTGTACTTGGCGTGATTTGCCGGGTGATATGCAGGTCTGCCTGTATTAGAAGTGGTTTCTAAGATAACTTCGTTAGGAATAGAATCAACGAATTCACTGATAACACTGGCAATGTGATTTGCAGGGATAGAAAAATCCAAATT
>NZ_CDLD01000019.1:0-10701 GCF_001006945.1 Lactobacillus sp. OTU4228
GGTGTAACTCATTTCATTTAAGATGCCCAAAGCATTAAGAACACCGCTACCGCTGAAAATAAGGGTTACGATGGTGGCAAGAAAATTTCCGGCATTAAGCGCCATTTAGCCGTCGACATCAATGGATTCCCGCAAGCTATCCATATTACCCGGGCTAACATCACTGATCGTGACGGGGCGATTGCACTCGTCACCCTTAATTTAGAGCAGTTTAAATTGGTTCGAACCATGATGGTTGATAGTGGTTATACCGGCCAAAATTTTGCCAATGAGATTAGCAGTTTAACCTCAGCCAAGGTAATCGTCGTTAAATGAAATGAGTTACACCAATTTTCGGTTATCCCCCAACGGTGGCTCATTGAACGTTCATTTAGTTGGTTGGGAAATTATCATCGTTTATGGCGTAACTGTGAGCGTAAGCTCAACACTAGTCTCATGATGGTTTCGTTAGCTTTTATCAGGTTACTTCTCAAAAGATACTAAACAGTTTCTAAGATTTTTTGATGGTATCTTTAGATTGGGCCATGAAGTCCGTCCTAACTTATTGGTTTTGTCACTTATAAGTTTAAGGCTTCATGGCCTTTTTGGTCTAGTTATTTAGGTGTTGCACTTACATTGTAAATCCGGCGTCACAAAAAAATTGACTGACGAGTCAATAATTCGTTGACTCGTCAGTCAATCGCGACTATACTGGAAAAGGTTGATCAGATACCGACATATTAAAACGTGTTTCAAGTTTGACCTTAAGGAGGATGACAAAAATGACAACAGCTATTATCGAACTTGACCATCTTCAAAAAAACTTTGGCAAGTTTGCCGCATTAAAAGATGTCAGTTTCACGTTGGCACCCGGTCAGGTTCTGGGTTTTCTAGGACCTAATGGGGCCGGCAAATCCACGACCATTCGAGCTATTTTAGGCTTATTAAAAAAGAGTGGCGGCTCAGTGACCGTCTTCGGCAAAGATGCCTGGCGGGATGATGCGGCGATTCATCCACGCATCGCCTATGTTCCTGGGGACGTTTATTTATGGCCAAATCTTTCTGGCGGCGAAATTATCGACCTATTGCTACGTTTAAATGGCCGCCAGCATAATCAAAAGACCGATGAACTAATCAAGGCCTTTGAATTTGATCCGAAGAAAAAAGCTCGTACCTATTCAAAAGGCAATCGTCAAAAAGTAGCGTTAATTGCTGCGTTGTCGCAAGATGCCGATTTGTATATTTTTGATGAACCCACTTCTGGGCTTGATCCATTAAATGAACAGACTTTCCAGCAAGAAGTTTTAAAACTGAAAAGAGCCGGTAAAAGTGTGCTGCTATCAAGCCACATTTTGTCCGAAGTCGAGCGAATGTGTGATTCAATTGTTATCATCCGTGATGGTAGTGTGATTGAGAGCGGCAATCTTGATCAATTACGGCATCTATCGCGGATCAAAATTGAAGTCACCACCGCTACCCCAATGACTGCTTTGGCAAAGCAAGCTGGCGTTCACGACCTCACTTATCGCGATTCCGAGCACACCAAGGCGGTTTTCACCGCTGATCGAGACGCGCTTGGCACCATCATGACCACACTGGCCGCCAACACCGTGGTCGACATGCAATCAACGCCGCCAACGCTGGAAGAGTTATTCCTGCGTTATTATGGAAAGCAAGGTGAGACTCATGCGGCACAGTAATCGGAACGCAGGTTATCTGCTTCGGGCAAACCTCAAACAAAATCTAAAATTTTCACTCATCTGGCTTGTCATTTTGATCATGATGATTGCCAGTGGTGCTGGCAAATTGGAAGCAGCCTTTGCAGGCGGGGCCTCGGGCTCTAAAGAGATTGTCAAAATGCTGCAAGCGCCGGGCATGGCGGCAATGTTTGGCGCGATGCCAAAGGTGGACACGTATAACACAGCGATTGTGTTTGCTGGTGTGATGGTCGTCTTCATGATTATTTTGCAGGCCTTATGGGTTATGCCGCTGATGATTCGCAACACCCGCGGTCAAGAAGAAAGTGGCTTGCTCGAAATGGTTCGCGCTCGCAATGTTGGGCGAACGGCTGCCATCACCGCCGCTTCGCTTGAGCTTCTCATCGACAGTGCCATAATGGGTATCCTCTATTTTGTCTCGTTGGCCGCTGTCAACATGGGTGGTACTGACTTGTACGGTGACTTCCTGTTTTCACTGGGGATGGTGATCGCCAACTTGCTATTCGGAGCCATTGCGTTGCTATTCGCGCAACTAACCAATAACACACGTACAGCCAATATGTTGAGCTACATGGTGCTGACTGCCGCTTATTTGGTTCGGCTGGTCACCGATATCCAGCATCAAAATCTGACGTGGTTATCACCAATTGGTTGGTTCGAAAAAGCAAACTTCTATACTGATAACAACGTCTGGGCTTTAGGTTTGGCCTTACTGGTCAGCATTCTGCTTGCGGCCAGCGCCACCATGATTGCCCGCAACCGCGATCTGGGCGCCGGGATTATTGCTGAACGCACCGGCCGAGCCAAAGCTGCCGGCTGGCTTCGCTCGATCCCTGCCTTACTGTGGCGAACTGAGCGCAGATTATTTGCTGGGTGGTTAATCGGCGCCGTGGTGTTTGGCGGCGTCATGGGTAGTGTGCTCGGCGGCGTTGGCGACATTCTTAAAACGAATCCGCTTTATCGTAAAATACTAGATGTTGGCCAAATCAACGCTGCCAATCAGACCATGGTCCTGTCATTCTTAGGCATGTATCTCGGCATTTTCGTCGCATTAGCCGTGACTGCTGGCGTCCAAGTGGCATTCCGACTCAAACGCGATGACAACCTTGGTTACTTGAGCGTCATTCATGCCGAAAAGCCAACGCGAACCACGATCAGTGTCAGCTACTATTGCTTTGGTCTGCTGGCAGGCGTGTTCGTCCTTTCTGCTGGGCTGCTGGCCTTGTTCTTCACTGGGAACACTGTTCTCAGTCACCCGTTGCCGCTCAAGTACCTCGGTCGCCTATTCGTGGCTAGCGTTCCGGCTGTGATATCGTTTATCGCCCTTGGCATCGCACTAGTCGGTCTGTGGCCACGCTTAAGCAGTCTATTCTGGCTGTATATGGGAGCCGGTCTGATCGTTCAAATTTTCCGGGGATTGTTTGATTTGCCAAAACACGCAGGCAACTTCACACCTTTTGGCTGGATTGCCAATGTACCGGTTGAAAACGTTGATCAAACATGGCTAATCGTGATGGTTGTTAGCGCTATAGTATTATTTATTCTTGGCATTGCTGGTTATCGCCGTCAGGATTTGAGCCTATGAAAAATGTTGTGACAGATCCTGAAAAGGTCACCCGAATCCTCAAAACAGCGACGGAAATTTTCGGCCAGCAAGGCTTCATCAAGAGCAAAACCGATCAGATTGCCAACCAAGCACAAGTATCTAAGGGCTTGCTCTTCCATTATTTTGGCAATAAACAAGCGCTGTATCTTGACGCTTTCAAATATGCCTATCATCGAATTTATGATCACATGGACCCCAAAAAGTGGCAGAATGCCCCTGGCTTGGCTGCCATGATGACCACTGCAGTTAAGTATAAGTTGAAACTACAATTCAAATTCCCAGCTGAATACCGCTTGATGATGCAAGCCTATGCTGATTTACCGCATTTTCCCGAACCGTTGCGACAACAAGTGCAGCAAGAAACAACTGCCATATCCGCTGAAATCGATCGCATTTTTCGCGAGAAAATTGAACAGCTGCCTCGTCGTGAGGGCCTGTCAGTCGATGACGTTTTCGGTGTAGTTTCTGCCTTAATCGCCCAACAAACGGCGGTCACCACCAGACTCATTGCCAGTGGCCATTATCGCAAGTTTGAAGATCTGCAGTCCGTGGTTGAGACGATGGCACGCCAGTTATTGATTGTCGAACACGGCTTTTTACCAGATGAAAGTTGACGTCAGCTGATAGATCAAAAAAGGTCATTAGGGTATACCCTAGTGGCCGTTTTTATTTTTGTGCTATACTAGGAAATACAGATGTTCATTAGAACTGTCCAAAAAAGGAGAGCTGAAAATGGCTAAAATCGGTTATGCGCGTGTGAGTTCCAAGGAGCAACATTTAGATCGACAGTTAGCGGCTTTAAAAGACGTTGATAAATTATTTACGGATAAATTAAGTGGGGCTAACACTAATCGGCCAGAACTGCAAAAAATGCTGGCCTATATTCGTGAGGGTGATATTGTAATGGTCACTGAATTAGATCGCTTAGGCAGAAACAACCATGATTTGACTAAGATCATGAACTCCATTCAAAATAAGGGTGCCACCCTAGATGTGTTAAATTTGCCGTCCATGACAGGGATTGCTGACCCAAATTTACGTCAACTGATGACCAACTTGATTATTGAACTCTATAAGTATCAGGCCGAAAGTGAACGTAAGCGAATCATTGAGCGCCAGCAACAAGGGATTGCCTTAGCTAAGCGGCAGGGGAAATATCATGGGCGCAAACCCCAATATGCCAAAGATGATCCCCGTTTGCAACATGCTTTTAAGCTTTATCAGGCGGGCATGAGTGATGTAGATGTTGCTCGGAATACCGGGATCAAGCGGACAACTTTTATCAGGTATCGAAAGAAATTCGATGTGCATTGAACCAGTTTACATGAGATAATCAGAATAGATTAGAGGCCCTAAAGCAGGCATAAAATAATAAATACTTAAAAATGATGCTACTGGAAGTTAGTCGCATTTTTAATTAGTATTTAAATTGGAAAATAGAATCTGAAGGAGAACTTATACAATGACAATACACAAAAATCCTTTAGTTAAGCCTTTTGTCAAATGGGCTGGGGGAAAGCGACAATTATTACCAGAAATAAAACGTTATTTGCCGTCAAAGATTAAAGATTATTACGAACCATTCGTGGGAGGGGGCGCTGTTTTTTTGGATATACAATGTCCACACCCCGTAATTAACGACTTTAATGATGAATTAATCAATACCTACTTAGTAGTAAGAGATGACGTCGATTCTTTAATCCATTTACTCAAAAAGCATGAGCTTAATAACAGTAGTGACTACTATTACCAAATGCGTGCTTGGGATCGTACTGGTGAACTACAAAAACGCTCTAATACAGAACGTGCTGCAAGATTCATTTATCTTAATAAAACTGGATTTAATGGCTTATTTCGTGTAAATTCTCAAGGTCAGATTAACGTTCCTTATGGTCGCTACAAGAATCCTGCTATTGTTAATGAGGAAGTTTTACATGCAGTTTCACTATATCTTCGTGTGGCATAGAAGCAATTGGTAAATGCAAGTAGAAACAAGTCAACCCCATGAGTGAGCCGCAATTGGCATTTTACTTAAATCTTGTCCTGTTCTTTCCGTAACTGCTTTGTAAAGTTTGATCAAAGGTGCGAAGTGTTCCATCTTGCCGCCGATAATTGCATAAACGATAGGTAAGCCCATCTCAGCTGCACGAATCGTTGACGCAGGGCTACCGCCAGTAGCTAGTGAGATTGGTAAAGGCTTCTCGATACCAATATGATCTACCTTAGGTGTGAATTTGCCACCAGGCCAATTCAGAATTTCGTTTTTGTTTATTGCTAACAACATATCCAGCTTTTCTTTGAACAAGTCATTATAATCATTTAAATCATAACCAAATAAGTCAAAAGCTTCAGTGAATGAACCGCGTCCAGCCATGATTTCGATTCGACCAGGAGCAATAGCATCCATTGTGGCGTATTGCTCATAAACTCTGATTGAATTAATCGTTGGCAAGTTGGTCGTTGCACTAGAAAGTTGCTTTGTCTTTGAAGCGGCCATTGCTAGAACTATCTCAGGTGCAGAGACTGCGAAGTCTTTTCTGTGGTGTTCACCAATTGCATAAGCACCAATGCCTAATTTATCTGCTAAAACTATTTCATCAACTAAATCTCTAATTCTTTGGTCATGACTGATTGCCTTGCCAGTCTTTTCAAGTGGGGTTGTTTCTCCAAAAGTTGAAATACCTAATTCTACTTTCATGGTAGGTCACTCCTTTAAATTTTTTCTTTAAGAATATTGCTAGCTTACTTTTAGTAACTAAAAATATCATGTGTTTTTAAAAAAGACAACTACCTGTTTAATTCATGAATGAGGCCAATAAAAAACGCGCCAGAACTAATTTCTGGCGCACTTTTATTATTTTAAGTTAGCGCTGATACAAAACTCTGACTTTCATACCAGCGTTGAAGATGCCAACTACCGCACTGCAAAGAGCAACAATAAATAAACTTGGGTTAAGCAAACTGATTGCATAACCAATCAATAAACTACTTACTATCCAACCAATCAAGTTCATTTTATTAATTGAATTGTACTGGGGCTTGTTGGAGGTAATGGCAATAGTGATACCGATATAGAAGAGAAGCATCCCGCCATACAAACAAGAAATCGCAAACAATGAATTAGCTTCTTTTTCACTAATAAACATCAATGAGACAGTGATCAGGCTCAGGCCAAACAAAATAAAGTAGTGAAGATAGATTAATAAATTACCAGTTTGTCCGGTCTTCTTTTCTTCAATTAAGTGATCGAACTCTGCGATGTAAGCAAAGAATAAGCTAGCAACAGTAAAGAAGACAAAAATTGAGTTGCTTGGCTTAAAGTAATCAGCAATACCAATGATCGTCTCACCAAACGTAATAATGATCAGCAAAGTCAATCTTTCAAGTAAGTGAGAGAAGATAATCGGATGCTTCTTAGTATATTTACCTGTAAAGCTTGGTAAGATCCAGCTGATGATAATCCCAAAAAGGCAACTAATCTGGCCCAACCAGCATTTGAAAGACCACCAATCAATAAAGTCAAAGTTCTAAATAACAAAATTCCACTGAAAACTTTGGCGATATCTTTATCGGCTTGATAATCTGCTTTGAAATAAACAATCAAATACTGTAAAAGTAGGGTGAGTGATAAAAGACTAGCAGCCATAAAGAATGTAGTCATATTTTCGGAACTGGTATTGCCAAATGAATTTGTCATGTAGAGTAAAATCATCATATCAACAAAGTAAAAGGCAATATCCGTCCAGCTTGATGAGCCAAATCTATTGGTAAAAACGGATTGAACCATCCAAGAGTTAATGAACACGATGACAACTACTGCAAAAATCAAAAATGAAATTGGTGAAACTGTCCCATGACTCAAATGGTGAATTAGACTTGTTGCTTGCGAAATCATGTAAGCAAATACCAAGTCATAGAACAGTTCAATCATCGTGACACGTTTGGTCAATTGGGGCATATCTATCATTTCCTTTCCTATTTTTTATAATAATTATAATTGACCATCTGAGCAGACAGAAGCATTTATTCATTAAAATAATAATTGCTAAAGCCTATGATTTTATTAGTTTTAAATAATTGTTACCAAGTAGTAGAATGACAAGTGTTAATACAAAATTGAGTTATAGAAAGGCACAAAAAATGTGTACATCAATTTGTTATAGTCCAAGTGATCACTATTTTGGTAGAAATCTTGATTATGAAATTGCTTATGGTCAAAAGGTAGTTATCGTACCAAGAAACTATGAATTTGAATACAGAGAATTGCCAACGCAAAAGTCTCACTACGCTTTTATCGGTGTTTCCGTGGTTAATGATGATTATCCACTTTTATGTGATGCTATTAATGAAAAGGGGCTGGGTATTGCTGGTTTAAACTTCCAAGGTCCTAATCACTACTTCCCAAAGATGGAAGGTAAGAAGAATATTACTTCTTTTGAATTAACGCCATATTTGTTAAGCAACTGCGAAACTACCGATGATGTTAAGGAAATCTTAGCTGATGCAAGTATTTTAAACGTTAGCTTTTCAGATAATTTACCTGTAGCTGACTTGCACTGGATTTTAAGTGATAAATCTGGCAAGAGCATCGTAGTTGAATCCACTAAGTCAGGTTTGCACGTTTACGACAATCCAGTTCATGTTTTAACTAACAATCCTGAATTTCCAGATCAATTGATCAAGTTGAGTGACTATGCCGATGTTACTCCACATAATCCTAAGAACACTTTAGTTCCTAATGTCGATCTCAACTTGTACAGTAGAGGTCTTGGTACTCACCATTTGCCTGGTGGTATGGATTCAAGTTCTCGTTTTGTTAAAGTCGCTTTCGTTTTGTCACATGCTCCTAAGGGGAAGGATGAAGCAGAAAACGTAACTAACTACTTCCACATTTTGCATTCTGTTGAACAACCTAAAGGCTTGGATGAAGTAGAAGACAATCGCTATGAATACACTATGTATTCTGATTGTATGAACTTGGATAAAGGCATTTTGTACTTCACTACTTATGACAATAACCGGATCAATGCAGTAGATATGCATAAGGCAGATTTGGATTCAAAGGACTTGATTTGCTACGACTTGTTCAAGAAACAAGATATTGAATATATGAATTAGATTGAAAAGAGAGAATTCGAAAATGAATTCTCTTTTTTTATTCTGCTTTTGTTTGATATCTAACAAAAGCAAATCTATTATATGGTAGACACCTAATACAAATGAAGGGAGTAGTAAATGGAACCGATAAAAAAATTAGTTAAACAGGCAATAACACAAATTGAACGAGAACGTGATCACTTTGCCACTAGTTTAAACATTACTGGCACGCAAATGTCCGTTATTGATTATTTATCAAATATGCCTAATTACACGGCTAGTCAAAATGAAATTGAGCAAGAATTCGATATTCGTCGCTCAACTACGACCATCATGGTTCAACGAATGGAGAAGAGGGGATTAGTTGAACGAATTGCTAGTCCCAATGATAAGAGACAAAAGTTAGTTAAATTAACCGAGAAAGCTCAAACTTTGGTTCAAAAAATTCATGAGTATATGAAGCAAGATGATTTGAAACTAAGAGCTAACTTTACTGATGAAGAATTAGAAATTACTAGAAAGGTGTTGAACGTAATTAAAAATGGTTAAATCAAGTGATAAAATTCCTGCAAAAGTTTTTGCGGCTATTGTCGCCACAGGCCTAATGTCGTTCTGCGGAGTTATCGTTGAAACTTCGATGAATATTGCTTTTCCAACATTGATGAGAGAATTCGGTGTTTCAACCAACGTCGTATCATGGATGACATCAATTTATCTATTGGCAATTTCAATTATTGTGCCAATCTCTGCGATTTTAAAAAGTAGTTATGAAACGAAAAATTTGTTTTTAACAGCTAACGTTTTATTTCTGCTAGGACTTATCGTTGATGCAATTGCGCCATCATTTGTTTTCTTACTCTTAGGTAGAGTAATTCAAGGAATTGCAACAGGGATTGCCTTACCACTAATGTTCAATATCATTTTGGAACAAGTTCCTAAGTCAAAGATTGGGACAATGATGGGCGTAGGCAACTTGATCACGGGCGCTGCTCCTGCACTAGGACCAACTTTTGGTGGGATCGTCATCAACAGCTTAGGTTGGCGTTGGGTATTTTACCTTTTAATCCCTTTTATCATCATTTCCTTACTCTTAGGACTTTGGGGTATCCAGCAGAAGTCCGAATTGGTTAAGCAAAAGATCGATGTACCAGGCTTTTTGCTGATTGCCATTTTCTTCAGCGGAGCGATCTATGGTTTCAGCAATTTGAGTAGCGGCAATATCTTAGAAATTGTTTTGCCATTAATCTTTGTAGTTATTGCCGCAATCCTTTTGGTTAAAAGAACTAAGAGTCTTGAGCATCCCTTACTCAAACTAGACTTACTCAAAAATAAATACTTTGCCGCAACAGTACTTGGCTTCTTCTTAATCCAAATGATTTCACTTGGTAATGCCTTCTTGCTTCCGAACTACATCCAATTAACCAACAACAGCACTGCAATGACTGCTGGACTATTAGTGTTGCCAGCAGGTGCAGTTGGCGCAATCATGGGGCCAATCGGTGGTAATTTACTTGATAAGCACGGTGCAAGAAACGTAACCTTGGCTGGTGTTTACTTGATGATCTCTGAGTTAGCCATTTTTGCTATCTTCTCTAGAAACATGTCTAACATTTTCATCATGTTAGTCTACATTCTGTACATGGGCGGAATGGGCATGATCCTTGGCAATGTTATGACTTATGCTCTTAGCCGTATTGATAAAAAGTGGGTTACCCAAGGTAATGCTATTTTGAGTACTGTTCAACAATTCGCTGGTGCCGTTGGTACTTCAGTTACTTCCGCAATCGTTGCCGTGAGCCAAAATGCGTTTCATTCAAAGGCTGGTATGCCAACTGCCATTGGTACACAGCACGCCTTTATCTTTTTACTGATTGTAGCAATTATTATCTGGGCTTTATTCTTTAAATATGTTAAAGATAAGCATTAATACTTTTTCAGTGTAGTAAAATATAGCTAAATTGTTTTGAAATGGAGATAGAAATGAGAACAAAATTTAAAGTTGCTATAGCTGCTGCACTGTTGGCAATGCCTGTTGCTACTATAGTTCATCCAGTTGATGCAGCAACTAAGGTCACTGTCGTAAAACTGAAGAAGTCAGATTTTCAACCATATAGGGATCCTGCTGATATGCGTAAAATGACAGGAACTTACTGGAAAAAATCTAGTGAAACTAAGAAAGCATATCCCAATTTGCGCAAAGTAAAGAACTTGAATTTGCGCGTGTCTATCCTGGGCAATCGTGCACAATCGCGAAGGAGAGTTAGAATATTCTGCTGGTAGGGTAGCAAGTTATATTCAAGA
>NZ_CDLD01000020.1:0-4124 GCF_001006945.1 Lactobacillus sp. OTU4228
CTTCTATATAATTCGGCGTATTGATTATTAGGCTTTTCTTGTTCTTGCTTCAGTTGCTCGCAAAAAGCTTTAATACATTCAACCACAAACGCGCCGCGTTCATTGTAGATGGCTTTCATATCATACTAAGGTAGAAGTTCATTACAAGTAAGGATAAACAAAATGTGGGTAGTTTTACTTATAAATACACTAGTAGCAGCTTTTTTAGCTTTCTTCAGTTTTAGAAATAGGCATGAAGCATTTAATTTATTCAACGCTGGCATAGTTTTCATCGTCTTTGGTCTGGTTTTATTAATTAGTGCAATTCCAGTTTTTAAAGATTTCGATACATCATCAGTGTTGATGTTTACTGCAGGTCTTTTGCTTATTGTAGGAATTATTATGCTTATTGTTAGTTGGGTAACCAAATCAGAAAGAGCAGTCAGGATAAAAGACATTGCTGTTACTCTAGCAGTCGCAGCAGTTTGTTCGATATATCTTATTCGAAACTTGAGTATGATAAACGTGATCGTGCCTGAGCTGGCAATGTTCTTGGCGATAGCCTTGTTTGCGGTTGGTTTGAATAAAAATTAACCTGAATATAAAAATAAACCCGTCTCAATATGCTGAGACGGGTTTTGATTATTTCAATCGTTTACTATCCATTCGCTTAACCACATAAAGGACAGGTAAACCAATGACTACAATGCTAACAAATAACAATACACCAGCAGGATCGTTGAACAATTCACTGATTAGTACAAAAAGACCACCAGCGATTGCAACAATTGGTACTAAAGGATAAAGAGGCGTACTAAATGGTCGCTTGTTGTTTTTCTTCCTTAGAATGAAAATACCGAAGAAGGTCATCAAGTAGAAGCAATAGATAGTGAATACACATAAATCTGAAAGGTGATCCGGATCAAAGAAGAGCATCATAATTGTGGCAAGAATGATGATGAAGACCGTGGCGATGATTGGTGATTTTCCTTTTGGAGTTACGTATGAAAGAAGACGTGAAAATGGTAAGTCGCCACGACGTGCCATCGCGTAAACAATTCTAGGGAAAGTAATGATCTTTCCGTTCAAAGTCCCCATCATCGAAATGATGATTCCAATTGAAAGAAGTTTACCACCGATTTCACCAAAGGCCTTAGTTGCAAGATATGAAGTGGTGTTTTCACCGAGACTATGAATCATATTAGCAGGAATAAATCTAAAGATACCAATAGTGATCAAAGTATAAATTACTAATACAGAACTAATACCTAAAATGATTGCCTTAGGAAGTAATTTTTGCGGATTTTTCATTTCGCCACCTAAGTTAGCGATCAGAATCCAACCATCATAACCAAATAAGGTTGCTAAAACTGCAACACCAAAACCGCCAGTTGAACGGTTAACTTCGCTGACTGTTTGGCCCAATGCATCTTGATGACCCCAGAACAAACCAAAGATGATAATCGCCGCAATAGGAATCATTTTGCCGATTGTCGTGATTACCGAAAAGGCTGCAGCAACGTTGTTTTCTAAAAAGTTCATCAAGCCAATGGCGATAATCGTAATCAATGCAACGGGGATGCGCCATTTTGCGTCAATACCAAACAAGTTGGTGATCATGATACTCATAAAACCAGCCACGGAAGCAATGATCGCCGGACCGTAGACAATAACTTGCATCCAACCGGCCAAGAAACCGCAAATTCGGCCATACAGATTCTCGACATAGACATAAAGTCCACCAGTATATGGCATTTGTGCACCGATTTCAGCAATCGTTAATCCAGCGGTTAAGGTGATGACACCACCGAAAATCCAGGCGGCAATCGCCATGGTGGATGACCCGGCACTGTCTAGAATAGAAGCTTGTTTGAAGAAAATTCCGGAACCGATGATAGTCCCAATCACAATTGAAATTGCTGAACCAAAGCCTAATGACCGCCTGAGCTCGTTATTTTCTTTTTCCATAAAAGATACCCTCCTTAAAACAAAAACCGAATCCAGTTTATTCAATAGTTCATTAAATAAAGTGAATTCGGTTTAATCTTTTTTATTTTGTTTAAAGCATACCAAAATCACTCAAGCTGATCAGAGTAACTTGAGGAGGAAGTTGATTCAAAAAAGTTAGTATAAATGCTATACATAAGAATTCCTCGCTTAAACAAAATATTTATTTAAATTTATTATTTTAACTAGAATATCATCTTTGAAATGATTATACAAGAAATAAATAAAAAATAACTTGGTAAATTCGGTTACCAAGTTATTTCTGGTTTTAACCTGAATTACGTAAGCCTGAAGCCACACCATTAATAGTGATAGGTATGATGCTGTGGTAAACACCTTGAATTTCATCTTCACGACCACGTTTGATCATTTCAATTTGAATGTAGTTCAAGATGTTGAAGTAAGGCATTCTATAATCCAAGCTTTGCTTCAATACAGGAGCTTCAGCTAAGAGTTCATCATGATTCTCAATTTGTAAGATGACTTTCTTAGTTAATTTCCATTCTTTGTAAATAATATCAAAGACTTTCTTGGTTTCTTCATCATCACAAAGGTTAGCGTATTCTCTAGCAATATCCATGTTTGACTTAGACAATACCATATCAACATTTGCAAGCAATGAGTTGAAGAATGGCCAACCTTTGTACATTTCTTGTAATTCCTTCAAGTTAGCTGGATCAGCATCGATGAAGTGCTTGAAGGCAGAACCTACACCATACCAGCCAGGAAACATAATTCTACTTTGTGACCAAGAGAATACCCAAGGAATAGCTCTCAAACCAGAGAAGTCAGTCAATTTCTTTCTTGAAGCTGGACGAGAACCAATATTTAAGTTAGAGATTTCCTTGATAGGAGTAGCCTGGAAGAAGTAATCAAGAAAGGCCGGATTCTCAAAGACAAGCTCGCGATAAATCTTGTTGCTTTCATCGACAATCTGATCCATTGATGAACGGAAGTCCTGAATATGATCTTCACTAACGATTTGTTTTGAAACCATTCGATCAATTGCGGCAGAAGCAAGCATTTCCAAGTTGTAGTAGGCAGTGTCTTTATTGCCGTACTTGTTTTGAATGATTTCACCTTGTTCAGTCATACGGATACGATCGTTAATTGACTTGAATGGTTGAGCAGTAATAGCATCGTAAGAAGGACCACCACCACGACCAACGGTACCGCCACGACCGTGCATGTAGGTAATCTTGACACCCATCTTTTCACCGATGGCGGTTAAATCTCTTTGTGCCTTATAAAGGTTCCAGCATGAGGCGAGGTAACCACCATCTTTGTTGGAATCAGAGTAGCCGAGCATGATTTCTTGATAGTTATTTTGGGATGCAAGCCACTTCTTAACGATAGGGAAGTTCAAATATTCAGTTATAATTTCACGTGCATTAAGCAAGTCTTCAACCGTTTCAAATAGTGGGACTACTTGAACACGAGCTTTTTCATTATCTAAAAGGTCATATTCCTTCAACATAACTGCTTGTTCAAGCATGTCAGATACACTTTCAGTGTGAGAAATGATGTGTTGCTTAATAACATCTTCACCCAAGCGATCCTTTAATTGACGTGCAGTCTTGTAGATCTTTAATTCTTTTTGCAACAATTCAGACTTAGGCTTGTTGTTAGCATGTAAATTACGTGGATCATTTTCAAGTTCATTAAGCAAAAGCTTGATCTTTTCATCTTCACTTAAATCGCTGTAATCGTCGCAAATACCAGCACTCTTAAGTAGTTCTGCTACACAAGCTTCATTAACACTCGAATCTTGACGCATATCGATAGTGGCTAAGTGGAAGCCGAAGACATCAATTGCCTCTAAAATTTCAGTAAAGAAACTATGAGTTACAGCTTGATCATGATCTTCATCAAGTGAAGCCTTGATAGTTTCAAGATCAGCCTTAAATTCTTGAGGATCGTTGTAAACAGGAATATTTTCAAGGTTTTCAAGATCGCGTGGCTTGATGAAAATATTCTTATCAACGACGCCTAAAAGTTGCTTTTCTGTGTGAACCAAACGACTTTCAATGTAGTAGAAGGCGCGACGATAAGGTTCATTGGTTCTGAATGGTGAATCAACTAAGAACTTTAAAGAAACTGACTGGGATGCTTATCGTAACAACACCGTTGGTTTTATT
>NZ_CDLD01000021.1:0-1871 GCF_001006945.1 Lactobacillus sp. OTU4228
CTGGAACTTGTACAGCTTGGAATCTACGTGATAATGCTGGGTCTTTTTCAATTCTTTGGAATTCGCTTGTAGTAGTAGCACCGATTAACTTCAAGTCACCGCTTGCAAGAGCTGGCTTCAAGATGTTGATTAAATCTTGAATCTTAGCGAATTTTTCATCACCAATTAGTTGGCGGGTGGATTCGTTAAGTAAGTTGGTCAAGATTTTTACTTCTTCAGCGACAACAGCTTGATCGCCGCTGTTTTCTAATTTTGTAAAAGTCATAGGATCTTCCTTTCGTAATTTGTTTAAATCCACGATACCAAAAGTTAATAGAAAAATAAATGAAAAGGTAGTGCTATTTATACTAATTTATAAAAGAAATTCTATAATTAATTATGTTGAAAATAAAAACGAGAGGAAGAGATTATGGCGTTACCAACAAAAATTGAAGTACGTGGTGCAAAAGTCCACAACTTAAAGAATATAGATGTCGATATTCCTTTGCACAAATTCGTCGCTATTTCAGGTTTATCCGGTTCAGGTAAATCTAGCTTAGCAATGGGTATTCTTTATGAAGAGGGTTCCCGTCGCTACCTCGATGCTTTATCTACTTATATGCGTCGTCGAATTAAACAGGGCACACAAGCAGACGTAACAAGTGTAAAACATATTCCATCAGCTTTAGCCCTGCGTCAACGTCCAAGTGTTCCAAATGAACGAGCCACTGTCGGAACTACAACTGAAACTTTCAATGTTCTTCGTTTAATTTTTTCAAGATTAGGTTCACCAGTTTGTCCTAATGGCCACAGGGTTACTTCAAGTTTAGAAATCGCAGAAGCAGCAGCGAAATTTGGTGCCGAAATGGGTATGATTACTTGTCCAACCTGTGGTGTTAAGTTTCGCATGTTCAGTGCCGAGGATTTTGCCTTTAATTCAGATGGTGCCTGCAAAAACTGCGGTGGTACTGGTAAAGTTCGCCAACTTGATGAAAATAAATTAATCGCCGATGAGAATCTTTCTATTGAGGACGGAGCAGTAGCTTCATGGAATCTGCCAGGTAGAAACTTCATGCCAAATGTGGCACAACACGCTGGCGTCAGAATTGATATTCCCTTTAAAGATCTAACCGATAAGGAAAAAGATTTCGTCTTAAATGGTCCAGAGAAGAAATACAAGATGGACTTAATATCCAGTAATGGTCGTGTTTTCCATAATTTTAATGTCCTTTATGAAAATGCTACTCAAGCAGTTTTACGATCTGCTAAAAGTAGTAAGAGCGAACGTGCACAGAAACGGATCGCTGAATTCTTTACTTATTCAACTTGTCCAGTTTGTCATGGTACACGCCTTCGTCCTGAGCTTTTAAAACAACTGGTTAATGGCAAAAACATTTATCAAGTAGAGCAAATGCAGCTAGGTGATTTACCTAAATGGAGTAAAGAAGTATTAGCTCAATTGCCAGACGATATGCAGAAGATGGCCAGTTCTTTGATCAATGAATTTACAAATAATTTGCAACCATTGCTAGATCTAGGTCTTGATTATTTGACTATGGCCAGAGCAGGTAATACTTTGTCAACGGGTGAATTGCAAAGAATTCAATTAGCTAGAACTCTCAGAACTGAAACTACTGGTGTACTTTATGTTTTAGATGAGCCATCAATTGGTTTACACCCAGCCAACGTTGATGGTTTGATTAAAGTTTTGCGTAAATTAGTCGATCAAGGAAACTCATTAGTCGTAGTGGACCACAATGTCGACATCATTAGTGCTGCTGATGAAATTATCGAAATTGGTCCAGGATCTGGTGAGCAAGGTGGGGAAATTTGGGATCAAGGCAGTCCTGTCGAGATTAAAAATGATCCGCAATCATTAATTGCACCATATT
>NZ_CDLD01000022.1:0-12732 GCF_001006945.1 Lactobacillus sp. OTU4228
CAGTCCTGTCGAGATTAAAAATGATCCGCAATCATTAATTGCACCATATTTGAATGGTAAAGCTAAATTAATGGCTAGAAAAACAAGCGAGAAAGTTAATACTGAAAAAATTACTTTTGAAGTAAATCACTACTTTAACTTGCATGACATTAAAGCTGGCATCCCTCTTAATCAAATCACTGCAGTCACCGGTTTTTCTGGTGCCGGTAAAACTAGTCTAATCCTCGATTCACTTGTTCCAGCAATTCAAAACCAAAGTAAAGACGAAAAATTACCCAAGCAGATTAAAAAATTTAATTCACCAGTCCATAACGTGGTCAGCGTTGATGCGTCGCCAATCGGAAAAAGTACGCGTTCAACCGTCGCTACTTATATATCGATCATGGACAATTTGCGTAAACTCTTTGCCCGTCAACCAATGGCAAAAGAAAAGCATTACACGCCTAGTTACTTCTCTTACAACAATAAAGAAGGAGCTTGCCCAACTTGTGGCGGTACTGGAATTGTTACCCTAGACATTCAATTTTTGCCTGACATGCAACAGACTTGTCCAACCTGTCATGGTGAACGGTACAATTCTAAGATTCAACAAGTTAAATGGCATAATCTGTCAATCGTCGATGTTTTAAACTTAGACATTAATGAGGCCTTACCTGTCTTTAAACGCGTGCCAAAGATCGAACGTGAATTGGAATTGCTTAAAGAAGTTGGCCTTGACTACTTACACTTAGGTGAAAGTACGCCAACTTTATCCGGTGGAGAAGCTCAGAGATTAAAGCTTGTAACTCACTTAAGTCATAAGCAAGACGACACTTTATTTGTTTTTGATGAACCAACTATTGGGCTTCACCCACTGGATGTAAAAGTTTTAGTTCAAGTAATGCAAAAGTTGCTCGATCAAGGTGCGACGATTATTACGATTACTCACGATTTGAATCTAATTGTTAATGCAGATTACATGTTAGATCTTGGCCCACGTGGTGGTGAAAATGGTGGTCGGGTAGTCGCCGAAGGTAAGCCAGCTGATTTAATTAAGAAGCCAGAAAGCTTAACAGTTAAGTATTTAGCAGACTATTGGAAACAATTTAAATAAAAATATTAAAAAAGTGTTGACTTTCATGACAATCTAATTAAAATAATGATTAACAATTTAATCAATCTGAAAGCAAAAGAAAGAAGAGTAATTTAATTCTTGATTAACAGCGAGTCTCGTCAGGTGCAAGGAGATAAATCTAAGATTAAATGAAAATCCCTTTCTAGTTCTGTTTCTTAATCAATAGTAAGAAGCAGTGGGAGCGCCCATTATAGTGCCAACGTATCGCCATATTTTTTATGGTCGCACGTGAAAGGTATTGTTAGAAATAGCAATATGAATAAAGGGTGGTACCACGCTAGAGCGTCCCTCAGTCAAAGATATTTTGGCTGGGGGACTTTTTTTGTGATCAGACTTATTTTTTCAGGAGGAGAAGACATGAAAGATCTCGAATCTCAAAAGTTGACCTGGAAGCAATATTTAGTCGTTGCTTCTCTATTATTTGGATTATTCTTTGGGGCAGGAAACCTAATTTTCCCACTTCATTTGGGCCAATTGGCTGGTTCCAACTGGGGTACAGCCACTGTTGGTTTTCTGATCACCGGTGTATTGTTGCCATTGCTTTCTGTATTGGCAGTCGCAATCACTCGTTCAGAAGGTGTCTATGATATTGGTAAACCGCTTGGTGCAGGATTTGCCATAGTCTTTATGGTATTGATCCATGCAACAATCGGACCATTGTTTGGTACACCAAGAACTGCAACTGTTTCATTTACAGTAGGTGTAGCACCATTCATCCCCAAGAATATGCAGACTCCAGCTTTATTAATATTCTCTGCCTTATTCTTTGTTGCCGCATTTGCCTTTTCATATCATGAAAACAACATCTTATCTAACGTTGGTAAAGTTTTAAACCCTTTATTCTTGGCCTTGCTTTTCTTAGTATTCGTTGTTGCATTTGTAAACCCATTAGGTAATCCACAAACTGCAGCTGTAACAGGAGCTTACAAGCACTCAGCTTTAGTTAATGGATTCTTAGAAGGTTACAACACAATGGATGCCTTGGCTGGTTTGGCCTTCGGTGTAACTGTAGTAACGGCTGTACGTGGAATGGGACAAAAAGACGCAAAAAGCGTATCAAAAGTTGTTGCTAAATCAGGGGTGGTAGCTGTAGCTGCCATCGGCTTAATCTACTTATTGCTCATCTTGATGGGTGCAATGTCACTTGGTAAGTTTAATGTTTCTGACAACGGTGGTGTTGCTTTTAACCAAATCGTTAACTACTATGGTGGTATGTTTGGTCAAGCGTTGCTTGCATTCTTGTTAACTGTTACTTGCTTGACTACAGCTGTAGGTTTGGTTGCCGCATTTGCTCAAGATTTCCATAAGCATTTTCCAAAGGTAAGCTACCATGCATGGCTTGCACTTAGCTGCTTGGCATCATTCTTAACTGCTAACTTTGGTTTGGATCAAATCATCGCTTGGTCAACCCCAATGCTTATGTTCCTATATCCTTTATCAATGGTATTGATCATCCTTTCAGTTTGCTCACCATTATTTAAGAAAGATGGCGTTGTTTACTTCTTTGTAATCTTGTTCACTGTTGTTCCTGCATTAGGTGATATGGTAGTGGCTTTTCCAAGCGTAGTTAGCCAAAGCAGTTTTGGTTTAGCAGTAGCTTCAGTAAGAAATACCATGCCGCTTGCTAGCATGGGTCTGTCATGGTTAGTGCCAGCTTTAGTTGGTGCCGTGATCGGCTTGACTGTTCACTTTGTAAGAGGACAAAAGGTTGCTCAAGTTGAAGATGAATTAGAATAAGTAATAAATCCTTTTCTCTATGGGTAGTTGGAGAAAAGGATTTTTTATTTTTGTCTTAAAATAGATGTGAAAGTTCAGGTGACAAAAATTGCAAAACAGATCGGATCATCGCAGTAATGTTTTCATCAGTAAAAAGATGTCCCATTGTTTACGACATAATCCAGGCAAATATGGTTTAAAGTTAGACGAATACGGCTTTGTCGATCTACAAGACTTCCTAGATGCAATGAATAGAATGCACCATTTTCAGCCGAAATTAACGGAAATGAAAATTCGTGAAATCATGCATAACAGTGATAAAGAACGTTTCGAGATTAAAAACGGAAAAATTTGTGCTTTATATGGTCATTCAGTTCCCGGCATTATTAAACGCAAAAAAGCAATTCCACCTAAAGTTCTTTATCATGGAACAGCTCATCGTTTTTTAAAAAGCATTGAAAAAGAAGGTTTATTGCCCATGGGACGCCAATATGTTCATCTTTCGACAGATATTCCGATGGCAGAATCGGTCGGAAAAAGGAGAGACAATAATCCTGCAATCTTAATGGTTGATGCAGAAAAAGCAGCTAAAGATGGAATCGATTTTTATATTGGCAATGATGAAGTATGGTTATGCGATCATATGCCAAGCAAATACTTACACCTACTATAACTTTTGACTATAGTAACTAAACGAAATAAGTATTTTACATCGTTATCGAACCTTTATAGAATAAATTTAATTATTAAGAAGGGGACGATAATATAAAAAATAAAGAACCATTATCAGTATTGGTTCAATCTTTGCTGTATTAATTGCGGCATTTATCGGATATTTTGGTTTTAAAGAAAATCAACATGTACAGGCTGCTACCAGAAGCACGCCAACATTCTTCTTCCACGGTTACGGCAGCAGCTACCGTGCAGAACAAAATATGACTGCTGCGATCAGACGAGCAGGTGTGACAAACACAATTGTTCGAATAAACGTTTCTAGAACTGGCAAGGCAACACTGATTGGGAGAATTCCTAGAGGCACAAGAAATCCATTAGTCGAAGTTAACTTTGCAGACAATAGATTATCCGGTACGTCTGGATCATATGTCAACGCCTACTACACAACTGGTGCTCGCTACGTAAGAAATGCGATTAATGCAGTTACTAAAAGATACGGTTACAGAACCATCAATGCGGTATCGCACTCAATGGGGAACTTGGAATACTACACTCAACCTGGTGGTAACCACGATGCTCCAACAATGAGCAGAATCATTAACCACTATGGTAAAGAATTGTTTAAGTAAATAATTTAATTAAAATCACTCAGCTAAGAAACTGAGTGATTTTTTGTCGTTAAAAGATAAGCATTTATATTGAGCTTACTTATAATAAGTGATAATTTTAAGTTGTATTAAAATTTTGTAGGAGAAATATAAATGAAAAAATATGATTACATTATTTTAGGTAGTGGACCAGTTGCAATGCATTTACTGGCAAAACTTGAAAGAACGACAAATGAAGTTTTAGTAGTTGAAAAGAGCTTATGGGGAGGTACTTGCCCAAATACTGGATGCCAACCCAAAATCTTTATGGAAGGTACAGTTCGCCCCGTTTTAAATAGCTATTATTTAGCAGGAAAAGGTATTAAAGAAGCAGCTAAAATTGATTGGCCCACCTTAGTAGCTAGAAAAAAGAAAATTTGGGCAGCTTTTCACAAAAATGAACGTAAAAGTATGACTGGTAAGCATTCTGATACTATTCAAGGAAAAGGAATAATCACAGGTCCCCATACAGTTAAAGTGGGAGATCAGGAATATGAAGGCAAAGATATTGTTATTGGAACCGGTTTGTCTCCACGTGACCTTGATATTCCGGGTGGCAAATATGCGATTACCAACAATGAATTCTTTGATTTAGATGAACTGCCAAAACGCGCGATTGTTATCGGTGGTGGCTATGTTGCCATGGAACTGGCTACTATCTTGCAAGCAGCTGGTACAGAAGTAACTATTTTGCAGCATTCAGACCGTTTGCTTCGTCCTTTTGATCAAGATTATGTTCAAGAATTAAAGCAGATTATGGAGGAGCGCGGTATTAAATTCCATATGAATGCACCTGTTAAACAAATTACCAAAGACGGCGATCAATATACTGTTACAACTACTAACGGTGAAAATTTTGATACTGATCTAGTTATTAATGCAGCAGGTAGAAAGCCAAACGTTGAAGGAATGGGTCTGAAAGAAGTTGGCATTGATTTTGATCCCAAACGAGGCATCAAGGTTAATGAACATATGCAAACTAGTATTCCAAGTATTTTTGCGGCAGGGGATGTAGCTGATAATGGGCAGCCAAACTTGACGCCTGTTGCCTGGGTAGATGCATATCATATTATTAATTTTATTGAAAATGGCATTACTGATCCTATCAAATATCCAGCTGTAGCTACAAACGCATTTACTTATCCAGAAATTGCTCAAGTCGGAATTCGCGAAGATGACATGGAAGAAGGAGACTACGTTAAAACTTTAGATTTAAGTGATATGTTTTTCTCAATCGGCGAAGGAGATTCTCATGCTAAGTTAAAGGTAATCCTTAATAAAAATGGTGTGGTACGTGGTGCTTCAGAATTAAGTATTCACGCCGCTGAAGACATCAACAACTTCGTACCACTAGTTGGTAGAAAATATCCAGCTAAATTTGTAGAAGAGAATCTAACTTTTGCTTTTCCAACTCCAGCCAATAACTTGGATACACTATTTCGTTAATTGAAAATTAAATAGAACGAGGTTTTACCTCGTTTTTATTTTGTTATCTACTATACGTAACGCGTATAGCCTCATACCTAAGTAGCAATTCTCTTTTCATATTCACCTGCATATACTAAAAGAGTAAACAGTTGAAAAGAAGTAAAAGAAAGGGAAGAGGAAAATGAAACACAAAACCTTCAAAAAAAGTCCTAGTTGCAGGGTTGGGATTTTTAGCAGCTGCTTCACTGTTTATTTTTGGTAAGCAACCAACTCAAGTACAAGCTGCTAAGAAGTCATCAAGTAGTTTGATTATTTATTTCTCAAAGACTGGTAATACTGCAAGAGCAGCACGTCAAATTCAAAAGGAGACTGGCGGTAAGTTATTAAGAATTACTCCTAAGAAAGCTTATCCTAATGACTACGATGCCACTACTCGAGTAGCACAAAACCAAATTCGTAGAAATATTCATCCAGCTATTAAGACCAAGTTGCCAAGTATTAAGAAATACAGACACATCTACATTGGTTATCCAACTTGGTGGGGTCAACCACCAATGATCATTCACACCTTGTTTGATCGTTACAACTTCAAAGGTAAGACAATTACCCCATTCACAACAAGTGCTGAATCACCAATGTCAAGTTCAATGCCTGTGATGCGTCGCTTAGCTAAGAAAGACAAGGCTAAGTTAACTAAAGGTTACAGATACACTTCAAACAGTGGTCTTCACAACTTCTTAGTTAGCATCGGTGCTGTTAAGAGAAGCAAGAAGGCTAAGAGCTCCAAGGCTCCAAGCCAAAACCAAACTCCAGCTACTAATGTAACTAATCCAACCCCAACCGACAGCAAGAGTTTGGTAGTTTACTTCTCAATGTCAGGTCAAACTCAAAGAGCAGCTGAAGAAATTCAAAGATTAACCAACTCAAACATCTTTAGAATTCAAGCAGCTGATCCTTACCCAACCACTTATGATAGTTATGCTCAACGTGGTGACAACGAACGTAGAAACAATATTCACCCCGCTATTAGAGGTACTATTCTTAACTGGGATCAATACTCAACCATCTACGTTGGTTTCCCAACCTGGTGGCAACAACCACCAATGATCATCCACACTTTGTTTGATCAATACAACTTTAGTGGAAAAACTATTGTTCCATTTACTACAAGCATGAGCACTCCAATGTCTGCATCAATGCCTTACATCCGTCAAATGGCAGCTCCATACAACGCAACTGTATTGAATGGATACAGATACACCGGCGACAATGCTGGATTAAGAACTTGGTTACAAGGTTTAAACTTGATTAAGTAGTATTATTATTCAAATGCGCGAGGCTAAATGGTCTAGCGCATTTTTTATTTTATTTAAAAAGGAGAAAAGAAAATGAAGTTAGAAAATAAAGTAGCATTAATTACTGGTGGCGGCTCAGGTATTGGTTTTGCTGACCCTGCAACTCAAGGCTCAGACAAGCCAGTATATTAATTACTCTATCCTCTATCCCTATTGAAAATCAGAAGCTTCTTGGCCTAAAATAATAATTGTAATGGGAGGATTATAGAATCGAGGCTTATCATGGAAAATTCAGATAAGAAACCTAAGAAATTGTCCTTCATTTCTATTTATTTCTTAGGGATTAACGCAGTAATTGGGTCAGGTACTTTCTTACTGCCAGCCAAGATTTATCATGAGATGAATCTAATGGCAATCGTGGTATTATTATTGACCGCCGTAGTTGTATCAATGATCGCTCTATGCTACGCAGACTTATCAAGCAGATTTAAAGGGTCTGGAGCAGCGTGGCTATATGCTTATCATGCTTTTGGCCGATTCACTGGATACGAATTAGGTGTTTTTACTTGGTTTTTAGGTTGTTGTACATTAGGGGCTGAAACTGTCGCATTACTAACTACGCTGAAGAGCTTTTGGCCAGTCTTAAATAATCAAACTATCTATTATTTACTAGCATTTGGGTTAATTATTTTATTCGCCATCATAAACTTCTTTGGTCGTTCATTAGTCAAACTAGTAAGCAATATTTCAGCAGCCGCAAAAATGATTACATTGTTTATCTTTATCATTGTAGGGGCATTCTTCATTCATCAAGGTAACTTCTCACCAATTATTCCAGTAGCAGCTACGAAAGGGGCTGGACCATTTTTGCAACACTTTGGTGCAGCATTTACTCCAATATTCTATTTGTTTACCGGCTTTTCATTTATTCCAATTGCGGCTCGTCAAATGAATAATCCTGAAAAGAATATTCCACGGGTTCTAATAGCCGTAATGGTTAGTGTCACTATTTTAGACTGCTTAATGATGTTTGTAGCTATTGGCCTTGTTGGTAGTAAATTAAGCACTTATTCAACACCATTAGCAAGTGCACTAGGAAATGGCGTTGGTAAGTGGGGCTACTCATTCATTATCGTAGGTATGCTTATCTCAATCTTTGGTGTTGCATTTTCTGCATCATTTAACGCTCCATCTTTGATTGCATCCCTCGCAAATGAACAAAAATTTTTACCTGCATGGGTTGGCAAAAAGAATAAACACGATGCACCATGGGTCGGCATCATTATGACAGCTATTTTAACTGGTGTATTTGTAACTCAATCATACTTATTCCTAGTATCATGTACCGTATTGGCTTCATTTATTCAGTATGTTCCATCAATCTTAGCTGTAATTAAATTCAAACACAGTAATGAATTTCCTAACCACGGATTTAAGTTACCTGGTAAGTATACTATTCCAATTATTGCTTTGATTGTCTCATGCTATATGGTTACTAACTTCACACCTGTAACTCTTTTAGTGGGAGTAGTTGTAGCAGCTATCGGTGCTGTATTATATATCTTCATGGACCGAGATCCTGCCATGGAAGAAATGGAAAAGCTGCACCAAGAGTTTTTGGATAAATTGAGGCATAATAAGATCAAGTTTTAACTTATTACAAAACTGTCGATAGATTTCGGCAGTTTTTTGTTTATTTTAAATCTAATTTACTAGCATCCATATGGCTTGAATTACATGAAAATATCAAAGAGGCATATAATATTGGAAGATATTAAATAAGAAAAGGGTAGATCAGAGACCGTAAAATAGTTTGTGTAGGAATGAATAATTCCTTAAATTAATTTCTTAAAACATTAGAAAAAGGAGTTCCTTTCTCGTATGATGAAACTGTTGTGGCAACTTATATTCCTAATTAAAAGTATCTATCATCGCATGAAAATTCTGATAATTACGTAAAGTGAAATTATCTAGATTCTTCTCAATCAAAGCTTTTGCTTTTTCATATGGCGGCACATTTTTTCAACCCAAACAGGCAAATAAACGGCGAGAATATGTATCAACCACAAATTCACCTTTGCGAAGGCCATACATCAAAATAACGTCTGCAGTTTCAGGGCCAATACCATGAATAGATAAAATTTCTTGGCGTAATTTATGTTTATTTTGTTCCTGAGCTAATTCTAAATCGCAATCAAAGTTGTCATTAAAATAGGTGGCAACATTCTTGATAGTTTGTGTTTTGCGAGTATAAAAACCAGCAGAAGCAATCATTTTGCTCAGTTCTTCATTTGTCATATTTAAAATATTTTGAGGTAAAAAGTCAGTAGCATAATAAAGAGAGGTGAGTGCTTTAGCTACATTTTTCCAGTTGATATTTTGAATTAAAATTGTCGACCAGATCACTTCCCAATCACTGCGTCCAGGCCACCAGCCAGTGGGATCCATATAATCATACATGATGTCGTAAAGTTGATTTAGGGTTATTTTCTCCATACTTATCACTCATTTTCTTATAAAGAATCTATATATTTAGTCTTACAAATCCAATTATAGTATTTCTTAAGAAATTATAAAAAAGAGACGCAGTGTCATTTTTTATACTGATATTGTGATATTATGAGCAATGTAATGAAACAAAGTTCGGGTACTTTGTAAAACAACTTTATATATTTGGAGGTCCTTTTATTGGAAATTATCAAAACTAAATCATTTAGGCTAGCAGCCATCATGACTTTGACTTGTTCTCTTGCTGGTATTCTTTTAGCCAAACTACCATACGCTAACTTAATTGGAGCTTTGGTATTAGCACTTTTATTAGGTATTCTTATGCAGTTTCTACCAGAGAGGACACGTCAAAAAGCTTCAGGTGGTATGGGCTTTATTTCAAATAAGTTCCTAAGATTAGGAATTATTTTGCTCGGCTTTAGACTTGATTTAGAAAAATTGGCAGCAGCAGGTATCAAAACCATCTTAGTTGCTGCACTTGCAGTTGCAGGTACTATTTCATTAACTTATTGGCTCAGCCGTAAATTCGGTGCAGAAGATGAATTAGCATTTCTCTCAGCATGCGGTTGTGGTGTCTGCGGTGCAGCAGCAGTAATGGGTGTTTCACCACAAATTACAGCTGCTGATGAAGCAAGAAAAAGAGAAAATGAAGTTTTAGCTGTTGCAGTTGTCTGTGTAATGGGAACAGTCTTCACTTTATTAGAAATTGGACTTAAGCCTGTCTTAGGTTTGACTGATTCTCAATTTGGTATTGTTGCTGGCGGTTCTTTACACGAAATTGCTCATGCAGTTGCTTCAGGTGGTGCATTTGGTAACATCAGTTTAGACAGTGCTTTAATTATGAAATTATCTCGTGTAATTCTTTTAGCACCTGTAGCATTAATTATCGGTTACTTATACCAACGTCGTTCAGCTAAAACAAATACAGGCAATGTTGAAAAAGCTCAAAAGAACGGTAAGTTACCAATTCCTTGGTTCTTAGGCGGTTTCATTTTAACTAGTGTTTTAGGTACTTACTTACCATTCTCAGCTAGCTTGTTAGATGCTTTAGTACAAGTAGCTTACATCTTCTTAGGAATGGCTATGGCTGCATTGGGTGTTTCTGTTAACTTTAAAGTTATCTTCAAACGTGGTGGTTCAGTATTTGGAGCAGCAGCAATCAGTTCAACCTGTTTATTGGTATTCATGATCATCATGAGTAAATTATTCTTCTAAAAGCACAAAAAAGAGATGACCCCTGTAGTCATCTCTTTTTTAACATCTCATATCTTTTAATTTACTCTCAACTCAACTTTTGTGTTAACGCAAACTGCATCAACATCTCCTCAAAAAATACAGTAATTATCACTTTCCAACAAAATATTGTACCAAAACAATTAACGATATAGAATGTTTTTTCAATCGGAAATATTCGAATCCGCATTTACATCTTTTTCATTATCATCAAAGAAACTTACCAAGCTATCGTAGTCGGGGTAGGGTTCTGGATAAACTTCTAGATAGTCTTTGATATTACGACAGTATTCACGATTTTCTTCCTTCACGCTACGGTGATAGATTTCCTCTATTTAGCCAATTTATATGCTACTTTCTTAGCCAAAATAACAGATTTATTTTTCACAGTATTTAAGTTTTTATCCAATTGAATTTTTTTATCTTTTTTATGATCAACTTTTATTCCATTTAAGTCTTGCATTAATTCCACTTTGGTACGATCGTCCATATAATTAGCACTTAAGATCTTTTTGACATCATTTTTATGTTTTTGTGAACTAATCGTTTTACCAACAACTAAACCAATGCCACAATAGAAGGCTGCTTTAACGATTTTTCTTACTAGCATAATAAACACCTCGTTCTTTGTTTATCTTATTTTTCTTTACTTTAATTATATTTCTTTCTACTGGCTTTTACTATTTAATATGTAGTATTGTAGTTTAAAGTTATACCAAATTAAGGAGTTGTTCAGATGGCACAATGGCCTAAATTATTTCCTCAACGAATTTTAGATCGAGGGGAAATTTATTTTGAAAATCAAATGGTACAAAACATTCAGTTAGCCACTGATCGAGAGCACTTCACAGCTCAAGTTCAAGGTGGCATAGGTCGATACTATAACGTTTCTGGACGTTTACGCCCAGACGGTCGAGCATCTGAATTAAAGTGTAATTGTCCTTGGGCTATGAAAGGCCATCGCTGCAAACACCAAGTAGCCGCATTAATGGCAGCAGAAGAAAAGCAAAATAATACAGACACACAAGCAGTTATGGATGGCGCTCAAGTCGACTTTAAGGATTTAATCTCTGATCAGATTAAACAAGCAATCATTCAAGCCAATTCTGCTATCGATCCTTTTGAAATTATCGGTCAAAGAACATTTAGTCAAGAATCTTATGATCATGCATTGCGGTTAATTGATACTTTACAGGAAATTAATTTCCGCAAAGTCGACGACAAAATGCGTGCTTACGAATATATCTGGAATTTTGAAAACGAAAAGGGTAATTGGCAAAATTTATATATTAAATTCACACGCTGGCAAATTCTAACTATCGACTTTGAGAATAGAACAGATATTAAAGATCAAGATACGATTACTATTTTTGCCTTACTTAAGTTTTTAAAAGAATATATTAAAGATGATCCTTTTGATGTAACCAATCAAGCGGCCAATCAGTTGTTAGATTTATATTCAGACAATGCTGCTAAAGTTAAAAGTCCTACTATTTTAAGAGCGCAAATTGACAATTATGGTAGAATGCCTCGATTAACCTTTAAGTTAGGAATAGAGAAACACTTATACCAAATTAATGATCTAAATGCATTAATAGATGCAGTGCATAAACAAACGCCAGTAAAATTAGGGAAGTTCTTTAATGAACCAATTGATCCCAATCAAATGACTCAAGACAGTAAGAAATGGCTTAATTTCATTGCAAGGATTATCGATGCACGCAATTTAAGTGTTTATTACAGTGGAAGCAGCCATTTTGATTCAATTGAAATTGAAAATTCAATTGCTGATGAAGTAAATGATCTAATTTACAACGGTACTAAGCTTTATTCAGGTACTCATTTAGTAGGATATACTTCTGATCAGTTAGACTTAAATATCAACATTACTGCTGATAAAGGTGGAGCGATTGTCACAATTGAGGATTTTCCGGCTAGAACTATAATCGCTGGTAGAAATAGTTATTACGGCTATTACAAAGGTGTTTGGATCAATTATAGCAATAGTTAGTTTAGTGGTGGCATCATTTATTTCTCAATCTATAATTATGCTTTTGAAGAAATGTCGTATTGGGTATGTTGTCCCTATTTTGATAGGTGCGATTTTATATGCAGT
>NZ_CDLD01000023.1:0-21004 GCF_001006945.1 Lactobacillus sp. OTU4228
CTTCTATATAATTCGGCGTATTGATTATTAGGCTTTTCTTGTTCTTGCTTCAGTTGCTCGCAAAAAGCTTTAATACATTCAACCACAAACGCGCCGCGTTCATTGTAGATGGCTTTCATATCATACTTATTTTTAAAGTTGGGTATGTTGTGAGCATTTAAAATATAGGTTCTACGCTTCAGACCGTCTGAACTGTCTCTAAATGATGGCAACTCATTACATGCAAAAAGTAATTTTGCGTAATTGCTGAATCGTTCATCACTAGTGAACTTCCTAGCCATATTTAACGAACCACTACCGGTTAGAATCTTTAATTTACTTACATCATTGATAAAGTCGCCGGTAATATCATCATTGGTGTTAAGTCGCTTGTTGTGAAGTTCTGATAATGAAAAGTTTTTCCCGTTTGCTTCACTTCTAGCAATATCTTCAAGAGAAATATTAGCCACTTCATTGCGTGGGAATAAGTTTTCAATGTATCTAATTACGGTACTTTTACCGTCGCCGCCTTTGCCTTTGATAATTACAAAAGCTTGCACCAACTTATAAGTGGTGAAAAATGTATATCCAATATATTGCTTTAGCGTCAAAGCACTTTCTCCAAACGTCTCATTGAACCATTTATTAGTCAAAGGGGCTTTTTGAGTTAGTGCGTCTTTAATGGTGTAATCGCAAAAATCTGTAAAGAAGTCATTAGGTGAGGCTTCAGACACCGTTAAATTACCAGTTTCATCAAAGTAAAGAACACCATCTGCGAAAAGCATTTTGTTAGTTTTCATTTTGCCTATAGTTTGAGCCATAGGTACAGAATTTTTTTTCATATCTTCTTTGAATGATAAAAAAGAATCTTTTAATGCTTTAGCCGTCCAGATATTATGCTTTTTAAGTTCGTCGTCGATAACCGTACTAGTTAAATCAAAGTTGGCGGGTTGCCAAACGTTTTGAGTTTGCGCAATATCTTGTAAAGTGGTGTCGTCCGCGTATTCGTGCGTCAATGGCTTATATTCCCAAAACTTTGAAACATGTTCATTGTTAAAAAGTTTCCATTTATTCTTATTTTTTTCAAAAGCAACGTCGCCTAATTTTGCGGCTAATACTTTTCTTTTTGTTGAGTCTTCAGGGTCGACTTGAATCCAATCTACCGCCTTATTTTGCTTGTTTTTGTTATAAAGCACTCTTATACGTTCATCAATTTGTACCATAATTAAAAGCCGTCCTTTGCGTTCTTGCTTAATTCTCTTTGTAAAATGCTATTGAAAGTCTTTGATAATTCGCGTTCATCAAGCGGGGCGGGAACTTTTCGCCCTCCAATTTCGCGGTAAAATCGTTTATTTACAAACTCTAAAAGAGTGGCAATGCTGTCTAAATCTGCTCCAGTTCGTAAAAGTTTACCGGTTAAATATGCGATAGTGTCATTTCGTGAACCAACTTCATAAGAAGCGGCTAGTTCGTTAATTAAGTTACCCGTCCATGAAGTTGCCGCGAACTTGTCATTAGAATTGCCGTCTCGTAACGTGCCGCCACTAATTTGTTCTTTTTTGTCGTGTATTTCTTGTAAATAGTCGATTAAAGCAAGCGGCGCGGTTGTAAGTTTGAAAGGTTGTCCGGCGACGTATTTACCCTTAACGGAAACGCTAGGAGCTACAATCGCGTAAGAGTTTGGGTGTGCCTTAATGTCGATACCATCAAACAAACCAATCATTTGAAGTGGTTTTAAGCTGAAGTTTTCCGGTTTCTTGTATAAGAAGTGAATACCACCGGTGGGGGTAAATTCGGTATATGTTGGCGGTAATAGGTCTTTGGGTATGCTATCAAGTGCCTTTGTGCCGTCTACTCCATTGTGCTTATCTACATCAATAACAAAATGATTTACAGTCCTTAAAGCTATCATGTCGTTAGGGTGTAAGCCCCAGTGTTCTACAATTTGAGCTGAAGACATAGCCGGTTTGTCAGCAAAATTAATACACGGTTTTTTCCCGTCCGGTGCAATGGGAATCACGTAATAGCCGCGGCGCGCAAACTCTAACGCAATTTCAACCATTTTCTTACTCATTCATTACCACCACCTTTGAAAGTTTCTCCACGGTGGCTTTAATTCTTTGCTTGTCGCCGTCGTCTAATTCATGTTGTAGCCACATGCAGAAAGTGGCAGCTTGCATGTTCATCGCTTCAGCTACTTCATAGGTGAAAACGGGGCTTTGCTTTATTAGCTGTCTAATGTCAGCATTAGCCCGTTGTTTACGTCGTTTAATCATATAAACCCTCCTAATGCTGAAGACATAAAAAGAGCAATGGGCTTAAACGTTTAAACTTTCGCTTAATTCCATTGCTCTTGATACGTCTATATATCTAGTCCGCCCCTCAAAAAAGCGGGGGTTTATCATTGCACACTATTGGAGTCAATAAATTGTATAAACTCCACCCCTTGATTAAACGGGTTATACAATGTAATATATGTTACGTATTAAGAATTGGATTAAACCGGCGAAAAAAAGTTTAAACCAAAACACTACTTCCCGCGATTGTTGGCGCAATCGCGGTTTTTTATGTCTTCTTAATCGTTAAATTGCAAATTGAATAATAATACTAATTATCCAACGAATATCATACCTGAAAATAAAAACGTTCACAAGCCTACTCATTTATGCAATTTGTGTTAGGCGCATATTTTGAGCTTATGAGCGTTTTTCGTTTGTTTAAGTATAATTGTACGGGCGGTTTATTTTAACGGCTTCAGCGACTTATTAAGGGGCATGTTTTTTCTAAAATGCTAAGATATTAAAAAATCTTTTATACCACGGTTTAAAAAAATTTTTTATACAATCTTGCTTTCTTGAAAATAAAAAAAGTAGTGCCGTCACTTTCGACGGTACTACTTTGCGTTGCTTAACACCTATGATATAAATTATAGCATTCAATAAAAATAGTTCCACCATTGTTTTATTGTTCCGTCCGGTGGGACTATCGTGAGTCCATTTTACGCTTAAAACCCGTATAGGTTTAAAAACCTTGATTTAATAGGCTTTGTATCTTCCGTTAAAAGAGTGTTCCACGGGGGTAAAATATAGCAAGAATTAGCCAAAACCCTAGAGCCCCTAAGTTCTCCGCCTACCTATCATTAAAATTGGTATTTTAATACCTGCTAGAAACTAGTTTATTTTCTATTGTATTTTAGCCGCGGCAAGTTATCCAGTCTCACTGGTGAGCCGTACAGCCGTTTAAATTTGTTTTATGTATAATCTACCTAAAACTAGATAAAAGCCCGTAGCGGGCGAAAATAAGCCTTGTATGCTATTAACTAATGAGTAGCCACGGCGGCGCAATTAATAGTTTTGATATAATTATATTGTCGCTGTTCATGCTTTACCTATTTTCAAATTAAAGACACAAAAATAAACGCTCTACTAATGTGGGGCGTTTTTTTAGCTATACCATTGCTGTTTCAATCTTTTCAAGAATTGCGTCTAATTGCTTGTTGTCGTCCGCGCTCAACCTTTCAGCTACTAAAGCTTTAGCTTCTAGTATTCTCACTTCAGCTTTAACTTTTGCTAATTGAACTTTCTCACGTTCGTCAAGAGTCGGAAAACGTTTAAGGAGCTCTTTACAAGCGGCAATTTTATCGCGGTTGGTGGGGCGTTGTTGGACGGTTTCCGCACCGTTTGGAGTTGCCACGGTTATTTCTTCAAGTTCTTCACCCCGTGCAATACGGGACAATAATTCCAGTATTTCAGTAGCGTCAGCAATTTTGGCGCTTTTAATTTCGTCCATTTGAGCTTTAATATACTGTTTTACCTCAAGTTTCTTCAATAGTTGATTAGCCATTGAATAAGCTGTTTTTTTGCTATAACCCGCGGCAACGGCGGACTTTGTAGCATTACCGCTCTTTATATATTCGTCGCAAAACTTTAGCTGTTTATTGGTCAATTTAGCCATTTTGCTGCCACCTTTCTATTAATTTGTTTGATAAATCTAAATATAACCCCTCTTTTTACGTTTATTTTCTATAGATGATGTGCTTGTCAGTTCGCCGCGTTTAATAGCTTCTTTAGCTAAGTGAATACACTTATAAGCAAACGCGCCACGTTCTTCATTAATCTTATTCCAGTCTAAATTTTTATAATCTTTAATCGAGTTAAAGTCCACGACGACGACACGGCGTCCCCAACTCTTTGCGGTATCATCTACCTTTTTTAATGTCTCACTAGCAAACCACAATTTTGCCGTATTACAGAAAGGAATGGGAAGCTTTTTTAGGTCGAATGAACTTAAATCTACTAACCTCTTTAAATAATAGGTATTCATGCTTTCGGCGTTGGAATAATCTTCTACGGCGTTAATTGATTTACCGCACAACTCTTCAAAATACGCTGAGACCATATCAAAAAGCAGGATTTAACTGGCTTAGTACAATCATTAATTATAATTTTGGTGGTCTATTAGCAGATGAAATGGGACTAGGCAAGACTTTACAAGTTATTGCTGTGCTTTTAGCCAGAAAACAGCAACATAAGAGTAATCTACCGAGTTTAGTTATTGCACCAGCTTCCGTAATCTATAATTGGCAAGCTGAGATAAAGAAGTTTGCACCTGAGTTATCTGTTGGAGTATTGGGCGGCAGCAATGATGAACGACGCAATATGTTAGTACATCAAAATAAATATGATGTACTAATTACCTCATATCAATCGCTTAATCACGATCTAGAAGCTTATCACAACTTATCTTTTAATTTACAAATCTTAGACGAGGCACAAAATATTAAGAATCACCAGTCGATCACGGCTCAATCCGTTAAAGTTATTAAGGCACAACACAGATTAGCTCTAACAGGAACGCCAATTGAAAATAAGCTAAGTGAATTATGGAGTATTTTTGACTATCTAATGCCTGGCTTCTTGGGCTCTTATGTGGACTTCAAAAAGAAGTTTGAAGTACCTATCGTTAAAAAAGAAGATAAGGACCTAGAATCTGCATTAAGTGAGACAGTAGCTCCATTTATCTTGCGACGACTTAAGAAAGATGTTTTAAAGGATTTGCCTGCTAAAGACGAAGAGGTTATTCCTATCAAGATGAACCAAAAACAGGCTGGTCTATATCATCTGCAGATGAATAAAATTATTGCCCAATTAAATGGACAAGACGATGATGATTTTAAAAAGTTTCGTTTTCAGATTTTGGCACAAATTACTAAATTACGAGAGATCTGCTGTGATCCGCATCTTTTATATGATAATTACCATGGCAAATCCGATAAATTAAAAGCGACTATTGATTTAATAAAGAGCAATCTAGAAAACGGACATAAGATTTTACTGTTCTCCCAATTCACTTCTATGCTAGATATTTTGCAAGAGAAACTAGCGAAATTAAAGGTGCCCACTTTTATGCTTACTGGATCTACGCCAAAAGAGAAGAGGCAGGAAGATATTCAACACTTTAATTCATTAAAGCAGCCTGGTGTCTTTTTGATCTCTCTTAAGGCTGGGGGAACTGGTATTAATTTAACTAGTGCTGATGTAGTTATTCATTATGATCCATGGTGGAATATAGCAGCAGAGAATCAAGCAACAGATCGAGCACACAGAATAGGGCAAAAGAATTCTGTTAAAATTTATAAGATGGTCACGCAAGATACAATAGAAGAACGGATTATCAAGTTGCAGCAAAAGAAAGCAGAACTTGCACAAGCAATACTAAACAATAAAGATATGGCTAATGCTGCAATGAATAGAGAAGATCTACTTAAACTGCTAAAATAAAAGAATAGCTTATAGTTATATCTTTCTTAATTTATGCTTTTTATTCTTGCGAACGATTGTTTGTATAAGTATAATAATTTATGTAACAAAAAACCAACAAGTTAAACACTTGCTGGTTTTATATTTTGCTTATTAGTTTATTTAGCATGTTTCTTTTTGTACCAGTAATATAAACCAAACGGTACCATGTTTTCTTGGTGGTGTTCGATTCGGCTAATATTGCTTCTATGGCTCCAGTAGATTAAGACTACAAGCAATCCACTGATAATGCTTAAAGCAATGTCGTGGAAAAAGAACGAAGCGATAAAGATTAGGACCACTGAGATTAAGCTGGTTAATGAGACCATACTTGTGATAAACAAGACAGGGAAGAATATTGCTGCACAAATCAAGAAGAAATGTACATTGTATCCTAATAGAAAACCTGCTGAAGTTGCAACAGCCTTCCCTCCCTTGAATTTCAAGAATACAGGGAAAGCATGACCTAATATTGCAGCTAAACCAAAAATAAGGCAAAGATAATGTGGACCTAAGTTAAAAATGACAGGAATCAATGTAGCTAGCGTTCCTTTAAAAAAATCAACTAAGAACACGATGATGCCTGCTACAGGACCTAGAACTCTAAATGTATTTGTAGTCCCGATATTTCCTGAACCGTATTTTCTAATGTCTTTATGGAAAAAGGTTTTTCCAACTAATATACCTGTCGGAAACGATCCGAGCAAATATGCTAAAATAAACAACGATGCAAATTTTAATGCAAACATATTTAACAACTCCTATTAATCTATCGCTATTTTAGCAAAGATTATCTTTTAAATATATGGTAGTTGCTGAATTTATGAACAAGTGGAGGAATTTTAGTGGCAAAAGCTAATACTTATGATGATTCTTCAATTCAAATCTTACATGGACTAGAAGCAGTCCGTAAAAGACCTGGTATGTATATTGGTTCAACTGATATACACGGTCTTAATCAACTAGTTTATGAAATTGTCGATAACTCAGTCGACGAAGCAATGGCTGGTTTTGGTAAAGAAATTGATGTAACGATCCATAAAGACAATAGTGTTACTGTAAGAGACTTTGGACGTGGCATGCCTACAGGGATGCACAAGTCTGGTAAGCCAACAATTGAAGTTATCTTAACTGTACTTCATGCAGGTGGTAAATTTACCGAACAGAACTATAAGACATCAGGTGGGCTTCACGGTGTAGGTTCATCAGTTGTTAATGCTCTTTCAAGTTATATGAAAGTAAGAGTGGTTCGTGATGGCAAGGCCTATGAAGAAGAATTTAAAAATGGCGGTCATCCTGTTGGTACACTTAAATGCGTTGGTAAAACAAAAGATAAGACAGGTACAACTATTACTTTCAAACCTGATCAAACTATCTTTTCAACTACTAAGTATAAATACGAGACAATTCAAGAACGAATTCGTGAATCTGCATTTTTACTTAAGGGTGTTAAATTTGTTTTAACAGATGAACGTGAACCAGAACATCATGATGTTTTCCAATATGATGATGGGATTAAGTCATTTGTTTCCTACCTTAATGAAGGAAAAGGAACAATCAGTGACGTTTTCTATTTTGAAGGAAAACAAGATGGCATGGAAATTGAATTTGCTGGTCAATATAGTGACGGCTATTCAGAAAATTTAGTTTCATTTGTTAACAATGTACGTACTGGAGACGGTGGTACCCATGAATCTGGTGCGCGTAGTGGGTTTACTAGAGCTTTTAACGATTATGCTAAAAAGCAAGGTTTACTTGGCAAAAAGGATAAGAATATTGATGGATCCGACTATCGTGAAGGCTTAAGTGCGGTATTGTCAGTAAAGATTCCGGAAGAATTACTTGAATTTGAAGGACAGACTAAGGGTAAGCTAGGTACGCCCCAAGCACGTTCTGCGGTTGATTCACTTGTATATGAAAAGATGTCTTACTATCTCATGGAAAATGGTGAGTTAGCTCAGGAATTGGTTAAGAAGGCTCAACGAGCTAGGGATGCACGTGAAGCCGCTAAAAAAGCTAGAGATGAAAGCAGAAACGGCAAAAAGAGACGTAAGAAGGAAGTTCTTTCTGGTAAACTTACCCCTGCTCAATCACGTAATCCTAAGAAAAATGAGCTATTCCTAGTAGAAGGGGACTCTGCCGGTGGTTCAGCAAAACAAGGTAGAGATAGACGCTTCCAAGCTATTCTTCCTCTTCGTGGTAAGGTCTTGAATACTCAAAAGGCTAAATTGCAAGATATCTTCAAGAATGAAGAAATTAACACAATGATCTATACCATTGGTGCGGGGGTCGGAACAGAATTTAATGTAGATGACTCTAATTATGACAAAGTTATTATCATGACTGACGCCGATGATGATGGTGCTCACATTCAAATTTTGTTATTGACTTTCTTCTACCGCTACATGCGCCCGATGATCGAGAAGGGTAAAGTTTATATTGCTTTGCCACCTCTTTATCGTCTGCAAAAAGGTCGTGGCAAAAAGAGTAAGATCCAATATGCTTGGACTGATGAAGAACTAGCAGAAGACGAAAAGAAAATGGGTCGCGGATACTCCTTACAAAGATTTAAGGGACTTGGTGAAATGAATGCTGAACAGCTTTGGCAAACAACCATGGATCCTGAATCTAGAATGTTGATTAGAGTAAAAATCGATGATGCTGCTTTAGCCGAGAGAAGAGTAACTACCTTAATGGGCGACAAAGTTGCTGCAAGAAGAAAATGGATTGAAGAAAATGTCAAATTCAGAATGGGCGAAGACGGCTCAATTCTAGAATCTGAAGATGAATAAAGAAGGTTTTTAATTTAATGGCCACAAAAGAACGAATTCGCGAAATGCCCCTTGAACAAGTTATGGGTGAGCGTTTCGGAAGATATTCTAAATATATTATTCAAGAACGTGCGTTGCCAGATATTCGTGATGGTTTAAAACCCGTACAGCGTCGTATTTTATACGCAATGTACCAGGATGGAAATACCTACGACAAGCCATTTAAAAAGGCAGCTAAAGCTGTCGGAAACATCATGGGTAACTTCCACCCACACGGTGATAGTTCTATTTATGGTGCTTTAGTTCACTTGTCTCAAGATTGGAAGATGCGTGAACCATTAGTAGAAATGCACGGTAACAATGGTTCAATGGATGGTGATGGACCAGCCGCAATGCGTTATACCGAATCTCGTTTAAGCAAGATTTCAAATATGCTTTTACAAGATATTGATAAAGACACTGTCAATATGGTTCTCAACTTCGATGATACCGAATATGAACCAACTGTATTACCAGCACGTTTCCCTAATTTATTAGTTAACGGTTCAACCGGTATTTCAGCAGGATATGCCACTGAGATTCCACCTCACAATTTAGGAGAAGTTATCGATGCCACAATTTATTTATTAAAGCATCCTAATGCAACTCTTGAGGACTTGATGAAATACGTTAAGGGACCAGATTTTCCTACAGGTGCCATCATTATGGGCACCAAGGGGATCAAAGAAGCATACAAGACTGGTCGCGGTCGTATTCAAGTTCGTGCAAAAACAAGCATTCAAGATATCCGTGGACACCGTCAAGAAATTGTAGCTACTGAAATTCCATTTGATGTTAATAAATCTCTTCTTGTAAAGAAAATCGATGAAATCCGCTTAAACAAGGAAATCGATGGTATTGCAGAAGTCCGTGATGAAACTGACCGTCATGGTTTATCAATCGTAATTGAATTGAAGAAAGATACTGATGCACAAAACATCTTAAACTACTTGTTTAAGAATACTGATTTGCAAGTATCTTATAACTTCAATATGGTTGCAATTGACCACATGACACCAGTTCAAGTAGGGTTAAAGCATATTCTAATTTCATACTTGGAACATGAAGTTGACGTTGTTACTAAGCGTACTAAATTCGATTTAAACAAGGCTGAAGCTCGTTTAGAAATTATCCAAGGTTTAATTCACGCAATGGATATCTTGGATCAAGTAATTAAGACTATTCGTGCATCTAAGAACAAAGCTGATGCCAAGAAGAATTTAATTGCTAAATACAAATTCACTGAAAAGCAAGCTGAAGCTATCGTTTCTTTACAACTTTACAGATTAACCAATACTGATGTAAACGAATTGATTGCTGAACAAGATAAGCTCAATAAGTTAGCTGAAAAATACCGCAAACTTTTGTCTGACCGTAAGACCCTTGAAAAAGAAATAATCAAGGAACTTTCAGCAGTAAAGAAAGAATTCAGCAACCCTCGTCGTACTCAAATCTCTCAAGAAAGTGCCAAAGTTGAAATTGATGAAAAGGCATTAGTAACTGATGAACAAGTACGTGTCTTGATCAGTCGTGATGGCTATCTCAAGCGCTCATCTATCAGATCATATCAGTCAACAGATGATGCGGATAATGGTTTGCCTGATGGTGACAAGGTAGTTTATGAAAACACAATATCGACATTATCTAATCTTTATCTGTTTACCAACCGAGGCAATGTGATTTATCGTCCAGTTCATGAATTAGTCGAAGCTAAATGGAAAGAAACAGGACAACACTTGTCTCAAGAAATAGGTCTAGATAATGACGAAAAGATCATTCGTGTATTTGTTTTAGACAAGTTGAGCGCAAATATCAATTTCTTGTTGGCTACAAATGATGGCTATATCAAACAATTGAAACTTGCTAACTTGCAGCCTACGAGAACTTACAAATCTCGTGCTATGACCGCAATCAAATTAAAGAATAAGGATAGCCTATTAGTTGGTGTAGATGCCGTTAAACCTGATGCTAAAAAGGAAATTACCTTATTTACTCATCGGGCTTATGCAATTAGATATGATATAAGTGAAATTCCTACATCAGGTTCTAAGGCTGTGGGTGTTAAATCAGCCAATCTTAAAGAAGACGACTATATCGTAAATTATGTATTAGTTGATAATAAATATGTTGATTTAATGCATGTCGGTTTGATTACTCAGCGTGGTGCATTTAAGCAGTTCAAATTAAAATTGGTTAATAAAGTGTCTAGAGCTAAACGAGGCGTCTTAGTATTGCGTGAATTAAAGACTAAGCCACATAGAATCGCTGCCTTGGTACCATATGCTCAAGATCATGTATTGCATATTACAACAACTAGTGATCGTCACGTTAAGATTCAAACTAATGAATATCCTTTAGGCGATCGATACTCAAATGGTTCATTCGTCATCGATACAACAACAGATGGAATCCCAACAAGTATTGAGTTAGGACGACCAATTAGTAGCCAAGATTAGTTTTTTATTATTAATTAGTTTCAACTTAGATATTTATAAATAGTGTTAAGACGTTTGTTTTGACACTATTTATTTTTGGATAGATAATGAAGATGGTTATAGGACACGGCTTATTATTAAATAATATTTTAGGAAAGAAGATAATTACTATGCCTAAAACAGATACTATACTTTCGGTCAAATCCTTACGTTACTTTTTACAATTGATTGACACCATGAACTACACTCAAGCTGCTCAAATTCTTGGTATCACTCAACCTGCATTAACCCAACAAGTCAAAAAATTGGAATATGCAATTGGTGCTCCTTTGTTTGGCCAAATGGGTAAGAAATTGTACTTAACTGAAGCAGGGAAGGAAATGGAGTCTGCCGCAGTTGAGCTATTGAGCACTATCAATGGTGTTATAAGTGACATTCAGGAATACACACAAGCCGACAAGGGTAATATTTCCGTTGGAGTTTTGGATACTCTGCAAGCTGATGTCTTTTACGAATTTCTACGCTTCTTCCACAGAAAATATCCAGAAGTTACTTTTTCAGTCGATTACTACGATAGAAAAGAGCTTTGGCGTAGACTCGACACTAATTTAATAGATCTAGCAATTATGTATTTGCCAGATAACACCAAGAAAGAAGAAACTAATTTGCGTCATCAATACAATCACCATGACATTTCTTCTGATCGCTTAGTTGTTTTAACACACAAGACAACTGTAGAAGCAGGTGAAACTTATCCAGTATCACGCTTCATCAACAGAAAATGGATTGCATATCCAGATGACTTTTACGTAACTCACTTAATGTACGAGCTATTTGGTAAAAAGCACAAACCAGATATTTCTATGGAGATTGCTTCTACTAAAGAAATGGTCCAAATGGCAGAAGTAACAGACTACGATACTTATGTTACCCAATCATACTATGACGTCCACAAAGATGAAATCAGTTTAACTCCTATTTACTTACAAGGAGAGCATGATTTCCATATTTCTTATGTCTACCGTAAGGGTAAGTTAGAAATTCCAAGAATGGAAAATATGCTAAAAGAATTTGAAATGTTCTTGGATAAACGCTTAGATTCTAGTAGACTATTAAGAGAAGTAAAACAAAAATAAAGTTAGAAAAAGAGGCAATTAATTTAATGGAAAAAGAATTCGTTTTCGGACACCAAAATCCAGATACTGATGCTATCGGTACTGCTATTGCATTTTCATACTTGCAAAACAAGTTAGGCTACAATACTGAAGCTGTTGCTTTGGGTGAACCTAACGATGAAACAGCTTATGCTCTTAAGAAATTCGGTTTTAAAGCTCCTCGTGTGATTAAGGAAGCAGCACCCGAAGTTAAGGCAGTTATGTTAGTTGACCACAACGAACCACAACAAAGTGTTTCAGACATCGACAAGGTTAAGGTAACTCACGTAGTAGATCACCACAGAATTATGAACTTTAATACTGCTGATCCTTTGTACTACCGTGCAGAACCTAAGGGTTGTACTTCAACTATCGTTTGGAAGATGTTTAACGAAAACAACGTTGAAATTCCTGAAAAGCTTGCTGGTTTAATGCTCTCAGCTATTATTTCAGACACTTTGCTTCTTAAATCACCAACTACCACTGATGAAGATAAGGAAGCTGTAGAAGCTTTAGCTAAAATTGCTGGTGTTGACTACAAGGAATACGGTTTGGCAATGCTTAAGGCTGGTACTAACATCGACGACAAGTCAGAAGAAGATTTGATTGACTTAGATGCTAAGAGTTTTGAATTAAACGGCCACAATGTACGTGTTGCACAAATCAATGTTGTTGATTTAGCAGATGCTTTGAAACGTAAAGAAGATTTCTTGAAGGCTATGGAAGCTTCTTCAAAGGACAACAACTATGACATGTTTATGCTTTTAATTACCAACATCCTTGATTCAGACTCAGAAGCTTTGGTTGTAGGTAGTGACGAAACTAAGGCATTGTTTGAAAAGGCATTTAACACAAAGCTTGAAGATTCAGAAGTTAAATTGCCAGGTGTTGTATCACGTAAGAAGCAAGTTGTTCCACCACTTACTGATGCTTTCAACGCTTAAGTTAAAGTGGATGAATAAGAGGTAGTTGATATAACTGCCTCTTATTTTTATGTCAATTATGAAAAAACTATTTAACACAATAGTCATTATCAGTACGGCGTTAATGATACTAAGCTTTATCTTGTTTATTATTCATAAGGATAAACTGTCCATAGCCTTATTTGCGACGTTTATCACCATTTGGTATCATTTCTTCATGCGTTGGATTATTGGAAATGTAGTAGGGCCAATGTTATTAGGTGTGAATTCTAACAACAAATGGTTTCATCAAACCAAGATAGAAAATAAATTTTATCGCATATTGCACGTCAAAGATTGGAAAAAGTTTCTTCCAACTTATGACTCAACTTTATTCGATTTAAAAACTCAGAGCCTCGACGATATCATAAACAATATGTGTCAGGCAGAGCTTATTCATGAACTAATGTTTATATTTAGTTTGGTTCCAATTGCATTTTCAATTTACTTTGGTGATCTATACATTTTTGTACTTACATCAATTGTTGCAATGATGTTTGAACTTTGCTTCATAATCGTACAACGTTATAATAGAGAACGTTTGGTAAAACTAAATACTAAGCTAAAACGTAGACGTTCGCGTTAAATCAATTTTATAGAAAAGAGAATAAATATGGATTACCCACAATTAAACTTAAATAAGGTAGAAGGACCAAAAGCTACCATTAAGACTAATCACGGTGATATAAAAATTCAATTGTTCCCTGAACAAGCACCAATGACCGTTGAAAACTTTGTGCGATTGGCTCAAAAGGGATATTATGACAAAACAATTTTCCATCGAGTAATCAGCGACTTTATGATTCAAGGTGGAGATCCTGAAGGTAACGGTACTGGCGGAACAAGTATCTGGGATCACCCATTTGAAGATGAATTCTCTCAAGAATTATTTAACTTACGTGGTGCTTTATCAATGGCCAACTCAGGTCCTAATACTAATGGCAGCCAATTTTTCATTGTTCAAAACAAAAATATGCCTAAGCGCTATATTAAACAAATGGAACCAGCCGGTTATCCTAAGGAAATTATTCATGCATACAAGCAGGGTGGTACACCTTGGCTAGACGGTCGTCACACAGTCTTCGGCCAAGTTATTGATGGCATGGATGTAGTAGATGAAATTGCTAAGGTCAAGAAAAACAAGATGGATAAGCCATTAGAAGACGTTGTAATCAATACAATTGATACTGACGGTTCAATTTTGGAAGACTAACAAAATAAGAGCTATTGTCGATTATTTTGACAATAGCTCTTATTTTTCTTTTAGTTCATTTCCTTTAAAAGGACAATGAGTGATTTACACACACGTTCTGCCTTAGCGGCTGGTAATTTTCTTAATTCATTATTTACTTTTTGAATGAAAATAGGCGTATTATTCACTGGACCTTCGGGCTTTATCTTTTTAACGCGATAAGCGTTATTAATGATATCAGGTGTAGTAGTATTCAAAGCTCTTGCAATTGAATCAAGCTTTTGAATACTAATATTTTGATCCTTGGTCCTTTCCAAACGTGAAATAAAATTTACTGAAAGATCACTGAGTTCAGCAAGATCTTCCTGCGTGAGCTTTTGTTCACGTCTTCTACGGGAAATTTCTTCTCCTAAATTAATATTCACAAAGCATTCGATCCTTTCAAACTACTTATATTATTATGTGTATAGCTTATAAAAGATTAGGTGGAAAATGAATAAACTATTTTAATAGTATTAACTTGTATTATATTAAACATCAATATTGCTTTATTTATTGATTAAGCAAATTGAGACTGTAAAATGTTTTGTGTAAGGATGAATGATTCCTTAAAGTTATTTCTTTAAATATTAGAAAAAGGAGTTCCTTTCCCGTATGATTGATTTGAACACATAAAAACAATACGGAAAGAAGAACCCTTTCATGAATGATTTTACCAAAAATATAGCCCAAGCTCTATTCAATCAAGACAAAATTAATGATTTATTGCGTAAAGAATTACAACAAGCAGTTAATGACTTGTTAGAAGCTGAATTAACTGCTTTTTTAGGTTATAATCCTTATGCAAGAGGCGGCTGGAATACCGGCAATTCGGCGTAACTACCAGAGAGATAGCCGATTTAATTGAAAAGATGTATGGCAGCCATTACAGCCCAGCTCAGGTATCTAACATCTCCAAGCAGATGATTCCAAAAGTTGAGGCCTATCATCAGCGCAAACTCAGTGACAAGTTCTTCTGCGTTTATCTAGACGCTACCTACGTTCCTCTGCGCCGAGAAACTTTTGAACGTGAAGCTGTTTACATTGCCATTGGTATCAAGCCTAACGGGCGCAAAGAAGTTATTGACTACTGCATTGCGCCCAATGAAAACATTGAAGTCTGGACGGAGCTGCTCTAAAGCATGAAGTCTCGCGGCTTAGAGTAAGTAGAGCTTTTTCTTTCAGATGGCGTTGTGGGCATGAAGACAGCACTGGCAAAGACCTATCCTCAAGCTCATTTCCAGCGTTGCTTGGTTCATGTCATGCGTAATATCTGCGCTAAAGTACGCGTGGAGGATCGCGAGGCAATTATGAACGAATTCAAGCAGATTCACCAGCAAGCCAATAAAGCAGCTGCTATTGATGTATTGCATGCCTTCTATGCCAAATGGAACAAGAGTTATAATCATGTCATAAGAAACCTGAAAGACATCGAGCCGGACCTGCTGGTCTTCTATAATTATCCTAAGCAGATCAGAGCTTCAATTTACTCTAACCAACATGATTGAATCTTTTAACAACGTCATTAAGCGCAAGGCTAAGCCTAAAGCAGAGTTTCCGACTGAACAGTCGCTTGATACTTTTATTGGCATCCAAGCAATGAGTTACAATGACCGCTACTTCAACCGAATTCACAAAGGCTTTGGTCAGGTTCAGGACACCTTAGAATCTTACTTTGATTAAATAAAGAATAAAAAATCAATCTATGAGAAAGATCTATTTACACAAAAGATTTGACAGTTTCAATCTCGTAGCCTCAACCTTTGAGGCTATTCTACCGCAAATAACATCTAATATTGTAAGACTAGGATTTTGAAGGATTGGGGATATTAATGAGTTTAAGAGGAAATTTGCGAGATATTTTTAATAGTGCTAAGCCAGCAGAATCAAGGCAATTAGCTTGTGCTTTAACTTTTTGCGGTGGTTTCATTGACGCTTATACATATATACAAAGGGGACACACATTATCCGCTGGTCAAACAGGGAACGTAATATTCTTTAGTTCAGCATTGGCTGATCATAATATTCCAGGAATGATCAATCGAGCAAGTACTTTTATAGCATTCACATTGGGATTGCTACTGGTTGGTCTTTTTCATAAATACGTAAAAAGTCACTATTGGAGAGTATTTTGTTTATTTCCAATTTTAATCATCTGTGTAGTTGTTGGATTTCTGCCTAAAAGTGTACCTAATTACTATATAGTGCCAGCAATTGCTTTTGGCTTGGCCGTTCAAAATGCTTCTTTCAGCAAAATTGAAGGTATGGGGTACAACAACGTCTTTACAACTGGTAATCTAAAAAAATCTGTAGTTGCTTGGAGCGCGTTTTTCTTTGGTGCAGATAAGAGTCAACATACAGCAGCTGTTAATTACATGATGCTAACAATTTCATTTATGGTTGGAGCAATCGTTTCAGCATTGTTGCAAAAGATTTGGGTTCTTAAAACAATTTGGATTGCGGTTGTATTATTGGCAGCAATTAATTTCATATATCTTTTGGCACTTAAATCAAATAATAAATTGAATTTCAAAAATGAATAGAATATTTAAATCATCTGTCTGTAATGCAGATGATTTTTTAGTTGATCGAAGAAAAGGGATAGCAAATAGCAGAAGAAAATGCTCCTATATATCTGCGTATAATTGATATTATGTAAAGCTACAACCAAAAAATATTATGCCTAGGAAAGTTATCAATCTCAAACTACTTTTTATTAGTTTAAAGAGCTTTTTAAAATTTACTTTTCATTTCGTAATTAATAAATCCTTCAGCATTTATATTTATTTTTTACTCAAACTAATTAAAACTTGATTTTACATTACCTTTATTTCTTATTTATAATTACTCTTCACTTTTTTATTGAGTTAAAAATTTAATGCTTTTTTGCATGTTGAGATCGCAATTCTAAGGCCAAGTTCATTTATTTTGACCATTAGTTGATAATTTAATTCAATTAACTTTTATATGCGCTCTGAGTAAAAAATATATTTAATTAAAATATTCGTATCACATTACTAATTACTAAAGAGTTCATCCATTTTAAATGTTAATTTACCAGGTTATCAAAAAATGCTGATTAATATATTTACAAATATCTATAATTACTGATATCAGAACAATATTTTGATTTAAATATAATCCTAATTTGTGTGATTTAAGCTAGACATCTAATCATGATAGCTAAACCAAAATAAGGAGTATTTGCTGACAGTTTTTAGAGTCAAGAATAGGTGTGTTTCAAAGAGATTGTAATAATTTTTAAAACACACCTACTTATCAAAGTAAAAGATTTTTGTATAAAATTTAAAATGATTTCTAGCACTACATAAAACAATAATTTTAATGATAGCAAGATAAACCTCTCTCCGAAATAAAGATTTTTATTGTTAAACATCAAAATTATTGTTAATAAGTAAAAAAATATTTTCTTTTATACCTATGTTTTTCACAACTACTTTTTAGTACTTTATAAAGATTTTAAATTTAGATTTGCTACCCTTATTATTTTCTACAATGCTCATGTTTAAATTATCTTTTCTACTCTTTTTATTTTGAGTAAATTTCATACTAAATTGTTCTTCTATATAACATAATGACTAGACTTACTGGTAATTTATCTAGCTAATATCAATTATGCATAAATTTAATGTTTTTAAACACATTTTTATAGTCTTTTTGAAGCTATTTATATCCAAAATACTACAATTTTTGACTATTTCAGCAAAAGTTTATTTAAAAATAAGAATCTGTAAGCAAATCACCAACTTTTTAAGGCTAAAAACTCAACTTGATAGCTTTTATAGAGTACTTTTATTTGTATCTCCCCTCCTCCATTGACTAGGGAGCAGGGAAAACATAAATAAAAAGCCCGAAATGACAATAAAGCAATCAAATTCAGGCTTTTCTTACTAGTACTAGCAAATTTATTCAGATGAAATTATTCTCTTATGCAGTATGGAATTTGCTGACAACGAAGGCCACAATGATTACCAAAATTACTGCACCTAAAATAGATGGAACAATTGCCATACCTGCTACCTGTGGTCCCCATTCACCCAGAAGGGCTTGTCCCAATGAAGAACCAATCAAGCCAGCTAAAATATTAGCAATCCAATTCATTGATCTGCCGTGACCTGCTAAAGCCCCAGCAATCAGACCAATTACACCGCCGACAATCAATACCCAAATCCAATGTAGCATTTTGATCACCTTTGCTTTCTTGCAACATCTATATTTATAAATAATTTAATTAAGTTAAGCGCTTATTCTTAATTATTTATATTTTATAAAACGCTATAGCTTTTGTCACTAATTGTATTCTACAAAACTATTAGTCTTATGTTTTTCTTTAGCTTTTGGACATTAAAATTGATCTTCATTTTCAAAGATTATTTGCTTAAACTAATCAAAATATCAGCAATTTCATGAGGATACTCCCACTGAATGTAATGAAAAGTCCCCATTGGTATAATTTTGGATTCAGAATTTTGGTTAAAGTATTCAGATCTTTCATATTCGCTCATTCGATACTTCTCAGTAATGATTATCGTTGGAATAGAGTCATTCTTAAACCAAAAGACATCTTTTTTCATAGCATTCATTATATGTTGGTCATCTTGATCATTGAAATGAGCTTCATTCTTTTCTGTTGTTTGCCAAAAAGTCTTTGCTTCTGTTTCTGAAAATAGATCAAATATTTTTTGATGAATAAACTTTTCAGAAATAGTTTCATTTTTATTTCTTTCCAAATAAGCTTTTTCTTGTGGTGGATTTAGAATAATTTCTCGATCAGTTGGCTCTATACCTACAAAGGCTTTCAAATTTTTAACTTTATCTCTCACTTGAAATGCATATACTCCGCCAATACTATGAGCTAAGATAATAACATTCTTTGCATTCAATTTATTTATTATTTTAGCTATCGCATTAGCTTCATCAGTAATAGAATACGATTTTATTGATTTACCACTATAGCCAAGTGTTTAAAAAATCAGGTGCAAAAATTTCAAAGTCTTTTGGTAAATATTTAAGTACTTGGGAGAAGTTCTGAACTGTATCAAAGCTGCCGAAACAGTTTAAAAGTACAATTAATGGTTCTCCAGTTCTAAAAGCATACTCAATTTGTCCCAGCTCGGTATTTTCTTTTTGAATTTGCATTTGATATTAACTTTTCCCTTTCAGTTTTATGTCTTCATTATAGTATTTATTTCATCTTCTAAACTCAGATTACGCCTGAAGATCTTTTCTGGTAAGAACCCAATATAATCTTTTTCATTCCACCACGAGTGCACTTTTTTCACCAAAAGATGCTTCATGTCGTTCTTGATGACGTTTCATTATTTCTTCGAAAGGTATATCAAAGTAATAAGCATAAATCTGTTGATCAAATAGTTCCTGCGCTTTTTTGAACAAAGATGCATACCATTTTGCATTCAAAATTCCTTCAAGGATAACATAATCACAATTTTTATAGCCATAAATTAATAAATCTTCTGCCTGAATTACCACGTAAAATGATTAGTTTAGTCAAAGTCAACACTTTCTTCCTAGTTTAGCTTCATTTTATCTTGAGAAAAATCCACGGGATAAGCATCAGACCATTTTTCAGTAACCGAATCAATCACTTGGAAGCCAAATTTTTGATAGAGTCTTTTTGCTTTTAGATTATGCGTGAACACATCTAACTGTACTGGACGATTTAGATCTAACAACACTCTTTTCATCAATACTGTACCAATTCCCTGACCTTGTTTGTCTGGGTCAACATACAAAAATTCTAAATGATGAGGTTTGGCTCCTACAAAACCAACTAATTTTTGACGCTCTACAGCAATGTAAATTCTACAAGATAAGAAATAATCTAGATATGGTGCATTCCTTAAAGAAACAAAAACAGCTTCTAAATTCTCATTTTTTAACTCCTGCATTCTACCTTTGTCCATTACCTGACAAAGCTGGTTAAAGTATTTTTGTTGATATAGAAAAATTTGAAAGGTCATTTTTATCTCCTAACAATTGCTTTAATTCATAAACTTCATTTCTTCTGGATTACTTTATCTATTATTGGTGCAATCAAATTCTCTTCTAAATCCATATCTACAGGATGATAGCTTTCATCAATACATTCATCCCAATATTCTAAGTGTTTTTTATCAATGTAACTCTCTGATTCTTCTACCGTTTGTCCGCCTTCACCTTGTAGAGAGTACCAATAAAAATAAGTATAACCATCTGAATTTTTCTCTTTAAACACATTTTCAACATACATACGCTCACCTGCCATGGTTGCTACTGTATCTTCATGATGACTATTCAAGAAATCCATTCATTCTTGAGCTTTAGTTTCTTTACCTTTTTTAATTCTAAAACGTGTTAATTCAACTTTCATTGTTCTAATATCCTAACTAATATTTTTTATTCTAAATATATTGTGTTGATCTGTTTTTCCAATTAATATCAAAATCGATCACTGGAGACCGTAAAATAGTTTGTGTAAGGATGAATAATTCCTTAAATTAATTTCTTAAAACATTAGAAAAAGGAGTTCCTTTCTCGTATGATTGGTTTGAACAAAAAAACACATACAGAAAGAAGAACTCCTTCATGAATGATTTTACCAAAAATATGGCACA
>NZ_CDLD01000024.1:0-18532 GCF_001006945.1 Lactobacillus sp. OTU4228
TTAGCGGATAATAGCAGCGTTAACCCCCTAAAAAGTACATTTTGGTAATTTGAAGAAAACTAACAAGATTCAACCTCAAACTTAAAACTAGATATTGTATGTAGTGACACAACGTCACCACTAAAACATCTTTCTGTATTATCTTGTTATTTCTCTTATAGCTACAACGTGCTCATCATTACTTGTTTGACCTATGCCACTCATCTTTTTATCTTTCTTAGAATAACGATAAATCGTACCCGTATCATCAATCCCTGCATTTAACGCCAGATAAGCATAGTAATGATTCTTCGTTTTAAACATGGTAAAGACAAAAATCGGATGTTGCTGTTCTTTTACCACTTGCTTGATCATTCGATCATAAATTGGATTACGAACCTGCTTTTTAAATTGATCTTTTAAAACATGTTTCTTAACGGTCAAATAAATTGAATTTGATTTTCGATTAACATGATCTATAAAGATGTCACTTGCATCAACAATCTCCTCATTCTTTACTTTAAATTTCTTTCCTTTATCTAATTCACCATTAACTAATAGTTTCCGATACAGAGGTTTTTCATCATTAGCAGTGTTCAACTTAAGCATAAGAATTGGTGTATTACTGCTTGAATGAAAAGAAGAAGAAAGAATTAAACCGATCGCTAAAACAGTAAAAGCAACTAGTAACAATAGAAGCACATATAACGGCCTAAAGTATTTAATGCTTTTCTTCATTAAATCTATCCTTTCACCAAGTGAATCTCCCGATCAAACAACCTGCGCATCCCTTCATTGAAATTATGCGCAATAAAGACGATTGTCGCTTTACTCTTAACTAGGTTCTTAAGAATATCCATCGTTGCATTCTGATCAATTGCACTAGTTCCCTCATCAATTAAAATAATATCGCTATTATGTACCTTAGCTCTAGCTAGAACGATCTTTTGCCGTTGACCACCTGAGATATTCAACTTGTCCAAATCAAGTTCTTCATTCAAGCCATCTTTGAACTTAGAAATATCTGTATCAAAGTCGACCTCTTTAACTGCTTGGTCCACTCTGTTATCAAGCTTCTCATTAAACATGGTAATGTTATCTTCAATTGTAGCTGGAAAGACAACTGGATTCTGTGGAATATAACCAATCTTACTTAAGTCAGGAACAATTTCCTTACCATTTTGATCCTTGTATACTACATTACCTTCACTTGGTTTTAGTTCTCCTAAGATCAATTTAAATAAAGTAGATTTTCCGGCTCCTGAATCACCAGTTAACAGAATCTTTTCACCTTGTTTAATCTGTAAGTCTGCGAAAGCTAATTTTTCTCCATTTGGGAACTGCAACTTAAGATCATGAGTTTCAATTGAAGCTGGTACAACACCTTGCTTTTCTTTTGGTACTTCAACCTTACTTGCTGATTGATCAACTTCATCAATCAACTTGGTTGTGCCTTTCATTGCACCACGTCCAGATGTAACCATATTAATACCTTGACTAAGGTAAAAACGGAAATTCCCTACAATCATCAAAGCACCAATAGTAATACTACCTTGCTTAACTAAGACACCAGCCAAAATGAACAGGATTAATCCAAACAAAGCTGAGACAATTCCATTAACAGCTTCAAGCAACTTGATATAGCCTGTTTGCTTCACGTTAGCATCTTCCAATTTCTTTGAAGCATTGGCAGTGACTGAAAACAACTTAGCTCCTGCCATAAATTGTCTAATCTGTTCTAGTCCTGATAGCCAATCATTCAATGTATCTAGATAGGCTTGATTACTATCAGAAATCATCTGATTGGCTTTTTGTAGTGGTTTCTCTGTTAATTTAGGTAAAAGCAATGATACAGCTACCATTATGCAAATCACGATTAATAACTGCCAACTTAACAGAATTAAATAGATTACTACACTGATAATCAAGACAGTACCGTAAATCACACCAAACAAGTTGGTAAAGTAGTTTTCATTAATCAGCGTTAAATCATTAGTCAATCTATTCTGCATGTCTGCAACGGTGTGCTGTTTTTGATCATCATAATAATGCTTAACTATCTTGGCTCTGACTTGTTGGTTCAAATCCTGTTGTAAATAATTATCAAGATTCTGCACTATTGGCAATAAGAAATACAAAATAAGCATGATGATAAAACATACTATGGCTATTAAGATAAACTCATGCCAATTTCTTGCCAAGATTACATTCGTTAAAGTTTGAGTTAAGTAAGTACTGAAAATAGCTATAGCAGGTACTACTATTGATCCCAAGACAAATAAAGCAAATCTAAAGGGATGTATTTTAACAAACTGTTTTAAATTCATTTTTCTGTCCCTTCTTTCTTACTCTTTAATTGAATTATTTGATCGAATTTTGCCTGGAGTTTTGGAGTGAAGTTATGTGCAATTAACAAGATTGTTTGATCCGTTTGAAGTAGTTGATCGATAATCCTTTCCGTAGCAGTTTGATCAATGGCACTAGTTACCTCATCCATTAAAACAAAAGGCTGCTCATGAATTTCACTTCTAGCTAAAACCACTTTCTGTCTTTGACCACCTGATAGATTTTCCTTCTTTAAATCTACTTTAGTATCAATACCCGCTGGCATTTTAGCTAAATCAGGCTGCAATTGAACGGCTTGAGTAACTTCTTTTAGTCTATCCGTCAATTTATCATTAAACATCACAATATTATCTTTAATACTTGCGGGAAAGACAATTGGATCTTGAGGTAAATAACCTACTTTTGCTTTGTCTAAAGAAAGGGCTTGTCCGTTCTTATCAAAGAAAGCAACTTGACCAGCTTCAGGCTTAAGCTTGCCTAATAAAATCTTGAATAAAGTAGATTTACCAGTACCTGAATCACCAACTAACAGAACTTTTTGCCCCTTCTTGATTGTGAAATCAGGATAGGAGATTTCTTCTCCCTCTTTATACTTAGCCTTTAATCCAGATACAGTAACACCATAGACATCTGTTTTGTTTAAATCGGTATTTGCCATCTTTTTACGTAACTCAGCGGTTTGTTCACGTAAAGCCTTAGTTGATTTAACCTTGGTTAACGAATTCGTGATATTCCAGATGCCTGAAAAGATGGTAAAAGCAAAACTGCTTGCAACAGCGAAATCACCAAATGAAATAATATGCATTAAGAACAATACACCAGCTACAACGGACATCCCTATTTGAGCTAAGGCATTACCAAACCCATTGATAATCTCAGAAATTGCTTGGTACTTATAGTTTTGCTTATTCGCCTTAACATAATAGCTGCTCGCCTTTTGCATTTGTCTGGCTAATCTACCATAAGCAGTATATCGACGTAATTCTTGCAGACCGCCTAGCCAATGTTCAATTGCATTCAGCAACTTGCTGTGTTCCTGGTTCACTTTATCCATCGCCACGGAGGTCTTTTTCTCCATTATTTTTGGTAAAGACAAAGTGATCACCGCTAAGATAGCCGTCGTTACAATCAGAATCCAGTTCATGCTTATCAGCAAGGCAATCGCGATAGTAATCTCTAATACACCACTTAAAATAGTTACCCAAGTGGCTGCGTAGTTGGTTGTAAGCAACTTAAGGTTTTCAGTTAGTTCATTCTGCATATCAGTTAGCTTTGCATCCCCCTCACCGTAGTAATGATGCATGATGTCTTGTCTAATCTGATGCAGATAATCTTGCGTTTGTTTTGTAAAAATCACCGTTGCAATTGGCAAAAGCAATGCAGTAACCACTTCTAGTATCGCCTGAATAACTTGCCAATAAATATACGTATTTAGTTTTCCGGCAGTAATTCCGTTCAAAGCGTATTTAAGAAAGTACTGCGAAAAACTACCAGAAAATGCAAATAACACATATAGCGCAATGATTAAGATCGAACGCGGTATGTTACTTTTAAAAAGCTCTTTGATTGTCATAGGCTTTTCCTCCAAGATCCTTTTAAATTGCTTATAAATTTATTTATATTTTAATATTATCCCCCTACTTTTAATTTACAACACATTTTTACTATGTGGTCATTTTTTCTAACTAAGATGCAATTGTTTGATACTAAAGCTATGTGCTATAATGTGATCAACTTTTAAACAGGAGATGTATTCTAAGTGTTTCTTCATAAAAACTTAGGTTTAAGCTTGCGGTTAAACTACTTTCTTTTAACCGTTAAGCGCTACTTACAGCTCAGCCCCAAATTCTGAAGGTTTGGGGTTTGGTTAACTACAATTGAATAGATAACTTTTCCCTGACTTTCAGAAATACTTGTTTTGTCACAGTATTATTAAAGGAATGGGAAAATGTTTAAAAGTATAAGCAGATTATTAATTGGACGTATAGCTACTAATATCGCAGATTCGTTATTCTACATAACTATTTTGTGGTACTTTAAGATTATTTTTCATTCACCAATGATTCTGTCATTGGTTTTTATTGCAGATTCGACTATCGATATGTGTGAATTCATATTTGGCCCATTGATCGATAGAGTCTACATTAAAAACTTGCTTAAATATGTAACAGTTGGTCAAATCATTTTAAGCATAGTTGCTTCAATCTTATTTCATTTTAAAAACTGGAAAACATTAACATTGGTTCTATTGCTACTAACATATATACTGTCTACCATTGGATCAACTTTAATTTATCCAGCTGAAGAAAAGATCTTGCCATCTATAGTCAATAAAAATAAATTAACTAAGGTTAATAGCTTATTTCAAGTAACTTATCGAATTTTAGATTTATTTCTTGATGCGTTGGCTGCGGTGATAGTGACTTATTTTTCATTTAATAAGGCAATGGTCATCAGTGCTTTCGTTTTTACTATTGCTCTTGGCTTTTATGCAAAGTTATATCTACCAAGAAACTTAATAGTATCTGTAAAAGATCATGACTACTTCACCGGTAAATATTTACAAGATTTGCTTAAAGGATGGTATGTATTAAAAAATAAAGGGAGAATCTTACTTTTAATCATCCCTCTTGCAGTAACTAACTTATTCTACGGTATTGCATCAGTAGGGATGCCATATTTTTCGAGTCAATATCTAACTAAATCAGCAATCAGTTACGGTGGATTGGAACTCTTTTCTTCTATTGGTGGTTTACTAGGCAGTCTAATTGTTAGTAAGATTGATACTTTAAAACCAAACTTAGAACAACTAATTGTTATTTGTTTGGGATTAGCTGGAATTTCTGTAGTTTTGGAGGCTCTTGTTGCTAACTACATCCCTTGGCTAATACTTATCTTTGCGCTTAGCAGTGCCTTTTGGATTAGCATTATGAATATTAATTTTGAAGTGCTAATCCAAGAAAGCTTTAGTCCACGCATACTTGGTAGAATTGAGACAATTAATAGTAGCATTATTAACTGTATGATTCCTATTGGCTCTTTTCTAGGTGGATTGATCATCCAACATTTTGGAGCTGGTATTGCGATCCTCTTACAAGGCTTAGCCGAGGTACTCACACCTATATTTTATTTAATATACTTAAGATAATAAAAGAGATTGACACATCCCTAATTGGAGATTGTCAATCTCTTTTTTCTATTGGAACAATGAAAATAAACCATTCACCGAGTTATTACTACCGTTTACCGAAATTAGCTAGATTGGTAACAATAAACATGTATACTGTTAAACAACGAGGAGGAAAATTAATGAAAGTTAAGCTAAATATTAATTCAAATTTAAACGAAGAAAAAGCTGAATTTTGGATAAAAAAGATGACTACCAAAATTGAACAAATTACCAAAGAGTTAAATTCTAAACAAGATTTTCTTTGGTGTTATCAAGATAGGGATGCCTTTCAAGTCAAGTATTTCAAGTCAAGTATAGTGATATTTTCTTAATTCAAGTGGAAAATGAAAAAACACAAATTTACACCCAATCTGATAAGTATATCTTTAAGGGACGCTTATATCAGATTGAGAAGAATTTACCCAGCGATTTTATTATGGCTTCCAGAAGCGCCGTTATTAATTATCGTAAATTAGATCATCTAAAAATGTTAGAAAACGGCAACTTGGTATTAGTATTGGCATGATTTGTTTGGCTGTAAATGTATTGCTTTCACTTAATAATCAACGCATTGGCATAGAGAAAGCCTAGTTATCATTTATATCTTTTCTTATTTGGCTTGTTGTTTCATTCTTAATTGGACTTTCTTTCAATCTGAGTAGTTGGATTTTTGATAATGATAAGTGGTCATTAAGAGAACAAATTATAATTAACTTCTTTGTCTGTTTTGTCGCTTGGATTCTATTTTATTTCTTACTTAATGGTCTCAGTTACACATGGCAGTCCTTTGGAATAGCAGTACTTAATTTCGTTGTTGTATATGTAATTGCTTATGGAAGATACCTTTACAACTTATGGCTTGATATTAAACATATCAACGAGCAGTTGAAAAAGAAAGGATGATCAATATGTCTAATCTTTTAACAGTTAAAAACATTTCCAAAACATACCAAAAAGCAAATAAAAAAGCAGTTTCTAATGTTTCTTTCGAAGTAAACAGTGGCGATATTGTTGCCTTTTTAGGTCCAAATGGTGCTGGTAAAACTTCAACTCTAAAAATGATTTTAAATTTAATTAGTCCAGATCAGGGACAAATATTCTTTCAAGGTCAAGATGCTACCCATAAAAATCTGCCTCTTCTTAAAAATACCGGTGTCCTACTAGAAGGCTCCAAAAACATGTTTTGGTCCCTATCACCCATAGAAAACTTTATTTATTGGGGTGGTCAAAGAGGTCTTAACAAGAAAGAAGCGACAGAAAAAGGCTTGTTTTTATTAAAAAGATACAGTTATTACCAAACTAAGTCGTGGGATGCAGCAAATTATTGGTATCTGTTGTGCCATGATTGCGCATCCCCAGCTATTGATTCTAGATGAACCAACTTTAGGACTTGATCTAGCTTCAACTAAGATTATGACTAATATGTTAAAGCAATTAGCTTCTCATGGAATTGGTATTTTAGTTACCACTCACCAGTTAGATTTTGCACAAAAAGTAGCTAATAAAATTCTCCTAATCAATCATGGTCAGCTTGTTTTCTCAGGCAATGTTAAAGCAAGTCTTGCTAGATTGAATCAAAGAACGGTATTTGAAGTTCAGTTTTCACGCAAAATTACAACTGCTGAGAAAGAAAAAGTCATGTCCTATTGCATAGTTGGCATTTAGATATTGAATTTTAATAATAGAAATTATTAAAAGCATCCTTGAATAAGATTCATTCTCATCCAGGGATGCTTTTTTATCTACTTATTCCACAAAAACATAATCAGCGCTTTATCAACTTGAGCATTTTCATGTAGTCTCGAATGCCGCGCATTCTTACCTGTAAATTTCATCACGCGATAACTCTTAGCACGATTGCCAATAATATATTTCAAAGATAATGATGAAACGTTAGGCACTGTCCCATCAGTTTTACCGCCAATATCACCGATAATGTTTAACACTTTAACCTGATTTTTAGGATAAATCGATCTTAATTTCGCCATTTGTCTATAAGTTGCATTCATTTTATTAGGCTTGCCGTTTTTATCAAGCTTTAAATTTTGGGGTTGTCGAATATCCTCTGGAACTTCGAAATTCAATCCGGCAAAATGTCCAGCCATATTTACTATTTTATTAAGGCGTGGCATACCCTTCTTGTTTACATTATTCAACATGTAATACATGATAGAAATATTACCTAAAGAATGTCCCACCATATTAATTGATCTAATCTTATAGTTCTTCTGTAAAGCCTTAACCACATTCGTTGCATAAATGCCATGCTTTTTGAAATCTAGTTGACGATTATTTTGATAATTTACCTCACAGATTGGATTTTTAGCATTCTTCTTCCATTTTCCAATTAGTGTAACCTGTCCATTATCAGCAACTTCAGTTCTTATAACTGAGTCAGTTACGCCTGCATTTTCTGCAGCTTTTACCATATGTTCTTCCGCATGGTAAGATGAGCCGCCACCATGGAAAAATAAAGTTGCACTTCCCTTAATAGGAATTTTTTGAGCACTCGCTTGTTGATTCAAACAAGCAGAAATACAAAGTGACAGAATAAGAACTAATAGAGAAATGATTATGCGATTTCTTTTCATCTTTTTACCTAAAAAATTCATCCCCGGATTTAAATTATTCAAATTTAATTTTATTTGATCTTTCTGATCTATTGCTTACTATACCGAGCAATTGGCCTAATTTCTTTATTCCATTTTCACTATAAGTAATAATAATTAATTGTTGCTGATTTATTTTCCAGAAAGAACTAAAACAACAATAAGAATATTGAAAATGACATTCAACACCTTAGGTTTCTTACCAACTTTTTCATCACTATTTGAAGGAGTTAGTGCGGTTAGATCTAATTGCTTCCGCATTTGGCTACCAGGATATAACTGATGCTGCTGGACTAGCTGAGCCTCTTTTATAATTGTTCGCCTCTATTCTTGCAAACGCTTTTTCACTTAAATTCTATCCCCCTGAAAATAAAAGTTAACATTTATCTCAGTTTGATTGCAAAATATTTCTATACTATTACTAATTCATTAATAATCGATCTCGAATATTGCCTTTTAGTACTTACCAATGTAGTCTATAATATATAAAATTTAGATATATTAAGTGAGAGATATAAATGTTAACTCTCTCCACTAATTATGGAGGAATTAATTTGATTAAAAAGAAAACTATCGTTAAATTGGCCTGCGCTACTATGTTAATGAACACCGGTATGACCATTATCCCTAGTTTTATTTCAACTTCTCAAGTGCAAGCTTCCACCACTTCTGTAGCTGCAAAGGCTTTAGGAATTGATGTAGCAAGCTACCAAAGTGCTGATCTATCCGCTCATGCAAAGGCTGGTTCACAATTTGCCATCGTTAAAGTAAGTGAAGGTACCAGCTATCGCAACCCTAAAGGTGCTAGTCAAATCAAGTCAGCAATTGCTAACGACATGATGCCAATGGGTTACCACTTTGCGACCTTTAGTTCTAATGCATCCCTGGCCAAGAAAGAAGCTCAATACGCAATTTCTTCTGCTAAGGCATTAGGTTTACCTAAGGGCTCATACCTTGCTTGTGACTACGAAACTGGTCAAGGGAATATCATTACTAATGGTAAAAGCGTCACTGCTAAAGCAATCCTTGCCTTCATGGATGAAATCAAGGCCGCTGGTTATCAACCACTTCTTTACGCTAGTTCATCAGTTTTACAAAACAACATTGATACCCCATCTATCGTAAAGAAATATCCTAACTCATTATGGGTTGCGGCATATGCTATCTCAGGTCGTGTAGATAAGCCTAACTTTAAGTACTTCCCTTCAATGGATGGTGTCGCAATTTGGCAATACACAGACAACTGGAAAGGCATGTCAACTGATGGTAACGTAGCTATATTGCCACTATCCATCTCTGGCGCTGCTGTTTCTCAGGCACCAACCAACCCTAACACTAAACATACAGGCACTGTAATGTACAAAGCCTACGTTTACAAACAAAACGGAGAACGTACTGGTGATAGTTACAAGGCCTACAGCTCTATCACTTATTATGGTGGTAAAACTAAGCTCAAGAATGGTAAAAGTGCAATCAGAGTTGGCGAAAACAGATATGTTTTAGCAAGCAACGTTTTAGGTAACTCACGTACCTTTAAGCAAGACGCTGAAGTTTACCAAGGAGACGGTAGTTTAAACAGTAGCTGGAAGACTTACAAGAAAGGTTCCCCAGTTAAGACATACGGCCCTAAGCATTCTATTAACGGTGAAGACTACTACAGAGTTGGTAAAGACGCTTACGTTAAGGCTGAAGTGTTCAAATAATAAATACGCCAAAAATAAACTAGGAATATAAACCTAGTTTATTTTTGGCGTATTTTATTAATGATAAAATTATAGTATTAAAAGTATTGTGTTTTAGAATTTGGAGAAGAATTATGAAATTAAGGAAAAAGCTAGGTATGATATTCGGTATAGGAATATTGGCCTTAACCCTATCTTCCTGCAGCAATATTGCCAACTGGGAATTATCAATGCGTTCAAAGATTGGTGCTTTGCCTTTAACTGTATCAACCTATGATTCAAATGGACAAAAGATTGATCAGATTAAGGCAAAATCCGTCAATATTCATACCGACAAGAAGATGTCGCAGAAAGACGATAAAGGTAATGAGGGCTCTAGCGTGATTGACGTTGATTACGGACATAATAGAATGATTCATGTAGGTTCTACTTTAATCGCATATGAAGGTCTTAAAAACTATCAGGACGTCTTTAGCAAGCATACTAATATCAATGATCAAAATCATGCTGTGCCAATTTTAAATACAATGTATCAAAACTTTAAGAATGACTGGTCTGGCGATTCTAAGGTTGTCATGATTAGAAGCCAATTAGGGATGCCTGTAGCAGTCTTTGCTGGGAAAAATGTATCAATTCATAAGAGTGATATGAAAAAGTCAACTCAATTCGTAATTGACGGTCATCGTCTATTCGTTTATCGTGCAGATTACACTGTTTACCCTGTAGCCAGTCTTAAGAAATAGAACTTAACATAATTAAAAATATAAAAACCATGTAGTGTATCTTGACTACATGGTTTTTATATTATTTGTTCTCCAAGCATTTATTAATAAAAAAAGAGCAAGATATACTTACTCTTTCAACCAATCTTATTCATTAACTAAAGTATTAAATGATTCGTTGGTTTCTACAATGTCACCCATTAATTGGTTAACCCAATCGTTAAGCTTATCGTTATCGTAGTTTTCAAGGCCACCTTCAGTATCACCGATATCTGCAATACCATTATTAAAATCAACCATTTCTGTAATTAATTTTTCTGCAAAGTCTTTGGTTGAACCGGCAAAGTTATCAGCAAAGCTGTTAACATCACCATAAGCATTAGTAATATCGCTAAAAGCTTCAACAGTCTTGCCAAATGTATCGCTCAAATTATCAATATCTTCTTTAGTTGGAACGGTTAATTCTTCATCCTCGTTGTTAAGTTGTTCGTCCAAACGCACACCAATATCGTTTAAAACTAAGTGTCCATCATATAGACGATTTAGCAACTTAATACCACTAGGATTTCTTGCTTGAAAGTTTACTTCAATTTCTTCTGTCATAATTTTCATCTCACTTATAGTTTTTTCTTTATTGTACAATTTTTAAATAAAAATTACCATTTTATGCTTGATCATTAAGAGCAAACAGCTTAGAATATGCTATTGAAAGCTGTATTGTACTATACAACCTTCAAACTATTTACAGTATTGCGTAATTTGCTACAGGCAAGTTAACCATATTGGAATAGCTAATCAATGTTTGCCACAACTGGCATGCTAAGATAGCGTTGCTGGTATCCCAGTTGTGGTAAAATAATTTCCTGATTTGCCTTTTTTTATAAATAATGCTTTATGATGATTACTAAAGATAATTGTTGTCGGTATTAGGAATAAAGAAGTTGAATTAGTGTTTAAAAACACCTATCTGATTAGATAGGTGTTTTTATTTTTATGATATAATTTTTAATGAAACATTTGTTTGCAAAGGAGTAACTTATGGAAACTGCTAAATATCTTGAACGAATTCAAATTGAATTAGATAAAATGCCAGACTATGTTAAACAGTACAATCTTGGCACCAATCATTCATTAACTACTACTTATCAATATTTAACGGAAATTCGTCGCTTCTTAAGTTGGCTGCGTAAAGAAGGTATCTCTAATGCTCCTGATAATAAACACGTTACAACGGATACATTAGCCTTATTACGGCGCAATGATGTAATGCTCTATATAGATTACTTAGGCCATACTAAAAACAAACAAGGTCATTTAAATTCCCCAACTACGATTAATCGTTCAATCAACGCATTAAGGTCCCTCTTTAAGTTTTTAACGATTACTGCTGATAACAACAATGGGATGCCCTATTTTGATCGTAATGTGATGCTTAAAATTAATTCTTTGAATGATACTAAGACACTTAACTATCGTGCTCACGTATTAGCATCGCATATGTACACTGGAAATCTAAAATTTGAATTTCTAAAGTTCATCGATCATGATTACGAAAATAAATGCAATAAGCAGGCCAAGCCTGGATTCAAAATGAATAAAGAAAGAGACATGGCTATTATTGCTTTAATCTTAGGCACTGGCATACGTGTTTCTGAATGCGCCGGCGTGGATTTACAAGATCTTAATTTAAAAGATGCTGTTTTAGACGTAACACGTAAAGGTGGGCAAAAAGATAGTGTGCCTATTGCGGAATGGACCTTAGACTATATCCAAAAATATAAGAATATTCGAATGAAGCGCTATTCTGCCGATCAAAAAGAAACAGCTTTTTTCTTAACTAGATGGCACAATCAAACTAGAAGAATCACTACAAATGCCATTGAAAAAATGGTCAATAAATATTCTGCTGCATTTGGTCACCCGCTTACGCCACATAAATTACGTCATACTTTAGCTTCAGAGTTATATGAAGTAACCAAAGACCAAGTATTAGTGGCTCAGCAACTGGGGCAAAAAGGAACTACAGCGACAGACTTATATACACATGTTGATCAAAAAGTGCAAAGAGCTGCGTTAAATAAGATCTCTGATGAAGATTTGAAACATAAGTAGTGATAATATATTTATTATTGTAAAATATCAATATTTAACTAAGCAATAACATTTAAGTTATTGCTTTTGTAAAAGATGCTGATAATAAAATTATTATTATGAGTAATGAACTAGCAATTATATTTTTATTATTACCTATAGATACAAAAAAGGAGTGAAGAGACAAATCTTCACTCCTTTTGCATTTAATTATTTAAGTCTAATTTATCAATATCTACCATCCAGGCAATGGCAATTGACTTCTCACCCAAGTGAGTTGCAATTACTGGACTAAACTCTGCTACGTCAACAGGTTTGTCAGGGAAATTATCAATTATGAATTGTTTAATTTCTTCTGCTTGCTTTAGATCGTTTGAATGGAATACAAACAGACGAAGCTTATCCTTATATGGTAAGTCTGCTGTTTTCTTTAATGCAAGCTTCTCTACTTTAGATACAGCACGTTTTAAAGATCTAATCTTATCAAATGCAACAATTTTTCCTTCATCATTAAAGGTCAACAAAGGCTTAATTTGAAGCATTGTACCAATAAACGCACTTGCATTGCTTAATCGTCCACCACGACTAAGATTCTTCAAATCATCAACAACGAATAATTCGTCAATGGTTTCTCTAATTTCATCAAGCTTCTTTAGAATGTCTTCTGGTTCCATACCATTCTTGATCATTCTTGCAGCAGCTAATACCAAATAGCCTTGCAATCTTACAGTCATCTTAGAATCATATGGATACAAGTTATATTCAGGATTATTATGTGCCATGTTAACTAGATTTGGGTAAAATCCTGAAATTCCGCTTGATAATGCAATAGCAATGATTGCTTCATAGCCTTCACTGTGCAACTTATTGCATAGTCCAATCATTTCACCCATGCTAGGTTGCGAAGTTTTTGGAAAAGCAGCACCTTGTCTTTGTATTTCAAAAAGTTGTGCGGAGGTAATATTTACGCCTTCCAAGTATTCCTTATCGCCGACAATTACAGGGATAGGTACTACGGTTATATTATTATCGCTAACTTCTTGTTTGGTTAAGACACTAGTACTGTCAGTAACTAATGCAATTTTCAATTTATTAACCCTTCCCATTTATTAAATTCAATGCTTAATACAGAAAATTATAGCATAAAAGCATTGAATTACGCACCCTATTCTGTCTTTTCAAGGGATGCAGATGTTTGGGCAATTTCATTTAATTGCTTGATAAATAAAGTTGAGGCATCTTGATCAAGATAGACAAACAAGCTCTTTTCTATTTCAGCAAGCACGTCTTTTAACTCTTTTACCTTTTTTATTCCTTCATCATTAAGACTAACAATTTTGCTAGAGTCTTTTTCTGAGCGCGCGATCTTTATATAATTTTGCGTCTTTTTTTGTTGTAATTGACGACTCAAAGTAGACAAAGAAATATTTAAAGCTTCAGCTAGTTTTCCCATTGCCAAAGCTTGATTATGAGTTTCATCAAAATACAATAGAATTCTTGTTTGTGAAATATTTAAGCCACATTTGTGATTTATTTCCTTTTTAATTTGATCTGCGATCGTACTAAAAAATAATACATCCATATATATGTCCTTTTTCCAAAAAGTAGTGTTTGCTATAGTTGTATTTTATCATTTAATGGGTACTTTGATAATACTATTTGAGAACAAACTTTCAGATTCCAGCTTTAAGCACTGTGTGAAACAATGTGCTATTAATTTTATTTTAATATTTGTGAAACATCTAATACATAAGTTTATACTTATGTATTAGATTTGATTAATGCTAGGCTGGAACAGTAATATTTTAGAAATAGCTAAATTACTGTTATAATATTAGACGTATTTTGAGGTGATATATATGGCATTTGATGGATTATTTATCCATAGTTTATTACAAGACTTGACTCCTACCCTAGTAGACAGTCGCTTATCAAAAATTTATCAACCATTTGATCAAGACCTAGTTTTAATTTTCAGAAAAAATAGAAAGAATTATCAATTCTTAATTTCAGCTAATGCACAATATCCAAGAATGTATTTAACTGATCAATCAATTGCTAATCCAGATAAAGCTCCTATTTTTGTAATGGTGCTGAGAAAGTACTTAGAAGGTTCAGTTTTACAATCTATCGAGCAAGTAGGTTTAAATCGTATCGTGAACTTCCATTTTAGCAATCGAAATGAACTTGGTGACCAAGTAAAACTTGTTCTTTCAGTTGAATTAATGGGTCGACACAGTAATGTCATTCTTTATGATCAACAAAACAATCATATTATCGACTTATTGAAGCGAATCAATCCGGATGAAAACAGAGCTCGCATTCTTTTGCCAAAAGCAAAATATGAATTACCTCCTCTAAAGCCGGGCTTAAATGGACTAACTTTATCTGAAAATGAATTCAAGCAATTGAGTTCCAAATACCAACCTGATGAGTTGGCTAAACAAATGGATGGTTTAGATCGAGACGATCGCAATGAATTAATTGGCTATCTTGAAGATGATTACAGCTATTCATCCTTTAAGACGTTTTTTGATCAATTCAATAATCCACGTGCTTTTGTTTTAAAAACTCCTAGAAACAAGAGAAAGATTTTTTGTTATCTTCCTTATCATTTGGATCTTGAAAAAGAAAGTTCTAATCCTGATCTAAATAAAGGACTAGATGACTTTTACGAATATCAAGCAACGCGTGATTGGGTAAAGCAACGTGCCAGTCAGGTAGAACAAGTTGTCAAAAACGAGCAAAAGAAGCTAAGTAAAAAAGTCAAAAAATTAGAGAAGCAACTCGATTTAGCTGAAAACTCTGAAGGCTACCGAATCAAAGGTGAAATCTTAAATGCAAACTTGTCTCAAGTCAAACCTGGAATGACCAAAATATCATTACCTAACTACTATGAGAACAATGTACCAATAGAGATCAAACTTGATCCCGCCCTTTCCCCTGCTCGTAATGCTCAAAAATACTTTACTCGTTATAAGAAATTAAGAGATTCCATTAAGCACGTTAATGAGCAGATCAAAATTGCCAAAGGAAATTTGCGCTACTTTGATTCTATTCAAACAGCAATTGATAATGCTGATCCACAAGATATCGATCAAATTAATGACGAATTAATCAATCAAGGCTATATCCGTAAACAAAAGAAAAACAAGCGTCGCAAGAAGATTACTGAACGTAATTTGAATGAGTTTAAACTCTCATCAGGTAAGCACGTCTTAGTTGGTAAGAACAACTACCAAAATGATTGGTTAACTTTAAAGAAGGCTAACAAGTCTGATTACTGGTTCCATGTTAAAAACATGCCTGGTTCTCACGTAATCTTGCGTGATGATCAACCAACTGACCAAGATATTAAGGAAGCAGCAGAAATTGCGGCTTTCTTCTCCAAAGGAAAAGATTCAGCCCATGTCCAAGTCGATTATGTTCAAGATAAACGGGTCAAGAAGCCAAACGGTGCTAAACCTGGTTTTGTAATTTATACAGGTCAAAATTCGATCGAGGTTACTCCTCATGAAGATGAGATAATGGCTAAGAAAGTCGAGAAAAAATAAAAAGGACATGCTTAAAAGCATATCCTTCAACATATAAGCAAGATCTATCTAGATCTTGCTTTTTTATTATTCAAATTAAATTGGTTGAGTTGTTAAAGCTAAGGACTCTAAAACATCCAAAATCAATTCTGCTGTTTCGATACTAGAAAAGACTGGAATATGTGTGTTCAAAGATTGATCTCTAATTCGTAACGCATCTTCGCTTGCTGCATCAGATAAGTTAGTAATATTGACAACCATTACAATTTTATGTTGGCGAATCTTATCCAGCAACTTACGTGGATCATCATGAACTTTTTCAACTACTCCAGTTGTAATACCGGCTTCCGCAAACATGTTAGCAGTACCTTCAGTTGCAATCAGCTTGAAGCCCAGTCTATCAAATCTGCGTGCCAGCTTAGTAACTCTCTCCTTATCCTCATCTCTAACAGAAATAAAGATAGTACCATAACTAGGAATATGTAAATCACTTGCTTCATATCCCTTATACAAAGCTTTAGCCAAATGAGTGTCTCGACCCATTACGGAACCGGAAGATTTCATATTTGAATCAAAAGTATTACCACTACTATAGTTCAAAAATGAAAAGACAGGCATTTTAATATGAATAAAATCGCTGGTCTTCCATAATCCATTTGGATAACCCATCTCATTTAAGTTTTTGCCGATTAAAACTTCTGTTGCGCATGCAGTAATATCTTTATTTAAAGACTTGGACAAAAATGCCACGTTATGTCCTGCGTAAGGCTTAATCTGCAATAAATATAAATTATCCCCTACAAATAAGTAGTGCAAATTGAAAATTCCTCGTGTTTTCATTTGCTTGATTAACTTGATAGATTCTTTTCCAATCTTATCTTGTTGCTCAAGGGATAAATTCTGTGGCTTAATAACTGCAATAGAATCTGACGCATGTGAACCTGTCTGTTCCAAGTGTTCAATAATACCCGGAAGCGTGACATTTTCACCATCTGAAATTGCAGTTACTTCATATTTATTTCCTTCAATGAAACGAGAAACTAAAATCTTATCAAGCTGATTTTCGTTTAAATACTTTTCAATCGCAGGAACGTCATAGACAACAGCAGATTTTTGTTTGATTTCTTTGTTCATTCCACCAATTAAGATTGGAAAGCCATATTCATTTGCAAAGGCAAACACATCATCTGGATTGTCTGTATTTAATGATGGAACTCGTTTTAAATTAGCAATCTCTTGATTCAATAAATTAGCAATCTTATCACGAGGATCAGAAGCTGGATCTTGACCAATTACATGTAAGCCACATTCTTCTAATTTTTTGCTTAATGCGCTTATTCTTTTACCAGAAAACTGCAACAAGACATCAGTGATTTTTTCTTTTCTAGTAATAGTCAAAATGTTCTCTAGCGTGATTGATTCAAAATAAACTCGATCTACATCTTTATTTCTTGAAGAAACAGATTCATCATTGTTAGAAAGTAATACTGTAACATAGCCATTCTTATGTAAAGTTTTTGCGGCATGAGCAATCATATAGTCGAATTCACTGGTAACTGAAACTTGTAACGGCAACATTCCCAAAATTAGAATCTTTTTCTTAGCATCCAAGGCATGAGCTTCGTTTTGAACATTATAAGCACTGTAGTAGGCACATACATTGGGCTTATAAACACCTGCTGAGCCATCGATCTTAAGGAAAGATGGTTTCAGATTAAAGCGATCGATTATTCGATGAATATCATCTACAGAGCGATCCAAAATCTTAGCTAACAATGGATTGAAAAAGCCATATACCTTAGCTTCTTCAATTAAATCCGTAGAAAGACGATCCTTATTTTCGTAAAGCCTTTGACCTATTTCAATAATATGCAGTAACTTTTGATAATAAATGGGATGCAAGTGCGTAATCTCTTGCAATTTTGCATACGGAATGCCTTGATTAATTGCAGCAAGCAGATTGATTAAATGCAATTCGTTGGGATGCATAATGTCATCCATTATCTCATCACTAGATTTATGAATCTCTTTAATAAATGCATTCCAACCAAGCTCTAGATTGATCGTGGCATCAATTGCCTTTAAAAAGGCAGTTTCAAAATTGCGACCAACACCCATTGCTTCCCCACTGGCTTGCATTCGGTTGCTTAACTCATAATGGTTATAACCAGATTCCGCAAATGACCAATATGGCATCTTTATTGCGACAGCATCAAGCGTTGGTTCAATTGCCGCATTCAAGCCGGATAAAGGATCAGTAATTTCATTTAACCGATAACCGATAGCCACTTTACTTACGATATAACCAACATCATATAAAACTCCCTTTCTTTTATGTTGGATAATTCAATTTTAAATATTTTTATTTCTTTAGGTGAAAGTTTCAATTTAGAGCTTTTTT
>NZ_CDLD01000025.1:0-4429 GCF_001006945.1 Lactobacillus sp. OTU4228
TCATCCGCATTTTCAGGAATGTTGATAACTGTTTGAACCTTTTCGCCCTTCTCTAATTGGAGCAAGTTAACTACTGGCAAACCTTTAGCCATTCGACCATATTCAGGAATTTCGTAGGCCTTCTTTGGATAAACACTAAATTGCCGTCTTTATCTCGAATGACATCGACAATTATTTTTTCCCATGCGTAAAGATCTTCAATTAAGCGATAGTTCTTCCAAGTAAAGTTGTCGTTTTGACTCTCGTTCTTAAAGTAAGCAATCAATGCTACAGGATCTTTGAATCTGAGATGTTCATTATGAACAAAACGATTATATTTTGTTACTAAAACTGGAAAGGCAATTCTTTGCTTTAACTCTTCCGGAGTAATATTTAGATTATCCGGAATTCTTTGATTTAATTCCCAAGACTTACTGGTTTTGACCCCTAATTTTTCTAGGAAATCGGTTCTCTTCTGTTGATCACCCATTTGCAGAGTTTTGGAATTTAGAGTCAATAATTGGATCCCCATTTGTTCCAAAATGCCATCTTGCAATAATTTATGAGCAACTTTTAATCCATTAGTTGAACCATAAGCCGTAATGATGGCATCGGGTTCTTCCATTCTTAAAATTCGCTTTAAGAAATCCAAAGTCATTGGCTCAAGGTAAACAGTAACGTCTGGTCTTTTATCAGTAGAAATAGTAGCTGGATTAGGATTAACTAAAACAACTTGAATGCCTTCTTCCGTGAGTGCATCAATTGCTTCAGTTGCCATAAGGTCCATTTCGGCTACACTTCCAATTAAAGTAGGTCCTGAGCCGATAATTAATACTTTATCTAGGTCGTTTTCTAATGGCATAATCTACTCCATCATTTGTACAAAATAATCAAAAATTTCATCTGCATCATGAGTTCCTGGTGCACCTTCAGGATTGAAAGCAGTGGCAATCAGTTTATCTTTAGTATTCCAAAAGCCGGCCATTAATTCACTGTGAAGGTCAAAGTACTCACGATTCATGTTCATTTTAATACTATCAGGTAAAACCAATTGATCAATATTCATTGAAGTTTGCCAAATAGTATTAGTATTTTGTTCAATTACCGGATAATTGATTCCATTAAATTCTTGCGGTAGATCCACTAATTCAAAATCCAAATAATCACTTAGTGCTAAGAAACCTAATCCAATACCTAAGATTGGATATTTACCATAGAATTTATCCAAAATTGAACTAAGCTGATTGATAGCTTCGTCAGGCTTACCTGGTCCATTCGAAATAATAATTCCTTCAGGTCTTAGGTTTTCAATATCGGCAGCACTAACGTTATAAGGTAAAACAGTAGCGTTTACTTTTCTTAAGGACAAAGCCCTTAACATTGAGTGCTTTAGTCCCAAATCAATTACCGCCACAGTTTTACCTACGTTGGGGGATGCATAAGCATTTTTAGTTGAGACCATAGCCGATTTATTTTTAGGTAACACCAATGCCTTAATTTGATCAAAAGCGTGTTCATCATCGGTATCCATAATAGAAGCTTTAATTGTTTCTTCTTCCATCAGACGATGAACTAATGCACGAGTATCTACCTTAAAAATAGCTGGAATCTTCTTCTCCTTTAAAAATGAACTCAAATCTTCAAAGTTTTCACTATCAGAAATGTTTAAGGCAATATCATTGGCAATAATTCCTTTGACGGTTGGATCAATACTTTCATAGTCGATAGCGTTAATCCCATTATTACCAATCATAGGAGAAGTAAATACTAAAATTTTTCCAGCATTAGTGGGATCGGTTAAGGCTTCTTGGTAACCAAAATTGGTAGTTTGAATTGCCAATTCACCGGTAGAAATAATATTGGCGCCTATCCCCTCACCTGGGAAAGAACTGCCATCTTCCAAAATCAAATAACGCTTCATTTTATCACTTGTTTTTTTCTAATTGAGCTAATGTTTCTTGAAAAATCTGAGGTGGTTCGACAGAAAATTCCATCCATTTACCAGTTCTAGGATGTTTAAAGCCTAAAACTTTGGCATGTAAAAATTGACCGTTACCTTTTAACGTTTTTCTTGGTCCATATAATGGATCACCTGCCACTGCGTGACCAATATAGTCAAGATGCACTCTAATTTGATGAGTACGTCCTGTCTCAAGTTGACATTCGATTAAACTATATCCTTTAAACTGCTTTAAAACCTTAAAGTGGGTAATTGCCTTCTTACCTCTTTCAACAACGGCCATCTTCTTACGATCATATGGATTACGACCAATTGGTGCATCAATGGTCCCATTTTCTTCACTAAAATTGCCATGAACAATTGCCCAATAAATTCGTTTGTTAGTTTTATGGGCTAATTGATCCTCTAATGATTCACGAGCCTTGGCATTTTTAGCAATCATCAAAAGACCAGAAGTATCTTTATCGATTCTATGGACAATTCCAGGTCTAAACCCTTCAGGAGACTTCGCTAAATCTTTTGTATGATACAAAAGTGCATTAACTAATGTATGATCTGAATGACCTGGTGCGGGATGCACTACCATGCCCTGAGGTTTATTAACTACAATCACATCGTCATCTTCATAAACAATATCAAGTGGGATATTTTCGGGAACAACATCCAATGGTTTTACCGCTGGAACATTAACTTCAATTTGATCCCCTGCTTGTACCTTATAGGAAACTTTCTCCTTCTTTTGGTTGACTAGGATATTGTCATCTTGAATCAATTCTTTAACTCTGGTTCTTGATAAATCTGGTATCTGTTCTGAAACAAATTTATCTAAACGACCATGTTCATCTTTTACTTCAAGTAGATATTTTTTAGGCATTCTCGTCTTCCTTATCTGCAAAAACAATTAAGTAAATGAAAATAATGATCACGCCTACAGTAATCGCACTGTCTGCAATATTAAAAATATTGAAGTGAATGAAGTCTAATTGAAGCATATCAATCACATATTTCAAGTGAATTCTATCGATAAAATTACCAATGATTCCACCTAAAACTAAGGATAAACCAACATCAAACAATGCGTTCTTATATTTCTTATTGAAAAGGAAATACAAGCAAACAGCAATTGCGACAACACTAATGAAATAAAAGAGCCACATTTGACCCGTCAAAATATTCCAAGCAGCACCATTATTTTGCAAGTAATTAAAGGAAAGGATGCCTGGAATAACTTGATGAACTTCACCTATTGTGTAATTAGCTACAATATAACTTTTTAGCCCTTGATCGGCTAAAATTACGAATAACGAAATTAATAAATATAAAAACTGCATTTTTAGAACAATCCGCTGATTTTACCATTATTGTCTACATCGATATCAAGAGCTGCTGGATGTTTAGGCAAGCCTGGCATATCTAATACATGACCTGTAGTAACTACGATAAAGCGTGCACCGTTTTTCAAGCTTACACCTTTAACATGTAAATTAAAATCTGTTGGTGCACCCAACTTTTTCTTATCATCACTAAATGAATATTGCGTCTTGGCAATGATGACAGGAAGCTTGTCTTTACCTAAATCATGCAAAGCTTGAATTTGTTTTTTAGCTTTTTCTGAGTATTCAACTCCTGTAGCATGATAAATCTTAGTAGCTACCTTTTTGATCTTGGTCTTAACGTCATCATCATCGTCATAAGTTGGGGTTAAGTCTGCTTTACCTGAATCTGCTAAAGCTACAACTTCTTCAGCTGCTTTCACGCCACCTTTTGAACCATCATCATGATAGTTAACAACTTCTGCTTTAATACCTTGCTCTTCAACAAGTTCCTTTAAGAGATTTAATTCTGATTCAGTATCAGTATCAAAGTGATTAATTAAAACCATGACTGGGACATTATATGAACGCATATTATTCATGTGGCGTTCCAAATTCTTAAAGCCTTCTTTTAATGCATCTAAGTTTTCTTCGTCTAAGTGATCAGTTGAACCTAGAACTTGATATTTAAGTGCACGTACTGTGGCTACAACAACGGCAGCATCAGGCTTTTTATCTAAGTGCTTGGAAACAAAGTCCATAAACTTTTGTCCACCTAAGTCACTACCAAATCCTGCTTCAGTTAAAACGTAATCGCTTAAGTGCATTGCCAAGTTAGTAGCAATTACAGAGTTGGCACCATGAGCAATATTAGCAAATGGTCCGCCATGCACCAAGGCTGGAGTATGTTCAAGAGTTTGAACCAAGTTTGGCTTTAAAGCATTAGATAAAAGAGCTGCAATTGCTCCTTGGAAACCAAGTTGTTTTACGTAAACTGGTTGATCATCCTTGGTATATCCAACAAGCATATCGCCTATTCTTGCTTTAAGATCATCAATATTTTGATCTAAAGGAAATATAGATTTATATGCTTCTCTATATTTTTCTTCTTCAGGAAGTTTTAACTCAGTCGTACCTTTAAATAAAAATTCATTGGTAAAAATTTTTTCTTCATTAT
>NZ_CDLD01000026.1:0-3743 GCF_001006945.1 Lactobacillus sp. OTU4228
ACGAACGCCACTTAATTGACTTTCGTAGTCAGCCTTCTTTTCCTTTTCTTTGTTAACAACTGCTTCTGGAGCGTGGTCAACAAAGCCTTTGTTAGCAAGCTTCTTTTCACAACAAGCATATCGCCTATTCTTGCTTTAAGATCATCAATATCATTTGCCAAACACAAAATAGCCATTAATTCATTAGCTACAGTAATTGCAAAACTAGATTGGTGTTCAACTCCATTAAATTTGGAGCCTTCACCAACAGTAATTTTTCTCAAAGCACGGTCGTTAACATCAAGACCACGTTTTAACAAGATACGATCAGGATCAATATCAAGGCTATTGTCTTGGTAAATATAGTTATCAACTAAGGCAGCTAAAGTATCGATTGCGGCAGTTAAGGCATGCATGTCACCAGTAAAATGCAAATTGATGTCTTCCATTGGAATAATTTGCGCCATACCACCACCAGTAGCACCACCTTTAAGACCAAAAACAGGACCCATTGAAGGTTCACGCAATGCAATCATCGTATTTTTATGTAATTGATTCTTGATAGCGTCTCCTAAGCCAATAGTGATTGTAGATTTTCCTTCTCCTGCTGGAGTTGGAGAAATAGAAGTTACCAAAATCAACTTACCTAAGTGTTTATTTTGGCGAATTCGATTGATTGCTGACCAACTGATCTTAGCCTTATCGTAACCGTATGGTTCAAGATCTTCTTTCTTTAAATCAACCTCAGCAGCAATTTCATTGATTGGTAATTCATTTGTTTCTTGTGCGATTTCAATATCTGACTTCATTAAGTTATCTCTTCTTTCTTGAAATTACTAAAATAGAATAGTTTTGAACTTCGCCCTTTAACTGATAAATTTGAAAAATACGCCACTGAGCACGTAAAGTAGGCTGGTTGACCTTCATTTTTGTACGATATGGCAATTTCAAGATAAATTGATCATTGCTTTTAGCTACATAAGAAAATACCCATGTATAAATCAGTAAGATTGTAAAAATAATTCCAACTACTATTCCAGAAATACTGATTGCCTTATTCCCCTCATAGCCAAGAATCATAGCTATAAAAAGAATAATTAAGAGCCATGAATAATAAATTATTCCAGCAAGCCCTAAAAATATCAAATGCTGTTTAGATTTTAAAATTTAGATCACGCCCTGTTTATCATTTATTCTTATTGTAACAAATATAGCCAAAATAAGAGAGTATGTTTTAAAACATACTCTCTTTATTTAATATCTGATTTTTACTTGTAAATTAGTGTGGTCACTAGTGTCATACAAGGTTTCCAAATAAAGTCGAAACTCCGGATGGTGTTTAATCAGGGTTTGATATGCCTCCGATGAATGAATTTTATTTAACTCACTGACTTTTAAGTGATTATGTCCATTAAAGAAGTGGTAGTTCATCCAACCGAATAATTTTCCCATCTCTCGAACCAAATCTATATCATCATGATACTTAATCAATTCGCTTTGCATCATATCTGCGGAAATACTTCCCAGTTGCAAGTTTTTTAAATACTTATGGAAATGCACCAAAGTATAATCTTGTTTTTCTTTTTCAGTCAGGTACCGCGTCATATCAAAGTTTCTTCTAATATAAGTAATATGACGAGAATGCACACGCACTACTCCGTATCCCTGGTCGTTAGAACAAAAACTAGAAGTGACAATTTCGGTTGTTGGCGTCGTGCCTTGAGGCCCCATAATATTTTGCGCATGAATATGTCCTGAAAAAGCCAGTTTGACATTATATCTTGCACAAAGACGACGTAATTCAATTGCATCATCAACTACATAACCTTTGTTTACTGCTGGATTGTGGGCATACAGATTATGGTGCATGAAAAGAATAGGGCGCAAGTTATGCTCTTGCGCATAACGAAATTGCTTTTCTATCCACTTTAACTGCCGTTTACCAATCATTCCATGAGTATGAGGAGCTTCCGTTGTCTCTTCTCTGCCATAAATATTAGAATCAGCTAACACTAAGAAATATTGTGGATTTAATTGAACACTGTATGCCAAAGAGCTGTCATCTTCATCGGTAGCTTCACGATATGATTTATCGAAAATCGAACGCCAGAACATAGGACTAATTTCACCGGCATAAAATTGCTTTTTACCACGAAATTCTCTAGCCCAACCGTCAAAAATATCGTGATTACCAGGTAAAACTAAAACCTTGGTCTTTTTTAATGGTTTAAAAATCTCTGCAAATCTTTCTGCGGAAACTCTTTCCCCGTTAAAAGTTAAATCACCTGTCACAATTATTGCAGCAGGATTCTTTCTTTGAGCCATACGCATAAAAGCAGATAGAGCCGTTTCTTGATAGTAGAGATCCTTACCTTGACTCGTTTTTTGCATACGAGAGAAAGCTTGACCTTCATCATGCAAACTATCCGCAATCAAATGGGTATCTGAAATTACCCAAAATTCTGTGTTCAGATCTTTCGTAATCATGTTTACCTTCTATTAGCCCAATATTGGTAGAAATCTACTCTTAAGTTACCGTTGAACAACTTACGCTTCTTTGTAGCCTTTGCACCAAAACACTTTTCAAAGTTAGGGTCAGCAGTTAGGTAGTATTGACTAAATGAATCTAATGGACGCAATACTTCTCCCATTTGCTTATAAAGTTCTTCTGCTGATTCGCGATCCTTAAGTCGCTTACCATATGGTGGGTTGGCAATGATAATGCCGTTTTCCAAATCAGTAGTAAAGTCTTTTACTGCAACCTGCTTAAAACGAATATCTTGTAATACCCCTGCATTATGTGCATTTAATTTAGCAATTTCTAGCACTGATTGGTCAATATCACTAGCCCAAATCGGTGCTTCTAATGGCTTAACTTCTGTCTTAGCTTTAGCCAAAGCTGCTTTATGCAAATTAGCATCAAACCAGTCAAAACCATCAAAAGCAAACTTACGCCACGTACCTGGGGCAATGTTCTTAGCGATTAAAGCTGCTTCAATTGCTAAAGTACCAGAACCGGTCATTGGATCAATCAATGGGTGCGTACCATTATATGGTGTTAATCTTAACAAACCTGCCGCGAAGTTTTCCTTTAAAGGTGCGCCACCGTGTTCAACACGATAACCACGTTTAAATAAACTTGCGCCGGTGGTGTCTAATGATAAGCGAGCGATATTCTTGTAAATATGCACATCTAAAGGATATTCATTACCACTTTCTGGCAAAAAGCCGCGTCGGTGATATTGATCAACCATTTTGTTAACAATCGCTTTTTTGACAATTGATTGCACATCTGGCTCTGAGTGAAGCTTAGACTTAACTGCTCGTCCTTGGACAGGAAATTTAGCATCAACTGGCAACAATTCTGCCCAATCATAATCATATGTTTCGTTGAATAAAGTATCAAAATCAGTTGCTCTAAACTCTTTAAGCAAGATCTTGACTCTATCAGCAGTTCTCAACCATAAATTAGTTTTAACAATATCTTCTTGCGTTCCCTTAAAAAATACACGACCATTTTCAACACGAGTCTTATAACCCATGCCTTGTAGTTCTTTATTGACGACGCTTTCAAAACCGGCGCCCATTGTTGCGTAAAGTTGATATTCTTTCATTATTACTCTTTCATTTATTTATTATCAAAAGAACAAGAAGAAAGGTGCCGCAGCTATTTCTAGAAATGGAAAAGTTGAGATTCGTGGTAACGTCATCATTGCGAAAGTTGATCCTAAAACTGGAAGAGCCTTGTCTTTAAATTCAAGTGA
>NZ_CDLD01000027.1:0-400 GCF_001006945.1 Lactobacillus sp. OTU4228
GTAGTCATCTATCTTTATTGCAAAGCAACAACTCGGTCTTTAGTTCATTTTCTTAGACCGAAGCTCCCCCACCAAATTTGGGTTTCACGCTCGCAGGGTTTACCTCGTTCCACCAAGATCATTTCTGACCTTGCTTCGTCACTGTGGCACTTTCCAGGATAGTAATGCATGTCATAAGATTTAGCACTTTTTCCGCCGTAAAAGTCAAAAGACTTTTCTCCAGCTTATTAGGCTGAATACGAACACTACAAGCATCGCAGCTTGTGCGTGCGTGGACTTTCCTCAACTAACATCAGTTAGCCGCGCCTACTCGAAATTCACACTGTTAATCATTATAGCAAAAATTTATGCTTTAAGCCAATCAATAAATACACCAATTGTTGTTGCTAAAGATTTATTC
>NZ_CDLD01000028.1:0-1382 GCF_001006945.1 Lactobacillus sp. OTU4228
CTTTTCTTTTTGCTTTTCATCCATCAATTGACGTTGAAGCGTACCAATTTGACCGTACAAATCTTCAATCAATTGTTGGAATGTTTCATAATCTGAAATTACTTGATCCAGATATGCATCAACTTCGTCTGGATCATAACCTTTTACTTTACTTCTAAATTGTTTCTTTAATATATCTTGTGCAGATAGTTTTATATCATTTAAATTTGCCATCTTACTGACAACTCCTTTACATTCATTTTTATTTTAGCAAAAAGATAGGCCACTTAAAACAAATATACCGGCTTTAATAAAACTTTTAATTATTCGGAGAAATTAGAACTTTGATGGTTTTCCTGATATTCTTCAGCCACATCTTGTAAATCATAAAAATCAATTAAATTTAGGGGATATTCTTTGGTTTCTTGATACTTTTGGATTAAATTATAATCATATTTTGGCTTACCGGGATGCTCTGGATCATAGATCATCATAGCTCGGTCGGTATGCTGAACCATAAAATTTTGATAGTTGCGCAATTGTACGGGACTTTGATACGGCGTATTTGAAGTTGAAGCAAAGAAATCAACTTTTTCTTTTAAATTAATGTATTTTGCCTGATTAGTCTCGTTCCAGCGATTAGCAAATTCCTCATAGGGAATCATAATCGACGTTCTAACCGGATATTTTTCTCCTAATTCTAATCCAACTTCGGCAGCCCATTGTTCTACTCCCAAATTGGCACCTGTAATAATCCAATCTAATTGTCCTTCTTCGATTAAACTAACAAAGTAATTCTTTAGGGCATATTTTATTACAGTGATTTTCGGATCCCTATCACCAAAAACATTCAATTCATAGGAACGATATCCAGTTACCCATAAACGCTGCATTATTGTAAACGCCCCCTAATATTCAAAAATCCAGTCTTTATTGCTATAATGCTAACAGGAGTGAGGTTAATGGTCAAATATCCAAGCGGTAGTTTAGCCGCATTTAGAAAACCAGTAACAAAAAAAGAAGAACATGCTACTGTTCATCGATCATACAAACACAGAAAGGGAGTTAATTTTTCTGACCGTGGTATGACCTTGGAGCAACAAATAAACGAATCTAATAAATACTATTTAATGGGAGAAATAGCAGTTGTTCATAAGAAGCCAACACCGATTCAAATTGTAAAGGTTGACTATCCTAAACGTTCAAAGGCAGTAATCAGAGAAGCTTATTTTAGACAGGCTTCAACGACTGACTATAATGGCGTGTACAAAGGCTATTATCTTGATTTTGAAGCTAAGGAAACAAGAAATAAAACAAACTTTCCATTAAAGAACTTCCATGATCACCAGATCTTCCATTTGGACGAATGTTTGAAGCAGCAAGGAATTTGCTTTATCTTGCGA
>NZ_CDLD01000029.1:0-422 GCF_001006945.1 Lactobacillus sp. OTU4228
GTCTAGAGAGGTATTTTGTAACTCCTGCTAGTTTTGTAATCCATGCCTACAGGGAAAAGGATAAAAGCTCAATGACTTTAAAGGAAATTGAAAGCCATTCTTATGAGATTAAGAGTGGCTTTCGACCTACCTTGCCTTACCTTGAGGCAGTCGATAAATTTATTGCAGATAGGAAAAGTGAATAATGGCAGACAATAATAATATGAAACGCGAATCACGTAGAGATTATCACGGGCGAAGGTCTAGCGGTAATCATTTATGGATGAAAATCATTAAATGGATTTTTCTTATTGTGCTTTTAGTAGTGGTCTCAGGTATTGGGCTCTTCGCTTTTTACGCAAAAGATGCGCCTAATATCAGCCAAGACCAATTGCAAAGTGGTGGTACTTCAGGGCTCTATACTAATGATGGAAAACCACTTT
>NZ_CDLD01000030.1:0-21313 GCF_001006945.1 Lactobacillus sp. OTU4228
CGGCGAAAAGGTCCTCTTTGAAGGTGCACAAGGTACTATGCTTGATATTGACGAAGGTACTTACCCATACGTAACTTCATCAAACACTATCTCAGGCGGTATCTGCTCAGGTATTGGTATGGGTGCTGCCGCAAATTACTACTATAATAAGACCCTTAAGCAATTGGATTTGGCACAGACCGCTTTAATTGCGGGGATGCCTAACGCACCTGTTGCTTACGATCCTTACCTATATCCACAAAAAGCTAGATATCGTCGTAACATTGTTTTAAAGACTATGTTAGAAAACGATAAGATCACCAAGAGTCAATATAACCAAGCAATTAATGAGCCAATCACTAAGGGTCTTCGTCCTAGACATTCAAACAACGAATCTAAGATCAGAAAGATTGACGACCCATATATTAAGGAAGCTATTTCTGAAGTTAAGAGCAAGGGCTTTGACCCATACAATGACAATTTAAAGATAACTATTAATATTGACCAAAAGGCTCAAAAAAAGCTCTACAAATTGGCCAACAACGGCTCCGTACCTTTCACTAATGATAAGATGCAAGTTGGTGCTACTGTAGTTGATCCTAATAATGGTCACGTAGTTGCTATCTTAGGTGGTCGTCACTTACCTTCTGTTCAATTAGGTCTTGACCGTGCTGTTCAAACAGGTAGATCAACTGGTTCTTCTATCAAGCCAGTACTTGATTACGGTCCAGCTATTCAATATTTGAACTGGTCAACTGCCAAAATGATTGACGATAGTAAGTACGTTTACCCTGGTACTAATATTCAACTTTATGACTGGGATAACAAGTACGATGGTATGATGACCATGCGTAAGGCTTTGGAACAATCAAGAAACGTTCCTGCCGTTAAAACACTTGCTGAAGTTGGAGTTAAGCGTGCCTCCGCATTTGCTCGTAGAATGGGTGTTAATGTTCCTGCAAACTCAGGCTTGTCTGTTGCTATTGGTGCTAATGCCTCAAGCTTGCAAATGGCCGGTGCTTACAGTGCATTTGCCACTATGGGTATCTATCATAAGCCACAATTTGTTTCTAAAATTGAAACTCCTGATGGTTTAACCAGAAACTACGATTCAAATGGTGTCCGCGTTATGAAGAAGTCAACAGCATACATGATTACTGATATGTTGAAAGGCGTTATCAAGCGTGGTTCAGGTACTAGTGCTAAGATCGCCAACTTACACCAAGCTGGTAAAACTGGTACTGTTAAGTACTCAGATGAAGATTTAGCTAAATATCCTGGATATAATTCAACACCAAAAGATTCTTGGTTCGTTGGTTACACTAGATCATATGTAATGGGCGTTTGGACTGGTTACGATAATTTAAAGGACGGTACTATTTCAGGTGTTGGTCAACAATCAGCTCAATTATTGTATAAGAGCATGATGACTTACCTCATGAGAAACAAGCAAAATCTAGATTGGAAACAACCTAAGTCAGTTGTTGGAGCTCGAATCGTTAACAACTCTAACCCACCTGAGGTTGCTACAAGTGGTGGTACTTGGCAATTATTCGTTAGAGGTCACGCCCCTGCCGGAATTGGCAATAGTGCAACTAGTTACGATGAAGACGATGAAGAAACTGATACTAATAGTAGCGACAGTACTGGTGCTAATTCACCAGCTACAGCTGAAAGTAGATCTTCATCAACCAGTGAAAATGGTTCAACAAACCAATCAAGTCGAAGTCAAAGGGCTTCTTCACAGCAAAGTCGTACGCAGTCATCTGCATCTTCTCAAGCACAAAGTAGTGCAACGTCTAGATCTGAAAATAATAATGATCGGCGTGAACAAGAGAATTCTAGTTCAAACGATTAATAAATAATTTATAAAGTCAAACTGCAAAATGCAGTTTGGCTTTTTGTTTACTTGATTTTATGTTTTGTCTGCTGGAACGAAGTGAAAGCAGACTTTTAATTTAAAAAATAAATTTAGTAACAACTCACTTATAAAATACTGCATAAAAAAAGAAGCAATTAATTTTAATTGCTTCCAAAATTATTATTTTTGAGAATTCAAATATGAATACGGATCGCCTTTTGCTTTTGAAGGCATTGTATAGCGCCCAAATAGAATCATTGCGTGATGAGTCTTAATCCATTCATCTTTTGGCAAAATCGCTTCTAGTCGTTTTTCTACCTCATGTGGAGTGGCCTTTTCATCTACAATATGAAACTTCTTTGATATTCTTGAAACGTGAGTATCAACTGCGATTGCAGGAACACCATAGCCTTCGGCTAAAACTACATTGGCAGTTTTCTCTCCTACTCCAGGTAATGTCATTAAAATCTGTTTATCTTTAGGAACTTGACTATTATATTTATCTACCAAAATTTGAGCTGTAGCTTTTAAGTGTTTAGCTTTCGATCTATACAGACCAATTGTTTTGATTTCATTCTCTATTTCTTCAATTGGTGCATCTGCTAAACTCTCAGGAGTTGGAAAGTCCTTACTAAATTGGGGCATTACTCGGTTAACCATCTTATCTGTTGTTTGAGCACTCATTAAAACTGCACATAATAAATGGAATTTACTGTCCCAATGTAATTCTCCCTTAGCATCTGGATAAAGAGATAAGATCTTTTTTAAAACCTCGCGGGCCTCGTCATCACTTAACAATTTTTCTGCCATATTATCTATTCCTCTTTAAAAATCTTTCAACTTCTTCTGGCGTTTTCAGATTATGTCTCTGCCAATTAAGTAAAACACGATCAATATATTTTAAAGAATACGCCTGCGATAATACTGCTTCTCGCAATGCTAATTCTATAATTTCTGGATCATAATGGTCAACACTGAGCCACTGAGCTATTTCTTCACGCTCAATGGGACTTAAATAGCGACCAAATTCTACTTCAGCTTTTCGAGATAGATAATTTAAGGGATTATTACCTAAATTATTGGTAACGGCTACTGTCTTATCTTTCTTATCATCTTTAATTAAAATATTCTGATCAATATATTGATCAAGAGCATCATATAACTTGTTTAGGCTGTACTTATTGCCAATTTTATCCTGATCATCAGTCGTTTGTTCTATCGTTAAATAATTTCGATCAATCAAACGTTGAATCAAATTGCCTACATCTGTGACTGACAGGTTGGTATTGGCAGCAATTTTCTCATTTGATGGAAATGATTCGCCTCGTTGATTAAAGGCCTCAAGTTGAATAATTAATAATAATTCTGCGTCACTAATATTTAAACGAGGATAATAAGCTATTAAGCCATTCTGTAAAGTCGTAAATCCTAATGCACGATAGTCATTAAATTGCAAAATTGATTTTCCTTTCAAAAATAAAAGTTGAACTAACAACTAGTCCAACTTTTGTTTAAATATTTAATTTTCAAATGCGAATTAAGGTTGCATTCTGTTGATCAATCTTGGGAATGGAATTGCTTCACGGATGTGGTCAAGGTGACAAACCCAAGCAATAGTACGTTCAAATCCCATACCGAAACCAGAGTGAGGCACACCACCGAATTTACGCAAGTCAAGGTACCATTGGTAATCTTCAAGGTTAAGACCTGCAGCCAAAATTTGTTGCTTCAAAACTTCGTAGTTACCTTCACGTTCTGAACCACCAAAGATTTCACCATAACCTTCTGGTGCGATAACATCAGCACATAAGTATTCCTTAGGATTGTCTGGATTCTTCTTCATGTAAAATGGCTTGATAGAAGTTGGATAGTTGACAATAAAGACAGGACGATCGTATTGTTCAGAGATGTATCCTTCATCAGGTGCTCCGAAGTCGTCACCCCACTTGAAGTCTCGACCAGCATCTTGAAGCATCTTTACAGCGTCATCGTATGGAAGACGGGTAAAGTTGCCTTCAGTAGTTGGACGAAGCTTTTCTGGATCTCTACCTAAAATCTTAAGTTCGTATTCGTTCTTGTCCAAAACTTGCTTAACCATGTAAGCCAAGTATCTTTCTTGAATATCGAGAGATTCATCTTGGTGCATCCATGCCATTTCTGGTTCCATCATCCAGAATTCGGTCATGTGACGACGACCCTTTGATTCTTCGGCTCTGAATGTTGGACCGAAAGTAAAGATCTTGCCGTAAGCCATGGCACCAGCTTCACCGTATAATTGACCAGATTGTGATAAGTATGCATCATAGTCAAAGTAGTCAACGTGGAATAATTGAGTAGTACCTTCTGGAGCTGAGTGCATGAAAATTGGGGCATCAAACTTAATGAAGCCTTCCTTTTCAAAGAAGTCTACAGTAGCCTTAAACATAGTGTTTCTAATTTGCATAATTGCAAATGGCTTCTTTGATCTTAACCATAAGTGACGGTGATCAAGTAAGAAATCAACACCGTGTTCCTTGTTACCGATTGGGTAACCTTCGTTGTTTGAAACTACCTTCAAATCAGTAATTTGAATTTCGTAACCAAAGTGAGAACGTGCATCTTCGTGAATAGTACCAGTAATGTAGAAGCTGGCTTCTTGTCTAAGAGTTTTAGCAGTTTCAAAAACTTCTTCTGATACATCGTTCTTGCGAACTACCCCTTGGAAAAATGCAGTACCATCACGTAATTGCAAAAAGATAATCTTTCCGCTTGATCGTTTATCTGTAAGCCAAACATGCATCTTTACTTCTTGGTCAACATGCTTGGAAGAATCTTTAATTGAAATCAATTCTGTCATAAAATTCCTATCCACCTTTTTATCATTTATACAATGTACATGATACCAAAGTTTCTACAAATTATCGACTTCTGAGATATCATTTCCATCTTTAAATTCATATAAAGTATAACCTAGATTACCATTTGGCTTTTTATAGGCAACTTCCCAAACAGCTTCACCTTTGTACCAACCCAGATTAATATGATTAATTGTAGCATTTGAATGAGAAGATTTAAACTCATTTTTAATATTAGCTTCACTTACACCCCTTTTAGCAGGATATAAGTATGCCTTTTTTGAATTAGGCAAATAAATAAAATAATATCCTTTGCCTTTTTTATTTGTACCATTAATTGCGTAGCTGCTTGTGCCACGGTCTAAATGATAATACTTAGAGATATTGGTAATTGGCGTTTTGCTTCTAGCCAATTCAGCTATTCTTTGATCATTGCCCCTGCTCTTTGAGCCTGCAGCGTAAAAAATTGCAATACTTACAAAGAAAGCAATAATGATTAAACCAATTACCCATGCTACAAATTTAATTGTTTGCCTTGTATCATCTTGTATCATAACTATTTATTTTTTAACTTCTTTTTTAGTTCTTTCAATGTTACTTTTTCAACTTTTACAGGAATCGACTGCAAAAATGCATCCCCATAATTTTTGGTCCAGATCCTTGGATCCAAGATAACGAATTGTCCATGATCATGTTCGCCACGGATCAAGCGTCCCATTCCTTGTCTAAAGCGAATAATCGCGCGAGGAAGACTATCTTTTTCAAATACGTTAGCTCCCTGGTCCTCTAGTTTTTTCTGTCTCAAGCGCACCTCAGGCTGATCTGGAGACTCAAATGGAAGGCGAGCCGCAAATACGGTATCAATACCACAATCGTGGAAATCAATTCCTTCCCAAAAACTATCAGCTCCTATAATAATTGCTTTTTTAGCAATTACAAATCTTTTAGCAATTCGATTGTTGGAACCTGACATACCTTGGGCCAAAATCTCAAAGTCTTTCAGCTCAGGTGCATTTAAAGTTTCAGTAAAGACATCATGAATCTTATCAAGATTAGTCATTAAAACCAACACGTGATTTTTATCTGCTAAATCGTTAACCATAATTTGAGCAATGTCTTTTTGATAGTCTTCACTATCTGGATTAGGCATATTAATTACAGCAAAAGCTTCCAAATGTTTCTTCATATTAAAGGTACTCTTGCCAATATACTTAACTAAATTCATCTTGCCCAAAGCCAACTGACTAATTGCATAATCAAAATTATGATCACTAGTTAATGTAGCACTGACAAATGCAATATGATCAAAACGACTATAAATTTGATTAAGAACATCGCTTGCATCAAGCATTAACCAATCTAAGTTAGTACTGAGCGGATCCTCTGGATTAGTGATCATCAAAATAAAGCCATCTTGAGCTAAATTCTTTTGATCGGATAACAAGTCGGCCAATTGATAGCCTTTTTCAGAATAATAGTCTAACCGATCGATTTGCTCAGTAATATCGCCAACTAAAGCTTCAACATTTGCCAGCATTCTTTCTTGCTCATGATAAAGTTCAAACAAAGTCTGATTGGTTAATTCTCTAACCTCTTCTAGTTTTTGTTGAAACTTAGGCAATATTTGTTTAAAACGACTATCTTGATTGAATAAGCCCTTACCCTGAAAACTAAGTTCAAGAGTCCCGTTAGGCAAGTTAACCTTATTGATGGCATTATCATGCTGTGCATAGAGTTGTTTTTGCAACTCATTAATCAAATTGATTAACTCCAAGATCATAGGATCTAGCTTAGTCAATAAGAAATTGATCTGCACATTATCGTTAAATTGGCTTTCTACGCTGTCATTTGAATAATATAGCAAATTGCGTAAATGACTCAGGACACCCCAAAGTGATTCAAAACGCATGGAATCATTGCGAGAACTAATTACATTATCCGCAAAACGGTGAGCCTCATCAATTACCAAATAAGGATTTTGACCCCAAATAGTATCCATATAGTGGTTAGCCAGATAAGCATGATTGGTAACTAAAATATCGGCTTCTTCTTGCTTACGACGAGCCAAATTCCAAAAATCAACTTCCGCAAATCGACTACCCACACGAGCATCCCCCGGATGTTGGATCTGAGCAAATAGCGGTGCATTGTAATTGGTTAAATTCAGCTCATCCAAATCGCCAGTCTTAGTTTTGGTTAGCCAAACCAAAATTTGCATCTGCAAAATCAAAGTTGACTTATTAGGCGTCCCCTGAAAAATCGTTTGCACAAAACCATCTAGGTCTAGATAACGACTACTTGATTTAACAACCTCAGCCTTCAAATCAAGCTTTGTCACCTTCAGTAGCTGTGGAATTTCTCTTTCCATTACTTGTTCTTGCAAAACCTTAGTTGGTGTCGCAATTACCAATTTTCTTCCTGAATATAACTGATAAGCATAAGCAAATATATAAGAAAAAGTCTTCCCTGTACCGTTAGGCGCTTCTACCAACATTGCGTTTTTCTCAGGATTATTAATGAACTGATGCAAATGATTGATTAAATCAACTTGTGCTCTACGAAAATGTAATTTTCCTTTAAACAGCTTACGCTTATCATTATCATTTTGCGGAAATGTACCATTTTCACCATGACTGTCAAAACGTTCATTCTGCTTTTGCAAAATGATATTGCGTATCTGCATATACTCTGCCGGCAGCGGCCTTTTTTCTTGTCTTAAACTATCAGCGATTGTGGTAATCACCCATGACGTATCACGAATCAAGCCATGCGCTAAAGAACTTAATGTATTAAGCGTTGCTTGTGGCAAAGTCTCAAGCTGCTTAATGATTTTAATTAGCAATATAGCTGTACCATAAGCATCTGAATCGGCCTTATGTGGATTCAAATGCTTAATTTCTAATTGTGCTGTTAAATCGCTTAACTTATATGATGGCAAAGTTGGAAAAGCAATTTTAGCTAATTCAACTGTATCAATTGCTTTGTTGGTTAACGCATCATACCCGTGTTGCGTTAATTCATAATTTAAAAATGGCAAGTCAAAATCAACATTATGCGCTACAAATACTGTATTCTGCAAAATTTTGACTATTTTAGGTGCATAAAAATCAAAGTCTTTTTGCTTTTGTACATCTCCATTACTAATACCAGTTAAATTAACAACAGATTGAGGTATTTCACGATGGGGATTAATCATAAAAGAATAGGTTTTAACAACTTTAAGATTTTTAATAATTGCACACCCAAACTGAATAATGTGATGGCCATTTTCTCGTTGAGTTCCTGTAGTTTCTAGATCCACTACAGCAAAGATATCTTTTGCGAATATTTTTGCCATCCTGCTCCTCCCTTCTTGTTTACTTAACTTCTACTGCTTGTTTAGCATCAAGCAAAATTAAATACTTTCCAATTACTTTCTTAGTACTAAATTCATTTAATGCTCGTTCATATAAACGAAGCTGTCCGGTATATTTTTCTTTAATTAATTCTATTGCTTCATCTAAATGCGATTTGTCTACATGATCAGTTTTGTAGTCAAACAAAATAATACCATTATTTATAATAAAATAGCCATCAATCGTACCATGAACCAAAATTTTTGCATTTGGATCACTAAAATCATCAAACAAGGTTCTGGCAGACAGCAAACTAGAGAAATCAACTTCTCTTTTTAAATCTTCTGGTCTTTGCCAAAAATCTTTAGCAAAATCACTATGGACAAACCATTCAATTTGATCTTTTTTAAGACTCGAAACAATGTCCGCATTCAATTTTTTCTGTTCAATTAAATGCTGAATCTCTTGCTCAAGCTGTTCATCACTTCCGTCACCAGTATAATCATAGTATTGCAAAATCAAGTGTGTAGCAGTACCGATCTCCGCCCCGGTAAACTTAGTTTGATAGAGGAAACTTGGTTTCGTATCGATCGGCTGCAAATACCGGTTAGTTGAGGCCAGCAAATGCGAATTCTCCAGCTCTGCTTCATCTGGGTCATTGAAGGCCTTTTTAATTTCAGAAACAGCCTGGTAAGCAGTAGTTGCAATCGCATCTTTAAAAGGATAGTCAAATTGATAAAGCTTAGTAGCAGTTTCTGTCAGTGTTTTAATTTCTGGCTCGCTATCTTTACGAGTTCCCTTTTCTTCATTGACAGCATTATTTGCAATTGCATCATCATCTGAAAAATCTACGAAGAGAATTGGCTGACTCTGATCAAGCGAATTCGTAATATCACTAATTCTGATTGCTACACGACGATCAAAAGCTAATGCGGGGCCCATAAAGCTTAATGGTGTTGTTGCAGCTAATTTATCTGCCAATGATAACTGACCTTCATGATCCAACTCGTTAGACCAGTCTTTGACCTTTTTATCAAAACTAGGAATATCACCAACCATAATTAACTTTTGCTTAGCCCGCGTTAAAGCTACATAGAGAATACGAGCTTCTTCTTCAAGCAATTGTCTTTTCTTAGTAATATTACCCATTGCCTTAACTAAGGAGTCAATTCGATAATGCTCCTCTCTTAAAGTAACACCTAAACCATCAGCATTAATGACATAGTTACCCTTTAAATCGCGCAACTGATACTGATGATGCATCCCTAAATAAAAGACAATTGGAAATTCCAGCCCCTTAGAACCGTGGATAGTCATCAATCTTACTGCATTTCCCGCCTCTTTAGTTAAAAGCGGTTGAGCTAAATCCTTTTGACTTTGACGCATGCGATTAATAAAGTTGATGAATTGATATAATCCTTTAAAGCCAGCACTTTCATAAGAAGTAGCTCTCTCATAAAGTGCTTCCAAATTGACCCGACGCTGCTCACCATTAGGCAAAGCAGTCATGATTTCTAACAGATTGGTTCGTGTATAAATACTCCAAATTAATTCAGAAATTCTGTGCGTAGTCGCAAACTCACGCAGCGATGCCAATTGATTCAAAAAGTCTTTGCATTTATCGCTGAGCTGATCTCCCACACCAACATATGAAGTAAGGGCACTATAAAAACTGCTGTTTTTACTCTTAATTCTAATCTTAGCCAAGTCTTTTTCACCGAAATTAAAGAGTGGTGAACGCAAAACCGTAACCAGAGGAATGTCCTGATCAGGATTATCGATAATTTTCAGATAATTCATAATGACAGTTAATTCGAAAGTTTGAAAATAATTCTCGGCATCAGTCACAAACAAGGGGATATCTTGTTTGGCAAATTCCTGCATGATCTCCAGATTATCACTATGACTTCTAGTCAAAATAGCAATATCACTGTACTTCATCTCACGCATTTGTCCGCTTTTACTATCGAATACCTGCATGTGCTCTTCTTTTAGCTGCTTAATTCGTGCTAAAACCATTTGGATTTCTGAAAAATCGACCTTATCGCTGTTTTCGTCTCCACCTCTTTCTTTTTTATGAATGATTACCTCACTAGCCTTAGGCAAATTGCTTGGATAATATTTGGCACCAAAAACCAATTGCCCTTCTTTTTGATAATCAATTCCACCAAAATTAGAACTCAAAATACTATTAAACAGATGATTGACAGTACGAGTTACAGGCTCGGTTGATCTAAAATTATCCGAAAGCAAAATACGTTCTTCATGTTCGTTTTGTTCTTGAGCAAAATCATGATACTTTCTTAAGAACAAACTAGGTTCAGCTTGTCTAAAGCCATAAATCGACTGCTTCACATCCCCTACCATGAACAAGGTATTCTTCCCTGGTTGTCTAACCTGTTGAATAATATTTTCCTGCAGAGCATTAATATCCTGATACTCGTCAACCAGAATTTCTTTAAACTTACTTTGATAAAAATCTCTAGCCATCTGTGAGCTAGACGTATCCTGACTGAGAATGCGATAGGCTAATTGCTCCATATCACTATAATCAATCAGGTCCTCATCGCGCTTTAACTTGTTAAAACGCTCAATTAGGGCGATTTCAGCTTGCGCAATCGCAGCTACGATCTTTTGACCATCTTGCATTACCTTTACTTGTTCTTTTTCATCGGTGGCAAAAAATGCCGTAAAGGTATCAAAGACCTGACTTTTGGCTTCATCTTTTAACTTTTGCAAATCACCGTAGAACTCTAGCAGATCTTCATCCCATTTACTCGACTTGCGGTATCTACCATTAAAAGTACACAAACGCAGTAAATCTCTTTGCTCATCATATGGTTTATCCTCATCCAAGGCCGCCAAGAAGTTCTGTAAGTTTTGATCAAACAAACTGAAGTCTTCTCTGACTTTTTTTAGTTCCTTGGTTTCAAAGATAGTCTCTTCTAAGCGCCCATTGATTTTATTTTCTAGGCCCTTAAAACTATCTAATAAGTATGGCTTAATTTGGTTTTGCCATAAATTAGACTGAGTAATCTCAGCTCCAGTTTCATACACCTCTGGCAATTGCATTAACCAGGCATGATATTCTGGCTTAGCCATCGCATAGTTATACAAATCTAATAACAAATCTCGCGGACTGTCAGCATCCCGGTCACCAGCAAAATTATCATAAAAACGTCTAAAGTCAGAATCCTTATTAGTTAAAAATTCACCTTCAACTTCTCGCAAAGCACGTTCTTTTAATAAAGCTGCCTGCGTTTCGTCGGTTAGAATCTGAAAACTAGGATCTAAATCTACTGAATAATAGAAACGATGAATTACTTCAAGACAAAAAGCATCAATAGTTGAGATATTGGCAGTATCCACTTGATTCAGTTGTTCTCGCAAGTATCTCCGATTGACGCCTGGCTTAGCCATTTCTTGCGTCAAGGCATTCTTTATTCTCGTTTTCATTTCTTCTGCAGCTGCTTTAGTAAATGTCACAACCAACAGTTCACTTACTTGCGTTCCTGCCAAAATTTCTCTCAAAACCCGTTCAACCAAGACTGTAGTTTTACCACTACCAGCCGAAGCTGAAACTAAAATATCGTGTCCACGATCATTGATCGCTTTTTCTTGCTCTTTAGTAAATTGTGGCAAAATTAGTCCTCTCTTCCTAATCTTTCTTTGATTTTAGCTAACAGATCTTTTTTCTTCATATTACTGATTTCATGGTATTGATTTTGTCTAAGCATCGCATCAAAGAAGAAGATATCCTTGAAGTCTGAATAAGTTAGAGCATTTTGTGACTTACCATATTTATACGGATTCAAACTAATCTTACCGGACAGAATCTGACTTGATGCTTCCTTGATCAAATATTCATCATACTCTAGCAACAATTCAATTTCTTCTTCACTGAAACTACGATTGGCAGGCAAACTAAATCCACCTTTAGCTTTAGTTTTAACACCAGTATAAAGCTCTGAAACCTGCTTAGTGCTTCCTTCTAGTAACGGTTCAGCTTCCGTTAAAATATCCGGGTCGTTACTGATGATGCCGTTGTACATCAATTTAGGCTTGCTATCAGTTGCAGCTTGACGAAGATTCATAGAACTATCGATCAGCTTATCGCTGTTCAGTCTCTCTAACTGTCTAGTAACTGTTTGATAAAATGCACCTAATAACGACAATTGATCGCTTCCGGCAAAGAATTGATTATTATTAGCTAAAACATCTAGATATGAAACCATCTGTAAGGCGATGCCATTGTAAAACATACCTAAATCAAACTTTTTAGCTGATGACTTGTAGTCAATAACCTGTGCTAATACTTGATCCTTGTCGGCAAAGTTAGCCAAATCTACCCGGTCCATTTTTCCGCGTAAATCAACATGGTGATTGCCTGATAAATCAGGGACTGCAAAACTAAGACCTTTAAGACGTTCTCCTACCCCAAAACTTAATTCAGAGTACTTAGCTCTAAGTGGCGTTTTAGTTAGTGACTTACGCCAATTGTGAGCTACTTTCGAGGTTGTATGATCCAGACATTTGAACAAATACTGATTAAACGGATCATTCATTAACTGGGCATATTTTCCTTCATCCTTCATGACTTCTCTCACAGAATTAAGCATACTTTCTAGCTCAGTACCATTGAGATCAGCCAAATCAAGGTGACGCTTATTAAGTTGCTTTACTAAACGGTCAAAGGTTTCATGGAAGTAATTGCCCGCTTGAATTACATCAAATTCATTTTCAAACCGGCGTCGTAATCTAAAACCATAAGTTAAGAAATATTCATAGGAATTTTTATAAAAAGTTTCTAGTTGAGAAACTGATGAGTTTAGATTTTCACCATATAACTTAGTAGCTAGTTCTTCACCAATATCCTCTGGTTGATTATCAAATTGACTAGCATCTAAAACAGAATCCGTCTTCTGTGGCAATACTTTTTGAGTCAGCTGAAGCAATTTAGTAATCGCTGACGACTTAGCTAATGAGTTCATATAAGCCAAATAACCTAAACTGGCATCTGCATTTGTAATAAATGACAAGAGATCCTGCATTTTTTCTGGCAAATCATGCTGCTCAAATTCACGAGCACCATAGTCGCTTAAGCGTTGATAATAGATAGAAGAATTTAGCGTCTCATTTGATGCATTTAAGACAGGATATGACACATACACACGGTCTTGAGCTAAGGCCAGTGATAAACCAAATTGGTAGTTTTGATCCAAATTATTTAATTGTTGATTATCTTCCAAATATGAATCTGAACTAAAACTATCCTGCAATTGAGCTAAGTTTTCAGTGGTTAAAAAGCCTGGCATCTTTTGAATAGCTGGCAAATTACCGCTAGTTGCACCAATAATGAAGACCTGCTTATAGCCACTAGTCTGAACCATTCCGATTTCAGATAAGTTAACTGCATCAAGCGTGGATGGAATTTGCGAGAAGTTAGCCTCCTTAAAGGCATTAATCAACATATTGAAAAATTCATCCATATTAAATTCTTCAGGATTAATCATTAAATAGTCACTAAGCAATTGAATCAACAAATCCCACAATTGCTCTGGCTGTTGTGCTTGTTGCAAGTCTCCAGCATCATTAGCGTCATCACGCCATTTTTCTAGTCTAGCGGCAATTCCATTTTCGGTTAAAAAGTCAAAAAAGATCGTTAATGCCTTTTGACTATCTTTCTCTTGTGCTAATTTTTCAAATAAATTAGTTACTTTATCAACCAGATAACTACGCAAGCGATCAATCTTAGCAACTTCTTCATCCATCTTATCCAGACGAATGACTTCCGCATTCACAAAGTCAGAAAACTTTTTACGCCACAAACCGTGATTAATACCGTGAGCCAAGACAAAATTTTCTAATTCATCGACATCATGAATATATTCGGCTTCTTCTTTATACCAAGACGGAATAAGCAAATGCGTTTTTAAAATTGCTAGCATACTCGAAGTAGTAAAAGGATTGCCTTTTAAATCATGCAGATTAAACAGGTTTTCAATTAAAACAACTAAAGGGTGATACTTCATCTCTTGCTGCAAGTCATTGAAGAAAGGAATTTTATTCTGCCTTAAAATTGGCGTTAAGTAAGTCTCGTATTCCTTTAAATCTGGTGCCAAGATCAAAAAATCATGATAACGGTAATTGCTTAAAGCAACCTGCTGATAAATCGTACGTGCAACAAAATATGCTTCGGCATAACGTGAATCTGCTTTTACCAACTGTACTTGATTTAAATCGTCAGTTTTTGAAATTGCTTCAGTCCATAAACTATTAAGTATTTCGCGTTTTGTTGGTTTTGGTGAAAGAGGGAAGCTGTTGACCGTATACTCCATTTTTCTTTCTTGCAAAAATGAAGTAAAACGACTGATCGTCTGCTGGATTACATAGTCGTAGTCGCCCTCTTCGGCCTGCGGATTAATGTCACCTAACCTTGTTTTGAAAGCCAAAACCACATTTTTAGCCTTGCGCATCAGCAATTTAATAGTTAAAGTTTCTTGCAATGAAAAATGCGAAAAATCACAGAAATAAAAACTAGTATTACCTAGGTTTTTATTCTTAGCCAAAATTTCATTCAACTGAACTTGAACTTCATTTTTGGTAGAAAATTTACCTGCAATTTCTTTAATAAAAGCATCGTAAATAATCCGTAAATCGTGAACCTTACTCTTAGTTTCTTGATCTAAACTATCTTCATCGATATCTTCTAAATTTACGTTGCCATCATAAATTTGTAAAATAGTACTGTACAACTGATTAATTAAACCAGTATTTGAATTTTCAAAGATGGTTAGCTTATCTTTTTCTTGTTCTACGATATGCGTAAGCAGCATTGCACTTGCCGCATCATCTAGCTGTGTAGGCAAGCCTTGTTCCGCATCTTTTAAGAAGAACCAAGCAAGACGAGAAAAAGAAAGGACGTGCAAATTCTTAACTGCCGTCTCACTTTGATTTTTACTGATTGCAAGTTTATTAATTGCCCTAACTTCTGTGGTAAACTTAATATGATTAGGAACAATGATAAAAGTTTTATGTTCTGGATGCTGCTGATAATTCCGCACTGCTTCTTCCAGAATTTTTTCTTGTAATGGGTCGGTTTGTCTTCCTGTTAGAATTTTGATCATTTGTTCGTACTCCTTGTTTAATATTCTAGCACAACAAGGTTCTATCTTTTATTAAATCTATTTTTAAGGATGATTAAATAATGAAGTATAGTTTTTTAGCTCACGGAAAAGTGATTATTATTGGTGAACACTCTGTGGTTTATGGCTATGATGCTTTAGCAATGCCCATTAAGGCTTTGCATATTAAAACCACAGTTGAAGATTCTGATCAAATGTGGATGGATACCGCACGCTATCATGGTCCTTTCTTCGATGCACCAGATAAATACAATGGACTTAAATATGTGGTTAAAGCCATGCGTGAAAAAGCCAAGAATACCCAGCCTTTAAAAATCACTTATACAGGTGAAATTCCGATGGAACGTGGTTTTGGTTCCAGTGCTACCGTGGCGCTTGGCACAACTAAAGCATTAAATCAATTTTTCAATTTAAACTTAACCGAAAAAGAAATCATGGCGGTTACTAACCATGCCGAAATGATTAATCACGGCAAAGCCTCTGGTCTTGATGCTGCTACTGTCAATTCAGACTATCTAGTATTTTTCAATAAGGAAATGGGTCCTAAGATGCTTAAAGCAAAACTGGGTGCTACCCTTTTAATCATGGATACTGGGCAATTAGGCAATACTAAAGAGGCTGTTACCCAAGTAAGATCATTACTAGATAAATCCGAAGCAGCCAAGAACAATATGAAGCGTTTAGGTGAATTAGCTGATTTAACCAAACAAGCTTGGCTTAAACAAGATAGTCTAACAGTAGGAAAAATCTTTAATGAAGCACAAGAAATTTTGCATTCTTTCAATATTTCTACTGCTAAGATTGATCAATTACAAAAATTGGCTTTAGCTAACGGTGCTTTAGGCTTTAAACTCTCTGGTGGTGGCCTAGGCGGGATCACTATCACATTATGTAAAAATCAAGAAATCGCTAATGAAATAGCAGCTAAGTGTCAAGATATCATTAGTAACAGCTGGATCGAGGAAATTTAATGACAAAAACTGCACGAGCACATACCAATATCGCCTTAATCAAGTACTGGGGCAAAAAAGACGCCATTTTAAGAATTCCATTGATGTCGAGTCTATCAATGACGCTTGACGCTTTTTATACCGATACTTCCATTGAAAAAGGAACAGACACAAATGAATTCTATTTAAATGATAAAAAGCAATCTCTTGCTAACAGCCAACGCGTTTTTAACTATATTGAGAAGTTGCAACAAAGATTTAACTTAGATAAAGAAAATCTTGTAATCAAATCTACCAATCACGTTCCAACAGCTGCAGGTCTTGCTTCTTCTAGTTCCGCTTTTGCGGCCCTGGCGGCAGCTTTTTGCGCCTATTATCATATTGACGCGGATAAAACCTTATTATCACGTTTGGCTAGAATTGGCTCAGGTTCCGCAAGTCGTTCTGTTTTCGGTGGTTTTTCCATTTGGCAAAAAGGCGATTCCGATGAGACTTCTTACGCTTATGCTTTAGATGAACACCCTAAAATAGATCTACATCTACTTGCGATTGAATTGAACACTAAACAAAAGAAAATCTCATCAACTCGTGGCATGAAAGATGCTCAATCTTCCCCATTCTTTAAGCCATGGCTTGCACGTAATGAACTTGAACTAAACAAGATGATTAGCGCTATTAAAGATGAAGATTTCACTGTCCTAGGCGAACTAGCTGAACTCAACGCTAATGAGATGCACGCAATTAACTTAACCGCTCAACCAGAGTTTACTTATTTTGAACCCGATACCATCCAAGCTATAAAATTAATAGAAAATTTACGCCACAAAGGTATTGAATGCTACTATACTATTGATGCTGGTCCAAATATTAAAGTGCTCTGTCAATTAAGAAATATAAAAGAAATTATTGAAAACTTTGAGTCAGAATTCAATAATGTTAAGATAGTGAGTGCAAGTTTTGGCCCTGGAGTTACTTATTTGGATTAATTTGTACATAGAAAGTTAGATAGATTCGAGGATTTAATTCTTTTGATAACAGAAAAAGCACCTGGAAAGTTATATATTGCCGGAGAATATGCAGTTTTAGAGCAGGACTGTCCTGCTGTTTTAGTAGCGGTTAATCAATTCGTACGCGTTTCAATCACCAAAAGCAAAACTTCTACTGGATTGATTCACTCTAAGCAGTATTCACAGGATTCTATCCACTGGGTTCGTCGTGGTTCTAAGATGGTAATTGATAATCGTGATAACCCATTTGAGTATATTTTGTCTGCAATTTCCTTTACAGAACAATATTGTATTGAACAAAATATCAAGATGAAAGTATACGATCTGCATGTTAATTCAGACTTGGATTCTGCCGACGGTAAGAAATATGGTTTGGGCTCAAGCGCTGCTGTTACTGTAGCCACTGTTAAGGCTATTTTGCATTTTTATGGCGTAAAAACGAGTAATGAGCTTGTTTACAAGCTTTCAGCCATCTCTCACTATTCCGTTCAGGGCAATGGCTCCGCAGGAGATATCGCTGCTAGTGTCTATGGTGGTTGGCTTGCTTACCAAACCTTTGATAAAACTTGGCTAAAACATGAACTTGATAAAAAGACATTGTCTGAAGTAGTTAATGAAGCTTGGCCTGGCTTAAAGATCCAACTGCTCAACCCACCTAAGGATATGAAGTTGATGATCGGTTGGAGTCAAAAGCCTGCTTCTACTTCTCGCTTAGTTGATGAAACTAACGCTAACAAAGCTGCTTTGAACATGGAATACAAGAACTTCTTAGCATCTTCTAGAGCCTGCGTTTTAAAGATGATCGCTGGTTTTGAAGCAAACGATATTTCATTAATTAAAAAGCAAATTCGCGCTAACCGTAAATTATTGCAACACTTTGCTAAAATCAACCAAATTGCCATTGAAATTCCACGTTTGACTCAATTAATCAGAATTGCGGAAGACTTTGGTGGAGCTGCTAAGACTTCTGGCGCAGGCAATGGCGATTGCGGTATTGTAATCACCGATTCTAATACTGACGTGGCCGCTCTTGAAAGCGAATGGCGTCATAATGGCATTTTGCCCCTTAATTTTAGAGTTCACCAAATAAGTTTAGTTCGTTAACGGAGAATATATATGTCAATTAGATCCGAAAGAAAAGAAGAACATCTGAAACTAGCTCAGATGTTTTTTAATAAGCAAAAATACAATAGTTTTGATCAATTACATTTACTTCGCCCTGCTTTGCCTGAAACCAAAGTTGATACTCAAATACTAGGTGTAGAGATGTTTAAAAAACGCGTCTCTGCGCCTTTTTTTATCAATGCAATGACTGGCGGCTCTCAAGAATCTAAAGTCGTAAACAAAGCCCTAGGCCATGTAGCTGCAAAAGAAAAGATTGCTCTTGCATTAGGATCTGCTAGCATCCTTGCTAAAGAAGAAGATCAATTAGATAGTTTTTATGTAGCCAGAAATGAAGATCCTGACGGTGTTTTAATAATTAATATTAATCCAGAAACACCTGTAGAAGCTACTAATAAAATCATTCATGAGTTAAACGCTGATGCTTTGCAAATTCACCTTAATACGGTTCAAGAAATCGCTATGCCCGAAGGTGATCGCAACTTTTTCTGGTTAGATCATATTAAGGCATTACGTGATCAAATCGATCTTCCGATTATTATTAAGGAAGTTGGTTTTGGTTTAGATGAAGCAACTATCCATACTCTAAAAAACGCCGGCATTGAATATTTCGACATTGCTGGCAGTGGTGGCACCAATTTTGCTCAAATTGAAAATGCTCGTAATTCAAGGGATGTATCATATTTAGAAGATCTTGGTCTCTCTACAGTTGTTTCCGCATTAATGGCGAAAAAAGAAGACGTCAACTTCATTGTCTCTGGTGGCGTACGTAATCCTTTAGACGTATTAAAAGGATTAGTACTAGGTGGACAATACGTCGGCATCTCCAATGTCTTTTTACAAGAATATAATCAAAATGGTGTTGCAGGCTTAGAGCAATTTATCTCTGCTTGGAAAAACGAACTGGCTGCCTTAATTGCTATTTATGGTCAAAACAGTCTTGCATCCCTACCTCAAATCAAAAAGTATTATGATCTGCCTTTGAAAAATCAAATCGATCAGTTACTTTAAATCTTTTGATTAGAGATAATCTCCTCATGCTTTTTAATATGCTCTATTCGTTCATCATCTTGTGAGATCAGCAAAAGAAAGATAGCTTCAATCATAGTAAAGGCAGCTACTCTTGAGAAGTAATACTGCTTTTGCCAGAACATTTTTAGATGAAAGTCCTGAAAGCATTCTGACTACAGTGAAATTCTTTGAAACTGGCGTAGATGAACAATCAGGCATCATTATGAAGAACACTAAGGATCAAATGGTAGTTATGGCTTTGTCCATGAGAGCTAAACAACCAAAGCGCGGTGTTGTTTCAGGGACCAAAGGCTACGTTGAAATTAATCACTATCCACGTGCTACTGAAGCAGATATTACCTACACTGCCAGTGCTCATGAAGAAAAGCATGACAAGATTACGGCTGGTGACAGCGACAAGGCCTTAGAATACGAAGTACAAGATATGCAAAGATATATTGATCAAGGCCATGACGATGGTCAACTTCAAATGTCACACGATATCGCTCACATTTTGACTAGTGTTAGAACTTCATGGGGGATGAAATATCCTTTTGACGATGAAAAATAATTAATTAATATAAACTAAAAACAGCAGATGTCGTAACATCTGCTATTTTATTTTACATAATCAAAAATATTTTAATTTAGATTAAGTAAACTCAAAATTTCTTTTTGCACTGTACTTTCATTGCTTAAACCAATAATTTGATCAGCTGCCATTTTAGCTTCTTTTAAAGCTGTGGCAGTGGCATAGCTGCGTCCTGCATACTTAAGCATCCCTACGTCATTGCCACTATCACCAAAAGCAACCATTTCACTTGGTTTAATACCCAATTTTTGACTCAAATATTCTAACCCTACGGCTTTATTCATGCCTTTCGTCTGCATATCAATCGAGTCAGCCGCACCAGAAACAAAACCAATTTTAGGATATTTTTGTTTTAATTGCTCTAGCACAATTGGCATCTCATCTTCCGGTACTGTCAAACTAATCTTGAAAATTCGGTCATCGATTTCATCAAATGAATCAACTACCTCCAAGTGTTCAACATACTTCTTCATTTCTTGAACATAAGCTGGATCATTACTCTTTTTGACGTATGCACTAACTAGCCCCATAACAATTGCTGGATAATGATACTCATCCGTAATCTTGAGCAAAGTTTGATATAACTCATCACTTAAAGCATCAACGTGCAAAATTTGCTTTCCTTGAGCTACCAAGGCACCGTTTTCTGCCACAAAATAAATCTGATCAATCACATCAGGAAAACGTGTCATCAAATTAGCATACTGATTGCCACTTGCAACAACAAACTTAATGTCTCGCTTGCGCATCTCTTTAAATTCTCGTTTAAAAATTCCACGATCATAATCTTTGTCGTCGTTAAGCCACGTACCATCCATGTCTGTTGCAATTAATTTAATCATTTTCTCAATCCCTTTGGATAAAAGTTCTTCAAAACTTGATTACCCGCAACTTTACCAAAACTAAAGATCATCTTTTTATAGCTTACCAAAACAAAACCACGTAGATCGCTCTTTACTTTGATAGTCTCACCGTGTAGATAATCTTGATATTCTTTGTCATCAGCTAAATCAATCACGCGCTTTTGTTCTACTTGACCTAGCACTTCAGCCAATTGATGTCCTGGCTCAAAGCGCTTTTTCTTTAAAACACCCAGTTCTACACCGTTGTTTAAAATATGTAATTTAGTTTTACCAGTGAATTCAATTGCAGGTACAAAAACATGATCATTGCTTACCAGCGCCTTTTTACGCCAATCAGCTAGTTCTTCAGGCAAGTTGAACTTATCGATTGCCTCGCCCACTAGTTCTTGTTCATTCTTGGTCAAACACAATGCATTACGCTTATTTTTACGCTTTTTCTTGGCAACCTGTTCTATTTCACCTGGCTTTTGCAAAATCGCCGCAAATTGCCCTTCACCAACGCCATCTTGTGGCCAAAAACGCAAAGTCCTGGTTAAGTCAGGATTATCATTGCCCCATTCTGGACGACCGGCACTAACGCGCTCATCCTTTATTTGACTGTCTAAAATAGTAAA
>NZ_CDLD01000031.1:0-40581 GCF_001006945.1 Lactobacillus sp. OTU4228
ACTAACGCGCTCATCCTTTATTTGACTGTCTAAAATAGTAAAATCATATTCTTGGGTGAGCCAATTTACGATTTTTTCATCTTCTTCTGGTGCAAACGTACAAGTTGAATAAACCAAGCGACCACCTGGTTTAAGCATCTTTACCGCTTCAGCCAAAATCATTCTTTGTCGTTGAGCGCAAGTTAACACATAAGCTTGTGACCAATAATCAATCGCTGCAGGGTTCTTTCTAAACATCCCTTCCCCACTACATGGTGCATCAACTAAGATTACATCAAAGAAATCAGGAAAAGCTGCAGCCAAATTTTCTGGCGTTTCATTTGTGACTAAGGCATTACTAATGCCCCAGCGCTCTACATTTTCACGCAATATTTTGGCTCTAGAAATAGAGATCTCATTAGCAACAAGCAGACCCTTATTTTTTAACTGCTCACCTAAAGCTGTGGTTTTGCCTCCTGGAGCAGCACAAAGATCCAAAACCTTTTCACCTGGTTTAACAGTACTAATTGCGGCAGGAAACATGGCTGCAGGATCTTGAGAATAAACATAACCACTTACCCATTCAGGATCTTCACCACTAATTTCACCGTAGTATGCATGCTTAATTTCGGGCACTGGATTATCTAAACTGTAGGAAATTTGCGTTTTATTTTTTAAAGTATTTACTCTAAAGGCCTTTTTACTGCTCTCATTCATAGCAGTAAACATTTTTTCTGCTTGTTCTGCCCCCAGTAAATCGCGATATTTGTCTTTAAAATCTTTTGGCAGGTTTAACAATTTTTCTATCCTTTCTCGCTAAGCAATAAATTGTCACACAGAATGCGGCAATGAATATCAGCCAACTAACTATCAACGTAATGATAAGAGAACTATATGTAGAATAAAAAGCATGATATCTCAAAAAGATATACGTAAAGATGCCTAAAGCACCCTCTATCATGAATAAACGTACGCTTTGGTTGATTACCCAGTTGCGCAATAACTCTCCGTGCAGATGCGTTAATTTAGCTTGTCGCTTAATTAAAATAGCTAGCAATACATTGCCGCCAATACCAAATAGCTCGGCAACAAGCAACAGCAAAATATAAGGTACAACTGACCAACGATCACGGTGATGCTCTTTAACAAAAGATGGCACGTGCAACTGTGCGTGGTAATGTTTGGCAATTCTGTCTAACACATTAGGTGCACCATCAATTACTATCCGATAATTTCTTAATTGATCCTTGGCAGTTGGTTGATCAATCCCAGTACTTAGGTAATATTTATCCATTTCTACTTGAGGATAATCTTTAAATTCACCAATTACTGAATAGTAATTTTGCCCCAAAACAACATATTTATTGTTTTGCACATTAAGCAAATTAACTTCAGTTGCTGGACCTAAAACTGCAAAAGAAACCTTGCCCTTAAAATCATCTGGAGAAAAGTAGCGTCCTTCTTCTGTCGGCAGACTCTTAACAGTATGATTAGCCCACACTAAAACCTGCTTTTTCTCATAATTGCTATCAAGATGCAGCTGCAATTGATGGTTGGCATAATCTTTATCTAAGTAACGCAAAAATGAACTAATACTTTCTTTGCTATTAGTTCTAAAGTAGCGAGTATTATTTGTTAGTCCGTGTGCTTCTAATAATTCATCCGCATGGCCTGAATCAATATTAGAGAGCATAGTCCCCATACCCAGAAATGCCAATAGCGGGATGAAAAGCAATAAAATCTTTTTAAAATTCATTATTTATCTAATTTCAAATATCTGTTCATCAATAAAATCATAACTCTTAAACGAACGATTTATTTCTGCTAACTCTGGCGTCTTTTTAAACCAGTCGCTTCGCCAAAACTGGGGCGAATTTGTTGCCCCGTCTCGCTCTCCTATAAACAATAAGTAACTTGATTTATTATACGTCCGCCAAGCCTTAACTGTCTTTAAATCGCTTTGACCAAAATTTGGTGACCACGAACACAAAACTAGATCTACATCACGATATTTCTTAATAGCGTCGCTAGCTGCTAAATCTAGCACTTGGTGAAATGGTTCTGAACCAGTTTTAGAGGTCTTAGCCCATTCTAAAGAATCTGTACTAATCACTTCTATGCCAACTTCTTCAAGTGCTTTAGACCAAAAAGCATTTCCAGCCATAATTTCTAAAGCTTTTGTAATACCAAGTTTATCTTTAATTAAACCGGCAGTTTCTAGATTGGCAATAGACCAAATGCCATATTCTAAAGACAGGTACTGACGACAATTATTGAATAGATTATTAATTGCCGTTAAACTGCTTCTTTTGTCTTCACCAATATCTGCTAGAATATCTTCAAATTGATCTGGCAATAACCCCAGCATATTTGGTGCTTGAGGCAAGGGCTTTTGCTTTTTTACATAATTATCAATTTGTCTTATTTCGTTAACCTGACGATGAACAATTTCATTATCTAGTTCTTGATCAAGTTGATTAATTTTCGTTATATATTCTGTCATATCTTTACACCTACTTAATGATTTTAACATTCAAAGCACTAGAAATCAGTTATAATAAAAATAGTAGGTAATACAAGGAGAATTTTTATGGCAGAAAATACCAAAAAGAGAAATGATGACGAGAGCATTGGGCGATTTGTTCTCGACATCATTATTATGTTTGCAATTTTGATGGGAATTTACTACTTTATTTTTAGCTTTTTCCTGTCTAATGAAACTGTCTCTGGCCCGTCGATGCAACCTACTTTTGAAAATGGTGATCGTTTAATTGCGGTACGCCATTTCACTCCTAAGCGAAATGATATCGTAATTTTGAAGGCTCCCGATCAAAAAGGTGCACTTTATATTAAGCGTGTAGTTGGTATGCCTGGTGACATGGTTACCTCAAAAAATGATAAGCTTTATATCAATGGTAAGCGGACACCTGAGCCTTATTTAAACAATAGCTTTGAAAGAAAGGCTCATAAGCTCGGCGAGCTTTATACTAATAACTTCACTTTAAAAGAACGAGTGCCAAAGAATTCGTACTTCGTAATGGGTGATCACAGAGATGTATCTAAAGACTCACGGTACTTTGGTTTTGTTAAACGAAGTGCTCTTGTTGGTCGAGTTGTCTTCCGTTACTGGCCATTCAACCAATGGAAAACATTTTAATTAGCTAAAAATTTTATTTTTACAGACAGTTTAGTTAAAATTGAGGTGTAAGGAGAAATTATTATGAATGAACAACAAGAAGAATTAACAGACGCAATTATTGATTTTCAAGTTAAGCACCATGTAAATGACACTGATTTAGCTTTTGCTAGTCACCTTTCAGTCGAAAAAGTTCATGCTATGAAAACTGGTGAAGGTTCATTCACTGCTGAAGAAGTTAACCAAATTTATGACTACATGTCTGCCAACGCTTAATTAGTTATAGATGTATGAAAAAGCTCCATTTTCGTGTGTGAAATGAAGCTTTTTTCTTATCCATTTTTTTCGTGCCACTTTTTAATTTGCACAATTCTCTTCTTAAAACGAATCTCATTGCCCTGCTCACTTGGATGATAGAATTGACTGTCCTCTAATTCCGGCGACATGGTTTTCATATTAGTCAACTTATCTGGTGCATCTTGAGCATATTGGTAATCCTTGCCATAATTTAAGTCCTTCATCAGTTTAGTTGGTGCATTTCTAATTTGAAGCGGTACAGGTAAATTGCCCGTTCTCTTGATTGCCTTTTCCGCCTCTTGTTGAGCAACATAAACTGAATTCGATTTCGGTGTGCAATCCAGATAAATGACGCATTCTGGCGTTCCGATAAATTTACAAGCTTGAAAAGTATTAATCGCTACGTTCAAACTATTTATATCGGCTAGACCCACATTTTCACTAGCAAATCTGACTAATCGACGCGCAATATATAAAGGATCTTCTCCACCGTCTAACATGCGATTCACCCAGTAAACTGCGGCATCAACATCACTATTACGCATTGATTTGTGCAAGGCCGCGATTAAGCTATAGTGTTCATTACCTTTTTTATCATAGCGTAGAGACTTAGTATTGATTAACTGTTGCAAAATGCTCTCGTCTACAACTACCCTTTTACCTGTCTTCTTACCATTTAAAACGGCATTTTCAAGCGTATTCAGGCTGCTGCGTGCATCCCCATTGCTAAATTCCGTAATCATACGCAGATTTTTATCAGATATTTGGACATCTAATCCAGGAAATCCTGCTGGGTCATTAATAGCATTTTTCAGCAAATGAATAATATCATCAGTTGATAAAGAATGAAGAACGAATACTTTTGCACGGCTGAGCAACGCTGAATTAACCTCAAATGATGGATTTTCAGTCGTTGCCCCAATTAAGGTAATGCTTCCACGTTCGACAAAGGACAAAAAGGCATCTTGTTGTGCCTTATTAAAGCGATGGATTTCATCGATAAAGACAAAATCATCTTTTCACCAAATTGACGGTTCTGTTCCGCTTCTTCCATGATTTGGCAAATGTCTTTAATCGATGAAGTCACGGCACTAAAGGTGATAAAGTGAGCCTTTGTATGTTTAGCAATGATCTCTGCTAGCGGTGTACTCTCATTTTCATTGGCTAAGGAAAAAAGCGATTCTTCCTTCATAATTTTCACCTCGAAACAATTATAACAAGAAAAAAAGCAATCAATTAATGATTGCTCTCTTATCTATTTACAATTTTAGGTTCAATCCATTTTCTAACAAACAAGATATCGCATAGACCAAATACTAAGTCTACTATCAATAAAAGAAGATCATCTAACCAGATTGGATCATATGACTGAAGTACTTTATTAGTATCAACCAAGTTTTGTAAGTGAGAAAGGACGATTAACCAAACATAAACAGCAATAATTACTAAAATCGCCATGATCAAAAGTCTAATCCATAAGGTGCTCTTTACAGGGAGTTCATTAGAAACAATTCTTGAAACAAAGTTGGCAAAACTTACAAAGAAATAAATAAACAAAATAACTAATACTACAAATAGCCAATAGAATTCAAAAGATACATTGATTCCTGGCACATTTGGTGTAAGAGGAGATAAGCCAAATTGACTAAATGCTTCTGCCACACAATTTGGTCCCATAGTAGGAATAAGCAGAAGAATATTTATAACTTGTTGCAATAAGAAGAAAACACCACATGCAATTAAGCTACTGAATACATTAGCTAAATAAGTCTTTCTTTCATCTACAGCAGCTAAGTGCCAAGTTTGACTCATATTGATCTTTTCGTTTTGCCAGCAAGTAACTGCACAAAAAGCAATATCAAAATAAATAGTTAAAGTAGCCATATTATAGCGCCAAAAACTACCTAAATTATGAGTCGGCGTATAAAAGAAAGTTAAATCATAATTACCGGTTCCCCAAGCGAATATTGAAAGAAACGCTATTGTAAACAAGTTAATGACGAAAAGCAAATAAATATATTTATACTTTTCTGTACCCACATTTGTTTGAAAAGATTACCAAAACTAGTCAACTCATTCATCCCCTTCTAACGATTAACTATTTTAGGCTCAACGAATTTCTGAATAAGAAGACAATTAATAATGCCTAGCAAAATTGCGCCAATCCAGTATTCAAGCGCAGAAACTCCAAGAGTATCAACATCAATAGCTCGATGGGCTCTAGCAAATAAATGATTAGTATACATGGTTAACACTTGATCGTTGATTCGCAATGCAATAATCACACCAACAATTACCAAAATAGCCATTACAACTAATCTGACTGCAGTAGTATTTTTCATTGGCAATTGGTCAGCAATGGTTCTAGTCAAAAGATTGGTTAAGCTAACAAAAGCAAAGATAATTAAACACAATCCAACCAGAGTTAATAGTTCTTCAATAAGAGACCAGGCAGACTCAATAAAAGAAATATTTGTACCAAAACTTGTACCAACGAAAGGATTGATATGATGGCTAAAACTGTCAATAGTTACTACGACTAAACCTATTACAATTTGAATAACGAAGATATAAGCACATTCAACTATGCTAGAAACAATATTAATGATCCAAATTTTACTACCAGATGCTGGAATCAATTGCCAAGTCTGACTTAAATTGATTTTTTCATTTTGCCAGCACATTAGGCCTAAAAAGGTAACATCGGCAAAAAATGTAGTAAGTACACCCAGACCCAATATCAAGTCCCAAAGATTGTCACTTCCAACAAATCCGCTAGCAACATTATTAATGGGATTGCCATTGCCTTTAAAAATGACTCCCATTAAGAACATAAATGCCACGGCAAAGGTTTGGATTAACAAAACCAGATTAGCATACCGACGCTTTTGTAAAAACATTTGTTTAAATAAAGCTTTAGTACTTGTCATAGCGGCCTCCTAGTTCTGTTTAGATTCAACGAATTTATTCAAAAGGAAAATATCGATTAAAGTAATAATTACATCAAAGGCCAAAAATTCTAGTACGACTGACCAAACTCCTGTATCACCAGAACCAAAATCAAATGGCGTAAATTGACCAATCACAGAAAATAATGTACTTGATGCATAGACCAAAAGCCAGACAATCATGATCACTATGATTAATCTAACAAAGAACATCAAGGCTTTACTTGAACCATTAGGCAAAAAATCCATAATGCTTCTGCTGCTTAAATTAATCAAGCTAACAATGGCGTACCAAGCATAGCCTAATAAGATTACTAGTAATAATCCGCCGAGTAGTTGGTCCCAGGTCTGAGCACTAATATCAAAGTTGCTTCTTTGAAGAGCTTCTTTAATTTCTTTACTTGATAAAAGCAAAGGTAGCGACATTACTACAGCAGTTACAAACTCTAAAATACCAAGCCAAATGTATGAAAGAAAAGCTGTACCAAAGTTGCTTAATAAAAATTTGGTATCACTGATTGGAATTAAACGCCAAGTTTGACTACGGTTAATTCTTTCGTTTTTTACGGAAGAAACAATCCAATAAACGAAATCCGCCACAAATGATGTCATTAGCATCATTACTGCAAACATGAATAAGAATTCTACCACCGGGTTAATTGTTTCCCGTGCACTTCCCACTACTATTTCTTGAGCATGACCTCCAGCAGAGACCATCATCATGATCGTGAAGCACAAACTAGCAAAGGCCTGGATTAAGTAAATTAAATAAACTGACTTGCTTTTTTCTTGAAACATTCTGTTGAACAATGTATTAAAACTAGTCATTATTCATCATCCTCATCTGCATAAAAGCTCTCGTAGTATTCTTCAATTGACTTGTGGTTTTGTCTGATATCGTCTGCTGATTTATGCTCTAAAACTGTATTATCCTTAACGATGACTACTTCATCAAGCAATGATGAAATCTCATTGACAAAGTGATCAGAGACTAAAATAGTAGAATTTTCGTCTTTCCACAAAATAATTGAATTGATGATCTTCTTGCGGGCCATTGCATCAATGCCGCCAAACGGTTCATCAAGCAGATATAAATCTGCCTTACGTGCAAAAGTCAAAGCAATGATTAGCTTTTCACGCATACCACGAGACAATTGACTAAGTTTCATCTCAGGATCTAACTTCATGAATTTGCGTAATTCATCAAATTCATTTTCATCAAAATCTTGAAAGATTGTAGCATAAAAGCGAACAATTTGCGCAATCTTAGTTGAATCACTGAAACCTGTTAAGCCATCAGTAAAAGATAATTTAGCCTTTCTTTCAGCTTCTTTAGTTGCACCAGCTAAATCAATCTGTCCCTTATAATTCTTGGCCACTCCAGCGATAATACGCATTAAAGTTGTTTTACCTGCCCCATTTTCACCTAATAAGGCCACGATTTTGCCTGACGTTAAAGTTAGATCAACATCTTTTAAAATTGTTTTTTGATTTTTCTTGTAAGTTAAATCTTTAATAATTAATAAATCACTCATTATGATTCTCACTATCTTTCAAGTACTCTGTTAGTGTTGAGACTAATTTATCCTTTTTAACACCTAATTTTTCCATATTTTGTACAAATTCATCTAACTCATTGTTGATGAGAGATTGCTTTGTTTTAGAAAGCAATTCCGTATCTTCAGTAACAAAATTACCCTCGCCACGCTTGGTATAAAGAATGCCTTGTGTGTTCATTTCCTGTAAAGCACGTTGAACAGTATTGACATTAACAGTCAATTCCAATGCCAACTTTCTAACCGATGGAATCTTCTCACCGGCCTTCATCTTACCTAAAGCAATTTGACGATATAAATATTGCTCAATTTGAAGATAAATAGGAATATTATCCTTAAATTCCATTAACTCACCTTCTACATATACTGTATTATTTATCTATTACACTAATAATACTACTAACTTTATACTCAATTTTCAAGTATTATTTTTATCCTGTTTCACATTTTTATAAAATTAAAATCCAAAACAAAAAATAGCCAATATTGCTGATCTAACAACAATATTGGCATATTTTTTGTCAATTATAATACTAGTGAATAACTTGTTATGCTTTAAATAAGCATAAGTTTTGCATAATCATAGCTATTTAAAAGTATATATTTTTATAGCAGTTATTTAAATTTGTTTCACTGCTTTGCTCTTTCAGCATTTAATTCAGCCATTTTGATCATAACATCAACAGCCTTGTACATTGATTCAAGAACAGTATATTCGTAGCGACCATGCATGTTTTCTTCACCTGCAAAAATGTTAGGACAAGGAAGACCCATGTAAGTCAATTGTGAACCATCTGTACCACCACGAACTGGATCTTCGTTGATTTCAAGACCTTCAGCCTTATATGCATCCCTAGCCAAATCAACAATATCCATGTGCTTCTTCAATTCATCAGCCATGTTGTAGTATTGGTCCCACATCTTCAACTTAATGCGTTCAGTACCAAATTCAGCGTTCATCTTGTCAACGATTGATTTAACCAAATTCTTACGTTCTTCAAGACCATCACGTTCAAAGTCACGGATGATGTAATCAAGGTGTGCATTATCAACAGTACCGTTGAAGCTCATCAAGTGGAAGAAACCTTCTCGACCATCAGTATGTTCTGGACGATCATGTTCTGGCAATTGATTATGGAAATCAATTCCTACCTGAACAGCATTAATCATTTGACCTTTAGCTACAGCTGGGTGAACGTTAACCCCTTGAATATCAAGACTAAATTGCGCTGCTGAGAAAGTACCCCAGTCAAGTTTACCAGGTGCTTCACCATCAACAGTAAAGGCAAAATCTGCACCGAAGTCTTTGACATCAAAGTGTTCTGCACCAGTACCGATTTCTTCATCAGGAGTGAAGGCTAAACGAATCTTACCGTGTTTTACTTCTGGATGGTTCATCAAGTATTCCGCAAAAGTCATTAATTCAGAAACACCACATTTGTCGTCCCCACCAAGCAAGGTATCACCTGAAGCAGTGATGATAGTTTGACCCTTGTAGTTCTTCAAGTGTGGGAAAACCTTTGGATCAAGATAAAATTCCGAATCGCCTAATTGAATCTTGCTTTCACCATCATAATTTTCATGAATTTGTGGCTTAACATTTTCTGAATTGAAGTCAGCTGTATCACTGTGTGCTAAAAAGCCCATTACAGGTACGTCGTAATCAACGTTTGAAGGAATTTCAGCAATTACGCTACCAGCTTTTTGATTATAGTGAACGTCACTAAGACCTAATTCTTCAAGGTCTTTCATAATGACATTCTTTTGGAAGTTTTCTTCTCTTTCAGTTGAAGGAAAACGATCTGAATGTTCATCTGAACGTGAATTTACTTTTACATATTTTAAAAATCTTGGCAACAAGTTTGGGTATTCCATTTATTCTATCCTCTTTCTATTAAAATAAATCTTGAAATGGATTTGTTGAAACTTCAGAAAGCTCAACGCCAACATTCCAATTATTCTCTTCGTTCCATTTCTTGAGACGATCATATACCTTATATTTAAACAATTTTTCAGTATAATGACCAGGATCAACTACTGTTAAACCGGATGAAATCATATCATGACCGACGTGATAATAAACGTCACCTGTAATAAAGGCATCCAAATTATCATCTAAAGCTTTAGTCCAGTATTTACCACCATCACCACAGATAAAGCCGACAGTGGAAATTTGTTTGTCGTTATCCGCAGTAATCAATCTGGCCATCTTGATCTTCATTTTGTCTTTAACATAATAAGCAAAATCATAAGCTGACATCGTCTTAGGTAGTTTACCCTTTCGTCCCATTGCAATGCCATCATCATCTAAGCAAAATGGTTCAACATCTTTTAAGCCTAATTCTTCAGCTTGCCAATCAGCTGAGCCATTTTGTGCCTTATCAGAATTTGTGTGAATTGAATAAACGGTAATGCCATTTTTGATAATCTCGCCATACATTGCATTTTGTGCGTTGGCAAAATCTAAATTACGTGCAGGTCTAAACATTACAGGGTGATGGCTGACAATAAAGTTAACACCCTTTTTTACAGCTTCTTCGACAACTTGAGGACGCACATCCAAAGTCGTCATTACCTTAGTAACATCGGCATCGATTGAACCGATTTGCATCCCCACAGGATCGCCTTTAGAAGCAATGTCCTCTGGAAAATCTTGTCTTAAACGTTCAACAATCTCTTTGACTTTAGTCATCGCTTAGCTCCTCCTTAATCAACTGAATATTATGTTCAATCTCATTAATACGGTCTTCGTCTTTATTTCGCGCCTTGTTCAAATTCTTTAGCAATTTTTCATTGTAAGCCAATTGCCCTTGCCATTTTTGATAAAATACGGGGTTCTTTTCACGTACAATGAATGGACCAAAGAAAATATCTTTTTCGGTTAAATCATGTTTATTAGCTGTCAAACGTGCCTTAATTAATTCATAGGTGTGGCCGGCTTCTGCTATCAACTTTTCTGCTACAATTTCATAATTGTGCATCATTAACCAATTACGCACGCCAGCTTCACCGATATTAGGTTCAAGCACTAAATTTTTAAATTGAAAGTCTTTACTCCAAGCCGTATCCAAAATATCAACCATCAATTTTCCACCCATACCAGCGATTACTACAGTATCTACTTGGTCTTGATGAGTAATAGTTTCTAGTCCATTGCCTAAACGCGTTTCAATTTGATCGCTTAATCCAGCTTCCGCAATATCGTTTTTAGCATTTTCAAGCGGTCCTTCAGCAACATCACTTGCAATCGCATATTTTATTTTTCCTGATCTAACTAATTCAATTGGCAAATAAGCATGGTCAGTACCAATATCGGCAACTTTACTGTCGGGATCGACCATTTTTGCCAGCGTATTTAATCTTAAGTTCATTTAATCCTCCATAAAGAGTATGTTTAATCAAATTTTAGCATATTTAGTAGTTGTTTTTAGTCATGTTTTGCTATAATCGTACAAAGAAAGTGGGTTTTTGCATTGAAAAGAACTGAGACAGTAACTTTAACTAACATGTGCATGATCAAAAATGGAGATAAAATTCTAGTTTTGGACCGCAACGATCCAGTTTGGCCAGGCCTTACCTTCCCTGGTGGTCACGTTGAACCACATGAGTCTTTTAATGATTCTGTTGTTCGAGAAATCAAAGAAGAAACCGGACTGACCATTTCTCATCCCCAACTTGTTGGAGTAAAGCAGTTCTATGATAAAAATCATGAACGCTATTTAGTCTTTTTCTATGTTGCCGATGAATTTAAGGGGACAGTCAAGGCATCAGACGAAGGGACTTTAACTTGGATGACTAAAGAAGAGCTGCAGCAACATAAGCTAGCTTATAATTTTGATCATGATTTACCTGTATTTTTCGATCCTAATGTTAGTGAACATATGCTTGATGGAAAACGAGATGAACTTTTTTAGATGAAAAAAACAGAAAGCAAAGTATCGCTTTTTATTGCATTAATTGCAATTATTATTTTTGCTTCGGTACCGCTTTGGCACATTGATTTAAATGCCAATAGACCTCAGACTCAAGTCGTAAAAAAGAAAAAGCCTAAAAAGAAGAAAAAAGTAGTTCATAAGGTTACCTGGGGTTATCCTTTTAAACGCCTTTACGAAAAGAAAATAAAATTTAAATCAGGCCAAAAATTCGGTGAAACTGACGTAATTAGACGTTACTACCCTACTAAAAGTTACTTCCACGATGGTTACGACTTCGGCTTCAGCGAAGTAGGACACTCTACTGTTTATGCTGTGCATGCTGGGACAGTTCATAAAGTTAAGTATGCTCCAGGCCTTGGCTTATATGTTTGGGTGATTTCTGATGATGGCTATGTAGAAATCTATCAAGAAGGTTTTCTCAGCATCACAGATATTTACGTAAAGAAGGGCCAAAAGATTAAGTTAGGCCAAAAGATCGGTCGCTTAACCGGTTCTCACATCCACTTAGGAATAACTAAGACAGACAAGAAATACATTGATAAACATGGTGTACCATGTCGCTACTACTGGAAAGACAATGGTACTTGGCTCAACCCAATGAAGATCATTGAAGATGATATCGCTAAAGGAAAAGTCAGCAAACAATAAAGCAAATCAAAAAAGACGTTAAGCACTTGCTTAACGTCTTTTTCATAGATCTAGATATTAATCCATAAAGTCACGCAATTGATTTGAACGACTTGGGTGACGAAGCTTTCTTAAAGCCTTAGCTTCAATCTGACGAATACGTTCACGAGTTACGCCAAATACCTTACCTACTTCTTCCAAAGTATGAGTACGGCCATCATCAAGACCAAAACGCAAACGTAAAACATTTTCTTCACGGTCAGTTAAAGTTTCAAGTACTTGTTCAAGTTGTTCCTTTAACATTTCGTATGAAGCATGTTGTTCTGGACTAGTTGCATCCTTATCCTCAATGAAGTCACCTAAGTGTGAATCATCCTCTTCACCAATAGGAGTTTCAAGAGAAACTGGTTCTTGAGCGATCTTAAGAATATCACGAACCTTATTGGTTGGCATATTCATTTCAGCACCAATTTCTTCTGGAGTTGGTTCACGACCTAAGTCTTGTAACAATTGACGTTGAATTCTAATCAACTTGTTGATCGTTTCAACCATGTGGACAGGAATTCTGATAGTACGTGCTTGGTCGGCAATAGCACGGGTAATAGCCTGTCTAATCCACCAAGTTGCATAAGTAGAGAACTTAAAGCCAAGACGATAATCGAACTTGTCAACGGCCTTCATCAGACCCATGTTACCTTCTTGAATCAAGTCAAGGAATGACATACCACGACCAACATAACGCTTAGCGATAGAAACAACCAAACGAAGGTTAGCTTCAGCTAATTCTTGCTTTGCTTCTTCATCGCCAGCTTCAATTCTCTTGGCAAGAGCGATTTCTTGGTCTGCAGTAAGAAGTGGCACACGTCCGATTTCCTTCAAATACATCCGTACTGGGTCATTCATTCGAACGCTTGAAGGTGCTGACATATCCTTTAATTCAGCCTTTTCAACATCCTTTTGCTTCTTTAAGGCTAACTTTGAAGGATCGCCATTTTCATCAACAATACTGATACCATTATCTTCAAACTCTTGTACAAGTTGGTCAACAGCCTTGCCTTGCAAATTATAAGGCTTAATCAGACGAGCAGTGAAGTCCTTTTCAGTAATTGTCTTTTCCTTCTTAACGTCCTTAACGACTTGCTTTACCACCTTGTCCAAAGATGGTTTTTGTGTAGTTTCTCTTTCTGCCACTAAAAAGCCTCCTTATTAACCTAAGACCCTTTTCAACTCAATAATCTTTTGAGTAAGTCTCAAACATTCGTCTCGATCTTGTTTGCGCATTGCATCCTGTAATTGATTGTTAAGCTCATTCAGCCGGGAATAAATGTTGCGCTTTTGAAGCGATTGGACATACTCATTAATCTCTTGAATTGTAAAATCTTTTGGCATGTTTGCCATTTCAGCATCTACTATTATACCTTGAAGTTGCTCAGGAATAAAATCTAAGAAACCATCAATTTGCGGATTATCGTGTGTTTCTTTGTATTTAATCCATAATTGTGCTAATTCTTCAAAGTCTTTATCTGGAAAATGGAAATTTCCCTCCTGTAGATATTTTTGTGCCTGCTGTGAATGAATAAATAAGTATAATAATCTAACTTGCCTTGGGTGTCGTTGCCCTGCTGTTTGTTGGATCGTAGCAGTCTCTGCTGATTCAAAAGAAGGCTGCATCTCATCCGTGCTAGGAGTCGGAGCAGAATAATTAGACTGCTGACGCATATGACTTTTAGCACGATTATTTCTACGTAATTCTCTAGCTAAATTTGCTTTTAACGAAGCAGATGACACCTGTGCGTTGCGTGCAAGCTGTTCAATATACATGTCCCGTTCAACCGGGTTTCTAACTTGCGCGATCTCTTTGACTGCTTCATCCAAATAAGTAATCTTTTCTCGATCATTGTTAAGATTGTACTTTTTAGCCAATCTTTCAAGGAAAAATTCAGTTGGAGTCTTAGCACCATTTACCTCATTTTGGTATTTTTCGGCGCCATATTTTTTAACATACTCATCCGGATCCAGATTATCGGGCAAAACAACGATTCCTAGGTTGAAATTGCCTGCCTTGTTAAACATTCTTGCGGCACGTTCTTCCGCATGAATACCAGGTGGATCTCCATCGTAGTTGATAATAATATTAGTGGTTACCCGCCGTAACAAATAAATTTGATCATCTGTCAAACTAGTACCCATCGAAGCAATGCCTGAGCTAATGCCTGCCTTGTAAGCAGCTATTACATCCATGTATCCTTCGTAAAGAATAAGGTGCTGCTCACTTCTTGCTGCTTTCTTTGCTTCCGCAAAGTGAAACAGAACTTTAGACTTGGTAAAGATACTTGTCTCAGGACTGTTCATATATTTAGCTTCAGTTTTATCGTCAGAGATTCTCCGCCCTGAAAAGCCAATCGTTCGACCATTTTCATTATCCAAAGGAAACATTAGTCGATCACGAAAACGGTCAAATAAGCGTCCATCTTTGCTTTCGACAAATAAGCCACTTTTTTGCAGCTCATCATCTTGATAGCCTTTGCCACGCAGATAAGTAATCAGAACATTATCTTCTTTGGGAGCATAACCAATATTAAAATGATCTAACACCTTTTGATCCAGTTGCCGCTTTTGAGCATACTGCATCCCTCTTTCACCAGCTTTAGTGGTAAGCAATACACGGTGATAAAATTCTGCTGCATCCTTATGCATCCGCATAAGTGGATTCATCTTGCTTCCATCATTATTGCCATATCCTTGTGGCATCGCGATATGAGCAAATTCTGCAACCCGCTCTACGCTTTCTGGGAAAGTCAGATTATCCTTATACATTAAGAATTTAAAAACGTTGCCGCCTTTACCACAGCCAAAACATTTGAAGAACTGTTTTTCTTCATTAACCGTAAAAGAAGGTGTTTTTTCTTGATGAAAAGGGCAAAGACCAATATAGTCTTTGCCTTTCTTTTCAAGTGACACGTATTGGCTGATGATATCTACAATATTAACGTTACTGCGGACCTCATTGATGAATTCTTCTGGAATCCGTCCAGCCATATGAATCACCTTTTCTATCTATTTTTATTATTTAATGACTAACTTACTCAAGTCACCTAAACGATCAGCTAATTCACTAACAGCAAATAATTGTGCTAAACGGTTGTTCTTAACCTTTTCATCCTTAGCCATGATCATATTAGCATCGAAGTATTGGTCAATAACTGGTTGAAGTTGAACGAAGCCTTGGTAAAGGTCAGCCAAACTTTCAACCTTTTGCAAGTTTTCAACACCAGCATAAAGTTCTTTTTCACTGTTGTCGTCGAATAAGCTTTCATCGATTTCAACATTACCCTTGAACTTAGCTTTCTTCAAGATGTTGTCAATTCTAGTCAAACTTTCAACTACTGGCTTAAATTCTTCATCATCGTGGTGAAGTTGCAATACATTAGCAGCTGCCAAAATTTGACTTGGGTCTTGTTGACTTGATGCAAGGACAGCATCAACGATATCGTACTTGAAGTTGTTCTTTTGCAAGTATTGCTTTACACGATCACGAATAAAGTCAGCGATTTCTTGGTCTGCATCACCCTTAGGAAGTTTAGCTGGGGTTACACCATTAAGCATGTTAATGATTTCTGGCAATACTTCGTTAAATGGAAGTGACCACTTTTCGTTAAGCAAAATTCTAACAATACCGTAAGCGTAACGACGAAGTGCGTATGGGTCGTTTGATGAAGTAGGAATCATACCTGCACCGAAGAAGGTTACGATAGTATCAATCTTATCTGCAATAGACAAAAGTGAACCTACAGTAGTTTCTGGAAGTGGACCTTCAGCAGTTGCTGGCATGTAGTGTTCCTTAATAGCTACAGAAACTTCTTCGTCTTCACCTGCAAGACGAGCATAGTGCATACCCATGACACCTTGAAGTTCAGCGAATTCCCCTACCATTTGAGTTACTAAGTCGAACTTGTAAAGTTCACTAGCACGGTCGAAGTCCTTTACTACGTCTTCTGGTAAGTCCCAACGCTTAGCAAGATAATCACCAATCATGCGTACACGTTGCATCTTTTCAGCCATTGAACCAATCTTGTCGTGGAATGAAACATTCTTAAGACGATCAACAAAGTGGCTAAGTGGGTATTTACGGTCTTCATCGTAGAAGAATTGAGCATCGTCCAAACGAGCTACCAATACCTTTTCGTTACCTGAAATAACGTTATCTAAGTAATCCTTGTTACCGTTTCTTACAGCGATAAAGTGGTTAATTAACTTGCCATTTTCGTCGTAAACTTCAAAGTATCTTTGGTTATCCTTCATTGAAGTAATTAATACTTCGTCTGGGATGTTTAAGTACTTTTCATCAAATGAACCAGCAAAAACAGTTGGGTATTCAACTAAGTAGGTAACTTCTTCAAGAAGATCACGATCAGGTTTTACTTGCCAATGATTTTCCTTAACCAATTCATTCATTTGGTTAACGATCATATCTTTACGCTCTTCAGCGTTAGCAATTACGTATTGATCCTTCAATGCATCTTCATAGTCATCTGCATTAGCCAATACTACTGAATCACCTAAGAAACGGTGACCTTGAGTCTTACGGCCAGCAGTAATATCCAAGATCTTAACTGGAACTACGTCACTACCAAATAATGATACAAGCCAGTGGATTGGACGAACGAATTCAAAGTCGTTTGAATCCCATCTCATCTTGGTTGGGAAGGTCATAGCCTTGATGATATCACTCATACCAAGCAAAATATCAGTAGCCTTTTTACCTTCTTTTTGAACGTGAACATAAGCGTATTCAGTACCCTTAAGTTCTTCAAAGTAGATGTCATCAGTAGTCATACCTTGGCCACGAGCAAAACCTTGTGCAGCCTTAGTCCAGTTACCATCAGCATCTTGAGCAATCTTCTTAGCAGGACCTTTTTTTACCTCATCAATATCGTCTTGCTTTTCAGCTAAGTCTTCAACCAAGATAGTCAAACGACGTGGTGTAGCAAAAGTCTTGATGTCCTTAAACTTAAGACCGTTTTCTTTCAAAAACTTTCTAGTTCTGTCAGCCAATTGCTTTACGCTGCGTGGTACAACATGGGCTGGCATTTCTTCAGTACCGATTTCAAATAAATAATCTTTAGCCATTTTCTACCCCAGCTTTCTTGTCTTCTGCGCTCTTAAGCAATGGGAAGCCACGCTTTTCACGTTCTTCGACAAACTTAACAGCTACTTCATGAGCCAAGTTTCTAATTCTTGATAAGTATCCAGCACGTTCAGTTACTGAAACAGCACCACGAGCATCAAGCAAGTTGAAAGTATGTGAACACTTCAAAATGTAGTCATATGCTGGGTGTACAAGGTTTTGACCAAGAAGACGCTTAGCAGTTGCTTCATAAATATCGAAGAACTTAAGAAGTTGATCTTGATCTGATTCTTCAAAGGCATACTTAGAATGTTCATATTCTGGTTGCTTAAAGATATCACGGTAAAGAACACCGTTACCCCATTCAAGGTCAAAGACTGAGTTTACGTCTTGAATGTATGATGCAAGTCTTTCAACACCGTAAGTGATTTCACTCATAGTTGGCTTAACGTCTAATTCACCAACTACTTGGAAGTATGTAAATTGACTAACTTCCATACCGTCAAGCCATACTTCCCAACCAACACCGGCACAACCCATTGATGGGTTAGCCCAGTTGTCTTCTACGAAACGAATATCGTGTTCCAAAGGATCGATGCCTAAAACCTTCAAACTGTCCAAGTAGTATTGTTGAATATCCTTTGGGGCTGGCTTGATAACAACTTGGAATTGGTGATGTTGGAATAACCGGTTAGGGTTTTCACCATAACGACCATCTGCAGGTCTTCTTGAAGGCTCTACATAACAAGCTGCCCATGGTTCAGGACCAACTGCACGAAGAAAAGTGTAAGGACTCATCGTACCTGCACCTTTTTCAACATCGTAAGAAGGCATAATCATACAACCTTTGGAGGACCAGAATTGTTCCAGCTTAAAGATCATATTTTGAATGTTTAATTTCTTATCTGCCATTTTCCTTAATTCTCCTCCTGCGCTAGGCCATAAAAAAAGCCTATGCAAAATTTTGCATAGGGACGAAATATATCGCGGTTCCACCCTAATTCAGGAAGTGTTCTTCCTGCACTTAATTGAGCTTTGACTAGAGGGGCCTTTTCCTAGGTACCCTTACACCAAACGGTACTCGCTTAACTAGTACTTTTCTAATCCTCATCATCGCCAAACACGTACATATTTTAACACATGAACTAGGTTTAAACCAGATATTTACTAACTAAAAAAGTTTTAATTCATCTAAGAATTTTTTGGTCTTTAAGTTTAAATCAATCGTCTCACGATAGATGCGATCGATTGCTTTTCTAGTAGCCTTTTTAGTTTCTTCATTAATTGTAATTGTTCCAAGACGATCAGTAGGCAAAAGGCCGATTGTTCTCAAAACGGCAGTTTCCTTTGGCTTTAAATGCATGCAACTATTTACTACTCCAAAATGGTCACTGCAAATAACCCCACCTAGTTTAATTGAATAATCGAAAATGCCTTTTTCTTTACCGCAAATTACACAATGTCTTAGTTCAGGTTCAACGCCATAAGCACTGAGCATTTTCATTTGCACAATTTGCGTGATCATCTCGCAATCAACGCCTTCATTAATCTTTTTCAGGGCAAAAAGAGCCAAGTCATAATACTTGCCAATTGGCTGATATTCGACAAAAGCATGATCAATTAAGTCAAAAATAAAAGAAGCATAAGCATTCTTCGTCAGGTCTTGGTATAACCCATCGAATTGCTTTACTTCTTTATACGTGCGTAGATTGCTCAAACCATGTCCGCTGGTATAAATGACATAAGTACCCATTGAAAAATTCAGCGTCGCAGCACTTAAACGTGACTTTGGCCGCAAAGCTCCCTTCACAATTAAGGTAATTATTCCATCTTGCTTAGTCATGATTTTTGCTAATAAATCTGCTTCTTTATATTTTTGTCTTTTGAAAATAATACCCTGAACTTCTTTAAGTTCGCGTACCATTAACTAAGTTCCTTCTTATCATAACCAATTTGTTTTAAGAAGCTTGGATCTGAGCGCCAGTTGTGTTGGACCTTAACCCAGAGACGCAAATTGACTTTTTCTCCAAGCAAATCTTCGATTTCCTTACGAGAATTAATACCTATTTGCTTGAGCATCTTACCACCTTTACCTATGATAATGCCCTTTTGTCCATCTCTTTCAACATAAATGGTTGCTTCAATCACCAACTTGCCATTTTGATGCTTATTCATTTGATCAACGGCAACCGCGGTAGCGTGCGGTACTTCTTGTGAAGTAAGTCGTAAGATCTGTTCACGAATAAGTTCAGCGACGACAAAATATTCAGGCCGATCTGTGATCTGGTCAGCACTATAATATTGTGGTCCTTCTGGCAAGTACTTGTTAAGCGTAGCTAATAAGTCTTCAATACCAATGCCTTGAGTAGCAGAAATCGGTAGTATTTCTTTAAAGCCCTCTAGCTTATGGTATGAATCCATAATTGGCAACAACTTGTTAGGGTGAATTTGATCAACCTTATTGATTACTAAAAATACGGGAACTTTTACTTCCTTAAGCAAATCAGCAATGTATTGATCACCTTTACCAATTTTCTCAGGTTCTACCATGAATAAAACTAAATCTACATCATTTAAACTAGAAAGACTAGCTTTATCCATATAGTCGTCAAGTTTTGAATGAGGCTTAAAGATACCTGTGTATCTACAAAGATGATTTGCATATCATCGGAAGTATAAATGCCTGAGATACGATTTCTCGTGGTCTGAGGCTTATTAGAAGTAATCGCCACTTTTTGGCCAACTAAGTAATTCATCAAAGTTGACTTACCGACATTTGGTCGACCAACTAAGGCAACAAAGCCAGACTTAAACTTTTTTTCTTCCATTATTTACCTCTGCCTTCATCTAATTGATCTGGATATAGTGGTAAGCCGTAGTCTTCAAGCACCTTTCCTTGAATGCCAAACATTTCTTTAGCTTCATCAGGCTTGATATGATCATAGCCATTCAAGTGCAAGAAGCCGTGAACTACAGTATAACCAAATTCTCGGTCAAACCCAGTGCCATATTCCTTGCTATGACGTTTGATGACACTTGGACACATAAACAAATCCCCGATATCTTCTTGAAAATCAGGATCATCCTCAAAGGCAGCTAAGTCAATTGAATCCTCACCATCTTCAATTGCAAAAGAAATGACATCTGTTGGACGATCTTTATCACGATACTTCAAGTTAATTTCGTGACTACGATCTTCGTCAACAAAGTTAATACTCATTTCTAAGTTATTATCTTTGCCAATTTCTTTTTTAGCTAAAAGCAAAAGCTTCATAATCCAGTCTTGCCAGTCGCGTTTTTTATCATCTAAAAAACCAACTTCATCATTATAGGTAATATCAATTGGATCCATTTTTAGTGTTTAGCGTCCTCTTTTTCATAAGCAGTAATAATTTTGGCAACTACAGGGTGACGAACAACATCCTGTGCAGAAAAGTTGATGAATTTGATTTGGTCGATGTTCTTCAAAATTCGTCTAGCATCGATTAAACCGCTATGCTGTCGTCCCGGCAAATCGACTTGAGTCATATCTCCGTTTACGACCATCTTGGAGTTAAAACCAAGACGTGTCAAAAACATCTTCATTTGTGCATCAGTAGTGTTTTGGGCTTCATCAAGAATTACAAACGCGTCATCAAGCGTACGTCCACGCATATAAGCAAGTGGAGCCACTTCAATTACGCCACGTTCCATTAAGCGGTCAGTAGTATTAGTACCAAGAATAGCGTACAAAGAATCGTAAATTGGTCTCAAATATGGATCAACTTTTTCCTTCAAGTCGCCAGGCAAAAATCCAAGTGATTCACCAGCTTCAACGGCTGGTCTAGTCAAAATTATTCTGGAAACTTCGCCCTTTTTGAATGCAGCAATTGCACAAACAACTGCCAAGAAAGTCTTACCAGTCCCAGCTGGCCCTATTCCAAAGATAACATCGGATTTATCAATGGCCTCGACATAACGCTTTTGACCCATATTTTTCACCCTGACCGGTCTACCTTTAGCATCCCGAATCAAGACTTTCTTATACAGATCCGCAAAGTACTCTGTGGTACCCTTGTCGGCCATCTTCATCGCACTAACCGTATCGGGCGCGCCAACGTTAACGCCGGTATTCACGACACTGTCAAGTGCCTTTAAAACAGCGACGGCTTTCTTTACGTTTGCCTCATCATCCCCTGCAATAACAATGTCATTGCCAGTATCGGTAACGGACAAATCATAGCCTTCAGAAAGAAGCTTCAGATTTCCATCATTAACTCCAACTAATTTTTGAATATTCTCTGCTTTTTGAGGTGTAAAAGTTGTTTGAGCCAAAAAGACCCGCTCCTTCTTGTTACTACTAAACTTAGTTTAGTTGATCACGAACTGCTTGAGACGCAGCCTTACCATCGGCACGTCCCTTGATCTTGGGCATTAAGGCTTTCATAACCTTACCAAAATCAGACTTGCCTTTGGCACCAACTTCATCAATCGTTTCCTTAACAGCAGATTCCAACTCGTCCTTGCTCATTTGTTTAGGCAAGTACTTTTCAACTACTGCTAATTCTTTCTTAGTTTCTTCCACTAAATCATCACGCTTAGCTTTAGCAAACTCTTCGATTGATTCTTCTCTTTGTTTCTTTTCGCGATTAAGAACAGTTAATTCTTCGTCTGCATTCAAATCATGTCCCAACTTGATCTTTTCATTCATCAAAGCAGATTTGATCATGCGGACAGTATCAAGAGTTGTCTTATCGTGATTTTTCATGGCTGTTTTCATATCAGTCATGATCTTATCTGACAAACTCAATTTATAATTCCTTCTTTCTATTAAAACCCAATAATATTATAGCAAACTATAAACATAACTATTAAGTTTTCAACGTAATATATTGAAGTTTTTTCTATAAAAAGCAAATATTTTGTTTTATTTTGACAATTTATATGCGTAAAAACATGCTATCTCAAGGAAAAATCCTTGAGATAGCATGTTTAAAGTTCTATTATCTATATTTTCCTAGCACAATGTCTTTAACTTCTTGCAAGTAATCATCAGTATATTCTGGTACAAGAAGTTTACCATCAATGGCATCTAGCATAATCTTTTCTTTTTCTTTTAATTTCCTATATACAGTATTATCGATAAAACTCGTGTGAGCAACATCACCTTTAGTCATTAAATAGTAATATCGTGTATATTGATCCGCTGGCAACCCTAATCTGTTTATTCGATCTCTCGACTGGAGCATAAAGGTTAAATTGAAATTATATTCAAAATACACAGCATCATGTACGGTTTGATGTAAAGAAATAGATTCTCCTAAAGTATTAGGATTAGAAACCAGTACTTGTACATCCCCTGTACGGAAATTATCAATAAGTTTTTCACGGTCTTGCTTAGGAGTTGCCCCATAAACCAAAGTTGTTTTAATCCCCATACCATTGAGAGTTTCTGTGATTTTTTGCATGGTACCAACAAACATTCCCCATACAAGCACCTTTTTACCTTGACTAACAAGTTTGTCAACTAAATCAATACCCATTTCAAATTTTGGCGATTTAATACTAAAAAGATCAAATTTCTTATATGCTTCTGTATTACTAATATTTTCTTTCTCAATAGTTGATTCTTGCTTATCCCATACACCAGAATCAGCATCAATTAGACCTAATTCTCTATAATTAATATTCGTCCTTAATAGACTGGGGTTAGTTGATGCCTGTAGTAATCTAACAAAAGTAGCTAATGCGCCGTTCTCATTTTCATAGATTGCCTCAGCTAATATCCGTTGCTGCTCAGACGGCTCAACTTCTTTAATAATATCCGGATCTGGTTTTGGTACATGTAAATCTTTCTTATTCGTACGCCAAAAGAAAGGCGCTAATTTTACGTTTACATCTTCTGAATCAATATTATTTAATGTCGTCAAATCCCATGCAAAGAATGAAGAATATTCATCAGGATACATCAAATGCAAAAAATTATAAATGTCTCTATATCCATTAGGAATTGGCGTCCCTGTTAAAACATAGCGATAGTGTGGTGCTTTGCTTAAGCTTAATGCAGCCTTAGCTCGTCTACCTCCAACAGCTTTCACTCGGTGAACTTCGTCAAACACTATCATTGTTTTAGAATCCAGCAATTCATTAATTACATGTAGTTTACTTTGTAATGACTCATAATTAATTGTAATAACATTTGCTCGGATCCAATCATGCTCAATAGCCCCAACGTTGTTATTATACTTATTATCTCTTAAATTTAAATAATGTAACTGTCGTTTAGAACCAAAAACCTTTTGAAATTCTGTACGCCATGCAGCGAAAGCATTTAAAGGAGATATTACTAGCAGCTTATTTACTTCATTAACTTGTGAACTAGATAAATAAGCAAAAGCTCCATACATCATTGCAGTTTTTCCTGCACCAGGTACTGAAAAATTAGCCGCTCGCTTCATGACGGTCAAATAAAAGCTAGCTTTTTCTTGTTCAATTTTTAGTGGTCGTGTTATTTCTTGACTAACAATTGATTTAAAGTCTTTAAATTCTTTATACCATCGAGGGTCATTATCCTTAATTGTTAATCCAGCTTCACTTTGTTCTTTAATATAATATTGTCGCTGTTCAACAAATTGATCAAATTTACTACTAGTTTGAACCTCAGGAAACCCTTTTCTTTTTAATCTTCGATTTAACTTTTTTATTAGTTCTAACAGTTGAACATAAGTTAAATCCTCTTTAAATATCCTTTGCTCCGGATCTTTAAAATATGGTTTAAAAACTGCTAGTCCACGCTGAGCCGTCTTGGTTTCCAAAGTATGGTGTTTGTCATCTATTAATTGAAATAATCCCTCTTTATTTTTGACAATTATTGGACTATCTGAGTTCAGCACCATACTTTTCAAATAACTCCTTACTTAATTGATTTAAATCGCGCATATATCTCTGTAATTCCTTTATTTGATCTTCACTTACTTCATTGTATCGTAAGCTACCAATCAAGCCGTCATCTTCGTTTAAATCATGATAGTAGTTCACATTTTGTTTAATGTTTCGAATAAATTTTTCTATAGATTCACTATTACGTGCATTTCGCATATAGGTGTCAAATGTTTCACCTAAAGCTTCCACTGTATCATTTTCGTCCGTTAAACTCTGCATTAAATCTGAAGTTGTATGAATATCAGCATCTTGCAATGATTCTGACAAATCATCTACTTGATCTTCTATATCATCATTAAAATCTTCATTATTTACACTATTGACAATATTTTTATTATATTCTCGAATGTGTGTTCTTGCAGTATTACCACTTACTCCAACATGAATTTGATAAAGAATAACTCCAAAATAGGAATTCATAGTCTCGTTTTTACGTACTTGTGATTCTGGATCATCACCAAAATTCTTAGATAATGATTTACCCATTTCATAAAACAGTGACCAGGCTTTACTATCCTTAATAATATTGAAATTATTTTCTGGAGCACCAATAAATTGAAGAAATTTTCGCATATAAACTGCTCCATCGTAGTATTTCTTAACTTCAGACGGACGCATATGCGAATTGGCTGCATAATCAGCTAGAGTCATAATTGCATCATCACCATCAGTGGTTCGATAAATATCAACTGCTAGATCAACTGGATCATAACCTTGACGTTCTTCGACACCCATCTGAATGGCTAATTCTAATTTTTTGATTTTAACTCGTTCAGCAGAATTATTATATGAAAACGGTAAAACAACTGCTTCAAAGTAGACAGTTCTACCAGTTGTTCGATTAATATTTCGCAAAGCAGTAAATCTTCTATTTCCATCAACAATTCGACCATCGTCAAGTACATAACCATATACCTGTTGTCCAGAATCTTGAATTGACTTTTCTGTACGTTTTAACGCACCTGGATTATCTTGTTCAATAAGTTTAGCAATGAAGTCATTGTATTGAGGATTAACTTGATCATTAGCTGGATGCAATTCACCGTCATACTGTGAAATACCAGTTGATATACGACCATTTTTATCATTGTAGTAAAGATACTCTAACGGAATTCTATAAACATCCAAGGTTTCAGAACTAACACCATCAATTTTTATAGGTAACTTAGGTTTAGCACCTGTTTTCTCTATCTTGCCTTCTTGTGCTAATTTAATTAGTGATATCATCTTGTTTTAGCTCTCCATTTTCTAATTTGATAATCAAATCGTGTACTTCTTGCTCACTAGTAGCCATACGATAATAAACACCAGCTTCTTTAAGATGATCAAAATACTTTTCTTGAATTATACGAATTGTTTCATCACCCACACGCATATTCTCCGCCTTAGTCTCAATAACTAAGTAAATTGACTTATCATTATTTTCAATTTTAAAAATAAAATCTGGTGTCGTAGTTCCATTATCAAAACGTGGAATCTTAATAGCTTGTTTTGGAAGTTTCCCAAAGACACTAATTTTAGGACCGTATGATCTCTTTAAAATCTTTAATTCAGGATTTGCACTATCATAGCGCAACGGTGGTCGATCATATAAATATGCTTGATCAGAGGTCGAGTCTGATTGATAAACACCTAATGTATTAGCAGGAACTGAATCAACAAATTCTTGCTTTTGGGCATCATATATTGAGGTAGATGATGCAAAATCTAATGGTTCATAGCTATAGGAAGTTTTTATTCGTTCATTAAATTGAGTATTAAAAGCTTTAACCAAATTAGCTAAGGTTTTCTCATTTATATATTTAGTATCATTTTTCAAGCGTCTCATAGCTTTAATCATAAGATTATTTAGCAAATTGACAGGTAAATCCGTTTGTTGAGCCAGACTCTTCAAAAACTTACCATACCCCATGGTTATATACTCAGTATTGTAGTCATATTGAGCTTCTTGAACAGATGCTTCATTTTCGTCAGTTGAGATTTCTTGATGAATCATTTGTGGTTGTTGTAAAACAAAAATACTATTATCACTGTCATTAAAGACATTATGTGCTACTGTTTCGGCAACACTATTAATAGTTGGATCAAACTTAATCATTTGACGTTTAGCTAATTGAAACCATAAGTTCTTAAGTTGCTGCCAATTCTGCTTTCGTAATTTAACTTTAGTAGTATCCTTAGAATATTTATCTCTAACTCTATCTTTAGCAACCAAACACTCATTCTTTATTTCTGGGAACAGTTGAATTAAAGCATCATAACCTGACATCTTTTGCCCATCAATTTCGACATTTTCCTTAAATTTATTAGAACGAGTAATTACGTTACGTTCATCTAAGTAATCAAGAAGAGTGTCTTCATTATAATTTGGATCAACTTTTCGTCTTGCCTTGATAATTGCCTTAATCATGTCATCGGTTAACTCATCATGATTTAATTTAATTGGTGAGTCGGCATTTATCTCTCCAACTAACTTCTTAGCGAAGTCTCGTTCATCATAACCAATTAAAAAAGACAAACGACTTGGCCATTCATTTTGGCTTAACCGGTGTCCAGTTTCATCGACTGGTAGACGCAAACCGCGCCCCACTTCCTGAATTTTACTAATTTCAGAACCTGAGGTCCGAAGCTTAGCAATCACAAATACATTAGGATTATCCCACCCTTCACGTAATGTCCATTTTGAAAACAAAAATCGACGCGTTATCCAGTTACCATCTTTATCCTTAAAACTGAGTAATTTTTCTTTATTCTTTAGAATATCATCAACTTCTGCTTGAATATCATCATCAGAACTGCCACGATCTTCACTAAAATAACCAGCATAAACATTTTGGTGATCTGATTTTAAGCTTCTTAAAGTGGCCTGTAAAAAAGAACGGTATTCTTTTTCTCGATCATTAATTGCTAATTCATAATGATCAATTAATTTTCTTAATTTTTTAGTTAAAATAGCTTCAAAGTGCTTTGCCAGCCATCCTTTACTATTATTTTCACCACGAAAACTAGAAATACTATCGATAAAGAATAATGATAAAGTTTTTATTTTAGGCGCATTATTTCCAGAGTTAGGACGTAAGAAATTCTCTTCTTCTGCTTTAAAATGACAATCTAATGCTTGAGAAATAATTTCATCCTGATAATTTTCTGTAAAAGTACCAGGTATTAGCTTCATATCTTTAGATAAGGCCAGGCCATTTGATAACTCACGATCAGTACCACCCGCATAAGTGATATTTCCCTCAAAGCCTGAGTCAATGTCTGCTAAATTTTCACCTACATTAATAGAATAATCTTTACCAGCTTTTGAAAGAACTAGTTCTTTAGCCTTAGCCTGCTTCACCTTGTACAGGTCATTAGCTTGTTCTTCCGACATATCTGGATAATCAATGTCTATTCCCTTAACTAATCCTTGATTAAAACTATCAACAGCATTCAAATTGAACTGCGGTTTGCTACGATAGTAATCAACTTTAGTAACTTTGTTTTTACCTCTACCACTAGTAATTTCAGGGAAAGTTGCACCAAAACGAACAATTAATTGCGGCTTTATTGCCTCAATATCACTATAAAATTTCTTTCCTCGTGGAAACTTTTGAGGTTCATCAATGATAACTACCGGTCTAGTAGCAGCAATTGCTTTAATTGGTGAAGTTTCACCCCCCAATAAAGTTTGATCGTAATCAGCTCGACTCATCGATTTTGAATGAAGCATTCCCTGATTTATCAATAATACTTCAATTTGATTTTTATTTTGACAAGTAGCCTCTACAAATTCTGATAATTGAGCAGGAAAATTACGACGACCTGATTTTGCTTTAAAATCGCCAGCATTAATTACATTCAATTGAATACGAGTATTTTCATAAAATTCACTAAAGTGTTGTTTAGCATAATCACTAGAAATAAAACTACATGTACCTTCTTTAATACTTGGACTAGGTACGGCAATTACAAACTTAAATAATCCGTATTTTTGATGAAGATCATACATCATTCTCGTATATACATAGGTTTTACCAGTACCCGTCTCCATTTTGATGTCAATATTAGCCTTATCTTCATAACGATATTTTATTAATGGGTTAGCATAAATAAAATTGGCATTTGGATCTTTAGTGAGCGTATCCATACCAGGAAATGCTTTATCAATTGCTTTTAATGCATCTGTTTGATGTTGTAAAGTTTCAAGTTTAATCTTCATGGTATTAATACCTCTTGATTAAGTTAACTTTATTATCTAATTGCTTTAAGCCGCTTTCCAATTCACGTAATTCAGATATATTAAATGAATAGCCAAAGAGTACAACTGACTGAAGATGTAACTCGTTTTTCCCTAATTTATTAAGTAGTTCTTTAGTCTGGGTGCTTCCCCATCCTTCATCAATTAGATAAAGGCGATCTTCCACAAGATATGCATGATAATTATCAAATTGATAATCATGAATCTTTTCATCAAATGAGTATCCATCTTGTGCAAGCCAAGTGGTAAGAATAGTTTGTTCACCAGTCGCGTCACCAGAAATATTTAAACTGTCACTAGAAAAACTATTTACCATATCGCTAAATAAGTTAATTGAGTTAGGATCAAAGTCTTCAATACTCTCAAGAGTTTGTTTAGTTGGTTTAACTACTCTATAGTGTTTAAAACTACTGTCAAAGTTTTCGGGCAGTGTTAATTCATTATCCTTTCTGATCTTTCGAGCAGCGCGTCGAATACGTTCACGTGAAATTTCATCAATTGTCATATAACCATCCTCAAAAGCTATTCGTCCACCTTTGGTTGGTTTTTTATGGCCATTTTTGTCAAAAATTGGTTCTTTAGTTTTTTTATCAACTTGATAAGTTGGTTCTGGTAATTGAACCATAATAAAATGACGATGACCACCATCTATTACATTCTGTTGCATCACTGCTTCAGCAGTAGTGGCCGAGCCAGCAAAGAAATCCATAATAATTGAATTTGAATTTGAATAAAGTTGGATAGCTCGCTGAATCAGTTTAACCGGCTTAGGATATGCAAAATATTTTTTACCACCCATCAATTCCTGGAGTTTCTGTGTTGCTTCCTGACTATGACCTACATCTTTATAATGCCAAATAGTCATAGGTGTTATTCCTGTTTTATGTAATTCCGATTTGAATCTTTTTATTCGAGGGACTCCATTTCCATCTGATCCAAACCAAATTCGATTATCTGCGAGTCTCTCACGAAAAGCTTTTCGTGAGAGCCTCCAGCTCCTTCCTGCTGGAGGCTCTACCACTCTCCCTGAGGGAGTCGTGACAGGGTAAATATTAGATCGAATTGCTGGTCCAACAGAAATATCACTAGAACTCCAAGGGCCTCTAGGATCATTATCTGGATTTTGATATCGATTATCAGTTTCGCTATTTCTTGGAATTCCATTAGTTTCAATCACATTTGCATCTCTACCATAAACAAGCATATAGTCATGACTAGGTGAGAAATTCTTTTTTAAATTGATTGGCGCATAAGCTCGTTCCCAGACAACTTGTGCTAAAAAGTTAGTTTCACCAAATATTTCATCACAAATTTCTTTTAAGTTAGCATCTTCGTTATCATCAATTGAAATGAAAATTACTCCATTACGTTTTAATAAATGTTTTGCTAATTGCAAACGAGGATACATAAATGTTAACCAAGCTGAGTGACTTGATTTACCTTGAATACTTTTTAAGCGAGCTAATTGATCATCATCCAAACCAAACATATCTTCAAGTTGATCATCAGTATATTCAAAAGTATCAGGATATGCAAAATCATCTTGTCCTGTATTATATGGCGGATCTATATATATCACATCAATTTTATTAGCATATGAAGCTTGCAAATGTCTTAATACCTCAAGATTATCTCCAGTAAAAAATAAATTTTTACTATTTTTTCCCTCGCCTTTATTTTGCTCTTCATCAGGAACAATTACCGTACTAGGCATCTCACCAGCCTGACGACGAGCATAATCTTTACCAATAAAATCTAGTTGGTAGCCTTCACTTAGTTCATTAATATTTTTGTCTTTTAATTGATCCTTAAACTTATCCAGATCAAAAGACCCATCTTTAGTAAAAAACTCTGGTAATTTTTCTTTAAGTTCATTTAAAAATACCGTATTAGGTTTTACCGTAGCGTTGTATTTCTCATTATCAGTTTGCATGAAATTCTCCTAACAGACACCTTTAATATTCATTAATGTAATTTAACAAAGCATTACTTATATTTTCAGTATACTGTTTGGCAATATAACCCTCAACCCAAATTTTACTTACTACCTAATGATCATTTAAGTGAAATTAGATAATTATCATTTGTCTTATTTTGACAATTTATGTGCGTAAAAACAAAAATCTCAAGGAAAAATCCTTGAGATTTATCAATATCACCTTAAAGATGAATACCTAAAGTAAGTCTTGCAACTTGGCTCATCATTTTAGGCGTCCATTGAGGATAGTAGACTAATTTGGCTTCACACTTTTCTACCCCATCAACTTGAAGTGCAGCTTTTTCAATCATGTTTTGCAGTAATTCAATGATAGGGCAGCCCATCGTAGTCAAAGTCCAATCAATATGGCAAACATTTTGATCGTCAACTTCAACTGAATAAATCAACCAAACTCACGCCCAATTCGGGATCAATCACATTTTTAAAGCTTCAAAGACTTCTTTTTCTTTTGATGAAAGACTATCTTCATACATTAGCCAATGGCTCCTTCCATTTGAAAACTAATCAAGCGATTAAGTTCAACAGCATATTCCATTAAGTAAAGTCTTACCCTCAGTAACACGATATTTAGTATTGCCCATGATTGTTTCAGATAAAGTTGATTTACCTGTACCGTTTGGTCCCATAATGGCGTGAATTTCACCTGTATGCATAGTGAGATTTACACCCTTTAAGATCTTCTTGTAGGTCTTCTTTTCCTCGTCTTTAACTTAAGACTTGACTTTTTAAAGCATTCGCTTTTACCTACAAGATATAGTAGTATTAGTCTGATAAATATCTATATATAGTCATTGATGCAACAAATAAAAAATGCAGCACTGAAATATTAATTATTTCAGTACTGCGTTAATCAATTTTTGGAAAACAAAAAGCTCACCCATTCCCGGGTGAGCTTTTCAGATTATTAATAATGTCTACGCTTGCGTGCAGCTTCTGACTTCAATTTTCTACGAACACTTGGTTTTTCGTAGAATTCGCGCTTGCGGTATTCTTGTAAGGTACCACTTCTTGAAACGGAACGCTTGAAACGACGAAGAGCATCATCAATAGACTCGTTTTCGTGAACGATTGTCTTAGCCATGTGTGATCCCTCCTTCCATTTCTTGGCGTTACGCCATACATTTACTTAAATTATACCAAACAAATCTTAAGGGTCAACATAATTTTCAAATATTTTTTAAAAAAGTTAATCCTCAGAATTCGGTTGTTAATCCGCTTTCATTAATAGTATAATTATGAACAGAAAGAGGTGCTAATATGGCAGATACAAAAGACCCAAATGAATTAAACATTATCATTATTTCCGATGCTGCTGGTGACACCGCATTTAGCAACGCTACTGCGGCTGCTGCTGAATTTCCAAAGGCTAAAATTAATTATCGTCGTTACCCATTTATTACTAATGAAAAGAAATTGGATGAAGTTTTACAAGAAATTGAAAAATATCCAAATCTTGTAATCATCTACAGTTTAGTAAAAGATGAAATGCAAATGCCTGTTATCAAGTTTGCACGTGAACACAATATTCAATGCGTAGACATCTTCTCACCTGTAGTTGAAGCTATCCAACAGACTACTCACATGACTCCTGATCAAAAGATCGGTGCTCAACACAGTTTGAACCAAAAGTACTTCGACAGAATATCCGCAATGGAATTTGCCGTAATGTACGACGATGGTAAAGACCCTAAGGGCTTCTTGGAAGCTGACGTAGTTTTACTTGGTGTATCTAGAACTTCTAAGACTCCACTTTCATTGTTCTTAGCTAACAAGAACTTGAAGGTTGCTAACTTACCACTTGTTCCAGAAACTCATATTCCAAAGGAAATTTACGAGATTGATCCTAAGAAGATTATTGGTTTAACCAACGATCCATCTGTATTGAATGAAATCAGACGTCAAAGAATGATTTCATACGGCTTAAACCCAGACACTAGCTACTCAAGCATGGATTCAATCAACAAGGAACTTGAATCAGCTCAAGCTTTATACAAGAAGTTAGGCTGTTACGTAATCAATGTAGCTCACCGTTCAATCGAGGAAACTGCCGCATTGATTCTTGAACACTTAGGTATTGATGACTACGCTAAGTAATAAAATTTTCTTTTAAACAGGACTGAAAAGTATTCAGTCCTGTTTTTCTATATTTTGGTAAGTAGAAACAGTTTTGTAACGGTTACGTAAAACTACTGCGCTTACAATAATTCTGGTCACATAAAGAAAGGAGATATTCAGGTACATCCTGATTTAATATAGATGAGATTTAAAAAACAATTAATCACTTATTAGGCGCAGTGTTATTAGGTTCAAATTTAAATGTATCAACTGTAGTTGCAACTGATGCTGCAGTTGACAGCAATACTACAACAACAACTACTGAACCAGAAAAAAATACATACAAATGGACTTACCCATTCAAGGCTTGTGACAAAATGTCCAAAGCGCAAACTTTCGGGATGACTGATTATATGCGTTCTGTTAACCCACCTTCATACTTCCACGATGGGTGACTCAGAAGTTGGCTACTCACCTGTTTACGCTATTCATGAAGGTACAGTTAAGAAAGTTGCTTACGATAGCGGCTTAGGCTGGTTCATTTGGGTTATCAGTCCAGATAAATATGTAGAAATTTATCAAAAAGGCTTTAACAACAAGAGCGACATTTACGTCAAAGCTGGCCAAAAGATCGGTAAATTAACTGGCTCTCACCTTCACTTAGGTTTGACTAAGACCACTAAGAAGTACATTAACAAGAATGGCTTCCCATGCAATAACTGGAACGTTGACAATGGAACTTGGCTCAAACCAATCAGTACTATTAAGAAGTGCATTAACAAGAAATAATTAAGTAAAAGAATCATCAAAAATTTTGGTGATTCTTTCTTTTTTGTCATATAATTAAAAACAATTAAGATTATTAAATGGTATTTAAATTAGAAAGGGAGAATAATATGAATAAACATTCAGACACAGCAATCTTTGCCGGTGGTTGTTTTTGGTGCATGGTGGAACCTTTCGACACCGTAGATGGCGTAGAAAAGGTCGTTTCTGGCTATAGCGGTGGTCATGTGGCTAATCCTACCTACGAAGAAGTTTGCAGCGGTAAAACCGGTCATACAGAAGCAGTCGAAATCACTTATGATCCAAGCAAGATTTCTTATGAAGAACTTTTAAATTACTATTGGCAAGTAACTGATCCTACCGATGCAATGGGCCAATTCCAAGATCGTGGCGATAATTATCGTCCTGTCATTTTTTACAATTCTGAAGCACAAAAAGAAGCCGCTGAAAAGTCTAAACAAGAACTTGCTGAAAGCGGTAGATTTGATAAGCCAATCGTGACTCAAATCGAAGAAGCCAAACCTTTTTACCCTGCTGAAGACTACCATCAAGGTTTCTATAAAAAGAATCCTGAAAGATATGCATTAGAAGAAGCCGGTGGCCGTGCTGATTTTATTAAAAAGCATTGGGATAAATAATTTTATTGGTTGGTCCCTGCCCTTATTTTTGTTAAACTTAGTATGCTAAAAACAATAAATATAGTTTGTATTTAAACTAAGGATTGACGCTATATGGATCAATTAGATAAATTCAACAGGCGCTATAACTTCTTGTCTAAGTTATCAGCGTCCCTCTTTTACTCAATTGCTGTGGCGGTTGCGTTAAACTTCTTCTGGACGCCAGGACACATGTACTCATCCGGAATCACAGGTTTTGCGCAGTTAATTAACACTGTCAGTGAACGATACTTACCATTCACGCTGTCCACCTCAATCATGTACTTCGTCTTAAACTTTCCATTGTTTATCTTGGCTTGGGTTAAGATCGGACATAAATTCACGTTCTTTACGATTGTGTCAGTTGTCCTAGGATCAATCATGATGCATGTCATTCAACCATTGCATATGGATCTTGATCCTCTTGTCTGTGCGATCTTCGGTGCGACAATTAACGGTATTGGTACTGGTTTTGCACTTAAGAACGGAATTTCAACCGGTGGGCTGGACATCATAGGGATCGTTATTCGTCAAAAGACTGGCATTAGCTACGGTAAGTTTAATATCTTTATTAACTTAATCATTATTGCCGCAGCTGGTTTCATGTTTGGCTGGACAAGAGCTTTATACTCTGCTTTAACCATCTTTATTAACGGCCGTGTAATCGATGCTGTTTACACGCAGCATAAGAAGATGCAGGTTATGATCGTAACTCAGCATCCCCAACACATCATTGATGGTATTCAAAACAGAATGCACCGTGGAATTACCATTTTGCACGATGCTGAAGGTGCCTACAGTCACATTGAAAAGACGGTTTTGATCACTATTATCGACCGCTACGATATGTATGATATTCGTCAAATTGTTCAAAAAGCTGACCCATACGCTTTCATGAGCGTAAGTGAAGTTGAAAAGGTATACGGTCGCTTCAAGGAGCAAGAGATAGTCTAGAAAAGTAAGACAATTGAATATTTAACAAAAAACTCATATTGGAAGAAATTCCATTATGAGTTTTTATTATCTCTCGACTTTTATCTTCTCTACTATACTTAAGATATAATAGTTTTAAAAGGTTAACATTTCGGATAAATTAAAAACAACCTAGTATCATCATAAAGAGGATCAAAATGGCAATAATATTACTAATTTTAATTGCAATAATTATCTGGTTGTTAATTAAAATTTACGACTACAAAAAAATAAATACCAAATTATCTAAACAAAATAACGAATTAGCTGAGAGAATTAAATTACTAATTGGCACTTCTCAACTCCATTCTGAAAATTCGGATGAGAAATCAAGGCAAGGCTCAGAAGACAATAAATATGCGTCAATACCTCCTACACCTTTTAATGAGAAAAATGCAGCAGCTTGGAAAAAATATGAAGATGAGCAATCGAAAGTTTGGACCAAATACCGTAAAGTGCAAGAAAGCCAACCAGATTATGATAAACAATTTGGTAGATCATTTGATTATCCTAAGTACACCGACAAATATGATACAAATACAGATTTCAGTTTGCGTGAATTACTTCTATTAATTTAGTGGGGCAAAATCAAAAAAGGTAGACTTACCACCGCTAAAATCCCTAAATATTTTATCTTTACCTACAATTTGAATGTACCAAAAGTAACTCAAAAATTTATTGATAAAGGTTGGCTTGTTCAAGAAGATGACAGATACTTCTTATCAAAAGAAGCAAATCAAGTTACAGACTTCTATAGTGATCTATGGGAAATGCATCAAGCGGACAGCTTTCCTATTTGCTTAGATGAAGATTTTCCTAATTGGAATCATGGGAAATTACTCATTACCTTCTACAAGAATGATATAGATTTTCAAAATAAATTAATTGATTATTATCACAAACTGGAATCATTCTACAAAAACAATCCAAAGTTCTTTTCTGATAAACAAATGCAAAATAATCATATTCAAGAGATTGAACAATCAGTTATAGAAGCTCAAAATGTGATTGATAAGAACAAAAAAATAATTAAAGCTATTGAATAAATAAAAATATAGAAAGGACTATCATGAGCTCATATTACGAATTAATTTGGAAAGAAAATGAACTAGATTCATACTCAACCGATAAACTTAACTTCATTTTTAATACGATCAACCATCCCTTCCCTGTTAGTTACCGCCAAATGTACTCCAACCGCTTGGAATGGCAAAAAGCTGTTAAGCATCACAACGATCTTATTCAAAAGGTAAAAGACACTATCAATACTCGCGACGACATCCACGATGTCAGAGAGGCCTGGCTCAAGCAACATGACAACGCTAAAACCACTACAGAAGATGGCTACACTATTGAGCAAATCGCCAATAAGTTGCCACATTTAGCTAACCAACTAGGAGCTTTCATGGAAATCGAAAACATCGAAATCAAGTACTTCGATGACGATTTCAAGCCGCGTTACGATTTAAACGACTTTAAAGACATCTTCAAAGAAAACTATAAGGATAGTGGCTTTAAGCAAACTGGTATGACTAAAGATGCCCTGTTGAAACTATATCCGCAAATTAACAAACAAGATCTCGAAAATGTCTTAGAAATGGCCGACTGCGAGCCAGAAACAGAAGATGGCGTGGAAGTCATGCCTTACTGGTATGCGGTAAACGCCAAAAGAATGCTTGTTGATGGCGATAGCTTCACAGAAACTTTTGATAATTAAACATCTAAAAAGACAACAATTCAAAAAATCTGCTGTCTTTTTTACTTTCAATTGACTCTTGGATTTTATCCCTTAATGCTATAATTAATAAAGAAAAACTAGAATAAAAAGTATATTGAGATACTTTTTACGAAAGGAAACAACATTGGGATCTTTATTATTGGCCGTCATCTATTTAGCCTTTATTAGTCTGGGACTACCTGATTCGTTACTTGGGTCCGGTTGGCCAGCAATGCAATCAAGTTTAAATGTACCGAGCTCTTATGCCGGCTATATTTCAATGACTATTTCTTTAATGACTGTAATTTCATCTTTATTCAGTCCACATTTAATCAAAAAAATGGTCGTCAAGTGGATTGTCATTATTTCAATCGCTTTAACTGTATGTGGTCTATTAGGGTTTTCTTCTGTCAACCAATATTAGCAATTACTTGTTTGGGCAATGCCTTATGGTCTAGGTGCCGAATCAATTGATGCCGCCCTAAATTATTACGTTGCAAGTAATTATTCTCCACGGGTCATGAACTTCTTGCATTGTTTCTATGGTGTAGGAGCCATAATAAGTCCAAATATCATGGCATTTGCTTTACTCAAAGCTAATTGGCATGCGGGTTACCTATGGACTGCAATATTACAAGGATTTATCTTATTCGTTTGCATCATTTCTCTGCCACTATGGAAAGTTAACGAGAAAGCTAATGTAGACAGTGAAACCTCTGAATCAGTCGGCATCATGTCCTCATTGAAGGTACCTGGCGTGATTTTTACTTTATTCACCTTCTTTTCTTACTATGCAGGTGAAGCCACTTATTTTTTATGAACATCTAGCTATTTTGCCGGTACTAAAAGAAATATTAATTCAGAGCTCATTGCATCATTTGGTTCTTTGCTTTTTGGTGGTTTGATGTTAGGACGACTAATTGCTGGTTTTATCTCTCACCGCTTATCTGATAAAAAGCTCATTCGAATTGGTTTAATCACAGAAGCCATTTGAATTTTATTAGTGCTTATTCCATCATCTCAATACTACTTAGCAGTAATCGGTTTTCTAATTATTGGAACAGGCATGGGGCCTATCTATCCGGCTATCCAACATATGGCACCAGCTAACTTTGGTAAAAAATTTGCGGCAGCAATAAATAAATTATCCTTTAATCAAAAAGTGACCTTGAATAAAAATTCAAGGTCACTTTTCTTTTTATTCAATTATTTGTACGCCGTGTTCATCGGGGTGTAAAACAAGCGTATTAGCCTTTAAGTCATGCTTATTAAGTCCTGATAAAAAGCCTTTGACGTGCTTATCTTCAATCCAAGTCATAATCGTTGAACCTGCACCACTAAGGTAGGTTGTTAAAGCATGCTTTTGATGAGCTACTTCTCTTACCTTCAAAAGCTCTGGTACCAATTTTTCACGATATGGTTCATGGAAAACGTCTTTCTCCATCAATTCTCCGGCCATCTCATAGTTCTGGGCAAACAAACTAGCTACGAGCGTATTTGCGATCGCGGAACCATGAGTGGCCTCTTTTAATAGCAATTCTTTTGGTAAAACGCCCCGCGCCTTCTTGGTTGGTAAATTATAATCAGGCACATATGCTACCAAGCTATATGGAGGAAGTGGAGCTTTTACCGCATCAAAATGATTGTCTACTTCGGTTCCTACCACCAGACCACCTAAAATCGTAGGAGCAATGTTATCAGGATGGCCTTCAATTTGAGCACCAATCTGGACTTTCTCTTCATCAGACAAGCCTAATTTGCCAAAATGATCAGCTAATTCGATTCCTGCGACAATTGCACTAGAACTGCTACCCAAGCCGTGAGCAAGCGGAATATCGCTATTCACGCGCAAATGAAGTGGCTCTAATCCTGGATAAACGGTGAGCGCAGTCTTCACGATCAGATTATTTTTATCATGAGGAATCTTAGGCATTACATGGTCAACTTGAAAACGATCTGAAATACTTAAGACCTCTACTTCTAAGTAAAGTGAAACGGCCATCCCTATAGAATCAAATCCTGGCCCTAAATTTGCCGTTGAAGCTGGTACCTTAATAATCATCTATAACTCCCCTCACAATCGTTATAAGATCTTGTAACTGGCTCTCAAATATTTGTCTTGAATTGCTAAGTCTTGCAATTGTCTGCGACTTATTTCTTCAGTTACCACAATTGTCTTCTCATCAACATGTTTAATTTCTCTAACTGGAATTTCTAATGTCGAAAGTAGTTCACTTAAATCAAGCAAAGTTTCTTCAGTTTCAAAAGATAAGTAATAAGGATACTTGACCTCTTCTGAACTGGTCAACTTCATCGTTCTAGAGAAATTACTGAAGGGTTTGCCATTAGTCTGTTTGACAAAGTTACTGGTTTCCGCAATTACATCACTCATTACGGAATTGGCAGTGGCTAAACTACCTGCACCTGGTCCAGTAAAAATCGCTGTGCCAAGACTTTGACTCTTAATTTACAGAGCATTAATTCATTTTTAATATGCGCCATAATCGCATTATTAGGCAAAAGACACGGCGCAACTTTCACAAAGAGCTTACCTGCAATGTTATAGGCAGCGTCTTTTCCAGTGACATCGTTAGTTGGATCAGCCTCAACAAAACCTAATTTTGGGGCATTCTTCAATGCTTCATCGTAGCTTAAGCCTTTTTCGCCCATTTGCGACAAAATGTAATTCGTTGTACCGTTGATGATTCCCTGAATTTCTGAAATATTGTCACTAGCATAAGAGGTGCTAAGAGTACGCAAAATAGGAATACCGCCTGCTACACTCGCATCGTACATCAAATCGCACTTATTTTTAGCAGCCAAGGCAATAAGTTCTGAACCAAAAGTAGCCATCAAGTCCTTATTGGCAGTAACCACATTCTTGCCTGCATTTAATGCATCAGAGATGTATCCCTTAGCGGGATGCAAACCGCCCATTAATTCAACTACAATTTTAATTTCTGCATCATGCAAAATATCATCAAAGTTAGTCGTCAATTCGACTTCTTTAGCCATATCTTGGTGCTTCTTAAGATTACAAACAAGGGCTTTTTTAATAACAATCTCTTCTCCACTTGTTTGTTTAATCTTTTTTGATTATTTTTAAAACACCGGAACCAACGGTTCCTAAACCAAGTAATGCGATTTTGATTGCCATTTTCCTATATCCCTATTTTTTAATGAATTTCTTATTTTTATGATTGTAACACATGGGCAAAACAAGTTACAATGTTAAATAAATATATTCATCACTTAAATAAGAAGAGGAAGATTTTTATGAAATATCGTAGTACTCGAGGCGCAAAAGACAATGCGTTAACTTCACCAGCCGCAATCATCCAAGGGTTGGCCCAAGATGGTGGACTTTATGTACCAGTAGATTTTCCAAAAGCTAATTTTCAACTAGAAGATTTACCTAAGTTATCTTATAAGCAAATTTCAGCAATGATCATTAGCTTATTTTTTGATGATTTTTCTAAGGATCAAATTAAATCTGCAGTAATCAATGCTTATAGCGAACAATGGGACGACCGCAGCATTGTGCCAATTGAAAAACACAACGATAATTTTTACATGGAACTCTTTCACTTCACCAGATACTTCATTTGGTTTCTCTGTTTCTTGGC
>NZ_CDLD01000032.1:0-31902 GCF_001006945.1 Lactobacillus sp. OTU4228
ACAAGGTTGTACGTTTTGCTGATAAGGATCGTCACCAAATTTTCCTTGAACCAGAAGGTGAGACTACCAAGGAAGTTTATGTAGGTGACTTTTCAACTTCAATGCCAGAAGAAGTTCAATTAAAGATATTGCTTTGCAGATGTTACCACAGCTAATGACACGTGCAGTACAAATTGAGAAAATCGATCGTGACATCATTATCTTGACTGCTACTTCTGGTGACACCGGAACTGCTTCAATGCGTGGCTTTGCTAACCAAAAAGGTACACGCGTCATCGTCTTCTATCCTGAAGGCGGCGTTAGCCCTGTCCAACTTAAACAAATGCTCAGTCAACACGGCGACAATTTGGAAGCCATCGCGATCAAGGGTAACTTTGACGATGCGCAAACTGAAGTAAAGAAGATTTTTAACGATGAAAACTTCAGAAAGAAACTAAACCAAAACGGTTTCCAATTCTCATCTGCTAACTCAATGAACATTGGTCGTCTTGTTCCTCAAATTTCTTATTACCTTTACACTTATGGTCAATTGGTTCGCCGTCGTGAAATCAACTTGGGCGACAAAGTAAACTTTACCGTACCTACAGGCAATTTCGGCGACATTTTAGCTGGTTACTATGCAGAAAAACTCGGTTTGCCAATCAACAAATTGATCTGTGCTTCAAATGAAAACAACGTTCTTACTGACTTTTTTGCCAAAGGTGAATACGACAAGCGTCGTAAGTTCCATTTAACTAACGCACCAGCAATGGATATTTTAGTTTCAAGCAATCTAGAACGACTTTTATTCGATTTATATGATAAAGATAATGAAAAAATTGCTAGTCTAATGAATCAATTAACGCAAAGAGGTCATTACCAAGTCGACAAAGAGGTCTTAGACAAATTACAAACTATTTTTGCGGCTGGTTTTGCCACTGAAGATGAAGTAAAAGAAGAAATTCACCGCGTCTACAATTATGATCGCTACGTAATTGATCCTCATACTGCAGTAGGTTCATACGTTGCTCAGCAATATAAGAGCAAGACAAACGATCAAACACCAATGGTGATTGTGTCTACTGCTAGTCCTTATAAGTTCCCTGAAACCGTTTATGAGGCTATTACAGGTAGAGTTTGTCCTCAAACTGGCGTAGCTGCTATTAAGAAGTTGCATGATGAATTGGGTGGTCAATTATCCATCGGTGTACGCACCTTGTTTGACCACGAACCACACGTTGAAAAAGTAATTGATCCAGTCAACATGGAAGCAGCTATCAGTTCAATTTTAGATTTAAAGCAATTCATTTAGAGGAATAGATATGAAAGTTGTTAAGTTTGGCGGCTCCTCTCTAGCTGCCGGAAATAGTGTCGATAAAGCACTAAACATCGTCAAAAATGATCCCGAACGCAAAGTTATTGTAGTATCCGCACCTGGAAAAAGAAATAGTGATGATACTAAGGTGACTGATTTACTAATCACCTATGCTTACACTAGTTTGAGAAGCAATAATTATCAGGATATCGTTAATAAAATTTACAGCGCTACGAACTAATTGCCCAGTATTTTGATTTGCCACAATCAGAGCTAGCTGAAATCAAGCGTATGCTGTTAATCTTGCCACAATTAGATTATCCTAATGCCGATCCTTTAAGGCTCACGGTGAGCGTTTAAACGCTATTTTAATAGCTAAAATTTTGCAGCATCAAGGTATTAAAACTCGCTTTCTTGAGCCAAAAGATGTGAGCTTAATTGTTACTGGTACGCCGAATAATGCTGAAGTTAACCCTGAAACCTAAGCACACGATTACCGGTATCGCTGGTGGTAAAAACTCTGCGGCCCTTTATTTGAGAAAATACATGCTTAATAAAGGCGCTGTTTTTACCTTAAAATTAATGGAAATTTTCAACCGTCACCATGTTTCTTACGAACACATGCCATCTGGTATTGATGATTTGACCGTTATCTTTAAAAAAGATGCCTTAAGCGATCAATTGATCGATGTCATTTGTAACGAAATTCAAACCAGTTTAAATCCTGATCAGATGCAATGGATTGACGACTATGCCATCACGATGGTTGTTGGTGAAGGTATGAAGGACAAGTTGACTCTATGTGCCAGCATTTTCTACCCTCTTGGTAAGAAAGATATTTCTATTCAAATGATCAACCAGGGTGCATCCCAGAAAGCTTCATCGGCAAGTAGAACTTAACATAATTTTATCAATGTAAAAAGCAGAGCTTTGCTCTGCTTTTTTATTAATTCAAAATAATTTTGCGTAGTTTTCTCGTTAACACGCCTTGTTTCTCCAGCAAGGCAAACTTACGTGACAAAGTTTCCGGCGTAGTTCCTAAATATAATGCTAGATCCTTCATCTTTAACGGCAAATTAAACGTCTTTTTACCAACTTTTACCGCATATTCTTGTAAATACTCAGATAAGCGATCTTCAATTTTAGGCAAAGACAACAGATCTATTTGCCTTTGCATTGTTTGCATCTTAGTCATACTTTGCTCAAGCAACTTAATGCTTAGCATAGGCTGCTTTTTTAACAGATTTAAAAAGTCTTGCCTGTTCAATAGACAAATCTTACTATTTCCCGTTGCTTCGACATAAATAGAGCCATCATTTTTACCAAGTAGCCAGTCTTCACCAGCATAATCACCTGTATGAAGAATCTGCGTAATATTTTCATGACCATTTTTATCTAAGCTATAAAGCTTGGCACTCCCATATGCGACAATGACTAGATTATTGCCGGTCGGATCCATTACTAGTTCACCTTTTTGATAGTTCTTCTTTCTTACCAGCTTTTCTATCTCTAACTGATCTGCCTCATTTAAAGTATTAAATAATGGAACCAAACGTACACATAAATCTGCCATTTTCTTCACCTTTTAACTAAAAATCGTCATCATCATCGTCTTCGTCTTCGTCTTCTTCATTATATAGTCCTTCACGCAAATCATGGCCTAAGAAGTTTTGCGTAAGACGAATTTGCTCCTTAATCCAAGCTAATAAATTGGTTAAGTTTTGAGCAAGCTCTGGCCAATCTTCTTTTTCAGCTAAAGCAATTGCCTTAGTAATAAATAAAGTTTGTGTATCAAAGTCTTTAACTAAGGCAAAGAGTTGTGCATCCCCATAATTGTATTTATCTGCACCATTTTCTTCTAACATGGTGAATTCCTTAAATTGGTCAGTAGTTGTAGGGATGCTTTCACCGTTATTAACTAACAAGTGATTCAACTGCTCGAATTCTTCTTTTTCAAAATCTAACCATTTCTTAGCATTTTCGCTTAAAAACAAACTAGCTGCACCCCTAGCAAACAAACTAGCTTGATTAATTTTTAATGAATGAATAGCCAAATTAGCAATAATATGGCCCATCATTGCGCCTGCAGTCGGAGTATGATGATCAATATCACTCTGTTTTAACTCTGCTTGATACTTTTCTTCTGCGTTCATTTTTAAATATCCTTTTCCTTAACACCTTTAACTTCGTAACCCATCTTTTCAATGGCGCTTTTAATTTCATCTGAATTAGTTTTAGTCGGATCCATCACGAACTTTAATTTTCCAGCGTTAAATAAAACCTTAATATTGTCTGTTCCAGGAGTTTCCTCTACAGCCTTTTCAATTTTAGTTAAACAAGATGGGCAAGTCATGCCATCTAACTTCATCATTACTTTCTTCATAACTTGAACTTCCTTTCTCGTGTTTATGGTAAAGCCTAATTCAGATTCAAAACTTGATGATCATCAAGTTATTAGCGATTTTTCAATAATCTCATACCATTTAAAATGACTACTAAAATACTCAATTCATGAACTAGCATCCCACTAGCCATCTCGATATAGCCCACGAATAACCCAATAAACAAAATCAGAACAGTTAACAAAGCAAGCGCAATATTCTCATTCATATTTAGAATCGTTCTCTTGGATAAAGAAAAGGCGTAAGCTACTTGCTTTAAATCGTTTTTGACTAAAACAATATCAGAAACATCAACAGCTACATCTGTACCATTACCAACAGCAATTGCGACATTGGCGCTAGCTAAGGCTGGTCCATCATTGATGCCATCACCAATAAACGCGACCTTGTTTCCTTTTTGTTGCTCAGCTTTAATAAAAGTAGCTTTATCGCTAGGCAACTGCTCTCCGTGAACTTCATCAAGTGGTAATTCAGTTGCAATTTTTTCTGCTGTTTGTTGCTTGTCACCAGACAGCATAACTAGCTTCTTAATGCCAAGTTTCTTCAGTTTTAGCAAAGCTTTTTTGGCTTGTGGACGAAGTTGATCCTTGATCCCGAATATAGCTAGCAAACTTTGATCTCGATTTGAAAAGACAACAATCGAATCGCCCTGGCTGCTTAAATCATCTGCAATTTTTTCCAATTCAGCATTTTTTTTAGTATTTTCTTCAACCAGTTGTAAATTGCCTACAAAATACTTCTCTTGTTCATATGTAGCAATAACTCCCTCACCTTTAACAGTCTCAACCACTGCATCAATGACAAAGGGATCCATCTTTGCAATCGTATTAGCTAACGGATGATTGCTCTTCTTTTCAATCGCGGCAGCTAGTTTAATAATCTTGGCTTTATCTCCATTTAAAACTCTTACAGCACTTACTTCTGGGTGACCAATAGTTAATGTGCCCGTTTTATCAAAAGCAATTTCGTCAACTTTCCGCATCTCATCCATAACTTGTGAACCCTTAAAAATAATGCCGTTCTTGGCACCATTGCCTATACCAGCCACTGTAGAAACAGGCACGCCAATTACTAATGCACCGGGGCAACCAAGAACCATAATTGTGATCGCTAACTTAAAGTTGCGTGTAATCACACCTACAATAAGAGCTATGATTAAAATCAATGGCGTATAATACTTGGCAAAACGATTAATCAGCTTTTCTGTATGAGACTTAGAATCCTCGGCTTCTTCAACTACTTCAATGATTTTGCCAAAAGTAGTGTCCTCACCAGCCGCCGTAGTTTCAACCGTTAAATTACCATTTTCAAGCATAGTGCCGGCATAAACTGTATCCCCGACACCCTTATTTACTAATCTAGACTCACCATTGATACTAGCTTCATCCAAATTGCCACTACCACTAATAATCTTCCCATCTACTGGCACTTGGTCCCCAGTTTTAACGACTACTTGATCGCCAGAATCGATAAAATCAACATCCTCTTCTTCGGTAGACCCATCCTCTTGCACTACTAATGCTGTTTGTGGAGCCATACTAACCAAATCAGAAACTGCGGATCTTGTCTTTTTAAGCGTAAAATCTTCCAGAACTTCGCCCAGCATAAAGAGCCAAGTAACGATTGCGGCCTCATTAAATTCACCAATAATAAAAGCACCAATCACGGCTAAAGAAACTAAGACATCAATTGAAATTAACTTGACCTTCAAGGATGATATAGCAGTTAAAATTATCGGAATTACGCCAATTACACCGGCAACTGCCATCAGAATTTGATATAACAATGTTAATTTGAATACCCACTGAAAGATTTCAGCTAAGATAAGCAAAATAGTAATTGTTATTAAGATCTGTCTTTTATATTTGATAAAAAAGCGTTGAATTTTAACCATAGATGTTCCTCCTCATTTCATTAATTAGTTTAAAAGAGCAAACAAAATCACAACTTGATCAACGTCAACTTTTTCTTAGAATTCTTTAGCAATATATTACCTTTTGCCTAACAATTCTTAATTTTTGTCCTGTATTTTAAAATCAAACAAAAGAAAGGAATGAGGGTAATGTTTAAAGTACTTCTATCCGCAATGATAGTTTTAGGCCTCATGGCTATCAGTTTCGTTTTAATTAAAGCTCCTACCCCAGTTAAAGTTAAAAAGACAGACAACAATCGTCTAAATAACTATTAACAAAAATCGAACTTTCCCCTCTGATAATACTTGGTCAAATGACCAAGTATTTTTCTTTTCATCGTCACTTTACATAATTATAATTATGCATAACAAAATAACTCCAAGATTTTTTTGAACCTTGGAGTTTATTTCATTTAATCAAAATAGGATCTAGTATAATCAACTTCACCAACCGAGTGCCATAATACTCCTCTTAAATTCTTTCTTGCCAAATGACTCTCAGTCATATTGTAAAGAGGCACTACGGCTGTATCCTTGGTCAACTGATTCTGCGCGTTACGCATATTTTCCCAATAGTGATCAGTTTCTTCAGCACTTTTACTCTTAGCTGCTTTTACATATCTATCATAATCGGCACTATTATATCTACCATGATTTTAATAATTATTTGATTGTAAAACATCCATATCACTCATTGGATCTGTATAGTCAGCTAACCACAAGCTTAGATACATATCAAAATTACCACGCATGACATTATCCTGAACGTTTTTCGCAGGAACCGCATGAATTTCGACTTTGGCATTCTTTAACTTAGTTTCAACCTGTGATTGAACGAATTGGGCAATATTTTTATTAATCGTCTGATCATACGTGTAATAAGTTAAGTCTGCCTTTTTTCTACCCTCTTCTTTTAATCCTTCATTCCATAATTTTTGTGCTTTAGCTACGTTGTGCGTCTCTTCTGGCTTCATTTCCTTAGCAAAGTCGACACCAGTACTTTGATCCTTGGCTAGCGTTGGTGCTACAAAAGTATCGGCTGGCGTAGAACCATCTGCCAAAACTTTACGTGCAAGTTGCTTTTTATCTAATACTAAATTTAGTGCGTGACGCATTTTAGCATTAGAGAAAACGCGATTCTTTCGCATATTAAGTTGTAAATAATAAACTCCTGCTCGATGCAAATGCTTTAAGTTCTTATCGTTCTGCATTCCTTGAGCCGTAGTTCCTGTAATTTGTGCGTCATCCAAATTACCCTGCTGGAACAACTGATGAGCAGTGTTCGAATCCTTCTTATTAGGAACTACTTGAGCCTCTGGTACAACAGTACCTTTATAAGAAACAGCATGTTTAACAACTGGGCCCATTTCACCATGAGGTGCAGCTACTTTGTTTACTGGACCATTTTGGCCGTGAGGGGCGACAGTATTATTATGCTTGCTTGGAGTTACAGACTTTTCCCCATGAGGAACAGGAGCATTAACAGTTGGTTTTGGCGTTACTGGTGTATTCTCAGTTGGAGTAGTTTCTGGTTTAACTTGTGGTGTAGTAGGAGTAGTAGGTTGACTTGTTGGAGTTGTCTTTTGACCACCATCGCCTGGGTTAGTTGGATTGCCATTCTTCTTATAGGTAAGATGAACCGCTGTATCTTTAGTATCTATCGTTACTTTTTCTGCTGCAACTGGTGAGTTAACTGCAGTGTAACCTTCAATTGCTGGAGCCACGAATTTATCACATTGACCGTTGTTGGTACCTGCATCCCAATGGATGTCTTCAACTTGACCACCCAATAGAGTACGTTTACCAGTAGAAGTAAAGTGAACTACCTGATCAGTTCTCGTTTCATTACCATTAGGATCAGTAACAACGAGTTATATTTTTCTCACCAGCATTAACGATTTGTGGCTCAACATTCATCCTTATACCCATTGAACTTACTAAAGCACTTAATGCATTAGTAATATTAGGATCATCAGTTGGAAGTGGTGTGAATTTAGCAAAGCTAATTGTATAACCTGATTTCTTCAAATCAGGTTCCAATGTCCAACTCCAGCGTTCATGTTCAGGATCAAGAATACATTCTCTAACCTTAGCAATTAATTCTGGACTTGGTGCTTCTTCTCTGAATGCTTGAATCGTTGGTCCTCGGTTCTGCTCATCAGCAACTTGTTGTGCAATTGCATCAACTAATTTATCTTGATCACCTGAGAATTGAGCTGGATTTAACTGACTAGCATCTTTAGCCAGACTTACAGGAACACGAACTTGGTGATATGATTACCATTTTCATCTATCTTATCGACGAGAGGCTCATTTTTCCACTCCAAAGTATAATCATAGCTTGGTGTGTGCAATTGAGCTTTGTCCTCATCAGTTTTCCAATTCCGCCTTATCTGGCTCCTTCACTGAAATAACGGGGGTATTAGTTAAAATACCATCATTATCAAATTTAGGAGCCGTCTTCCACGTAATCTCGGTCCCATCTGGTAAAGTACCAACATTAGCAATCAATGTAGCCGAATCATTAGCATCCAACATAGTATAGCCGTCAGCATCAAGGAAAGTAGAAGTATCATAGTTTAATTTGTTATTTGAAGCTTCTTCATTTGCTTGTGACCAAGTTAATGGCTTATCAGAAATTTTCTTAACAAAACGATTTATAGTTTGGTCTTCATTACCAAACTGTGCCAAATTGTAAATATCCGAATTAATTTCAACCATTCCATAACCTAATCCTTCAACAGCCTGATCCAACACATATTGCATATCGTTAAATTTTTCATTGTCAGTATTCTTATTACCAACCCAATCAAGATTCAACAATCTGATTACTATCTGCATCAATATAGGTTAAGCGATTTCTAACTTGACCAGCGTTCTTCTTTTGTCCTTCACGAACATCGACATCGATCTTGATGATAGTGCTTCTTTTTTGCGGAGTATCACCAATATTATCAGTGTAAGTAAGCTCTGCTACACCATGGCTTGTCCCCCACAGCATCAACATCTGGTTTAGTTTTCCATGTCAAGGTAATTCCTTGATCCTCAAGTGATTCATTAGGATCCAAACTACCTACTGCTGATTGCAACTTTCCCAATTGATCAGGAGTTAAATCATTTAAGCTCAAAGTTGGTAATTCATCTTTAACAGTTTGTTGATGAACACCATCAATTTGTTATCCTAGCTTCTCGACTCCTTCCGGGCCCTTAGGGCCATTTAATGCAATCAAAGAATCAGTTACATGTGCCTTGGCATCTTTATTTGAAGTTGCTTCTCCATTAGCATTAGAGTTAGCGCTTACTTCAGCTGTGTGTGCTGGTTGTCCAGAACTTAAGAAGAAAATCGATCCTAGGAAAACTGTAATTAAACCAACGGATAATTTTTATTCTTAACTGATGTTTTCTCATTTATTATATCCCTCATAATGACATCCTCCAATTGTCTATAACTCTGTTATTTTTTCACAACTCAACACTCATAAAGCAAAAAAGATGACAAATTATATATTTTCTTTAAAATAAATATTGTACATTCATCATTACTTTTTGTAAGAGGACTATTAATATGGAAACTAAAGAAATCAAAAACATTATCATTGGCTTCGGCAAAGGTGGTAAAACCCTAGCAAAGTTCTTAGCCACTAAGGGCGAGGAAGTCTTAGTAATCGAAAAATCGAATCAAATGTATGGTGGTACCTGCATTAACATCGCCTGCTTGCCATCCAAACGGTTAATCATTGAAGCTGCTAATGGTGTAGAATTCACTGATGCCATCAATGGTAAAAATGATATGACCGCTTTTCTAAGAAATGCCAATTATCACATGCTTGCCGATGAAAAGACAGTCACAGTTTTAGACGGTACTGCTAAATTTTTAAATAATCATGAAATAGAAGTCACTAAGCAAGACGGTACTAAAGACCATTACCGTGGCAAGCGCATTTTCATTAACACTGGTGCCCTGCCTAACTATGCTCCAATTCCAGGTCTGGCTGACAGCACTAAGGTAATCAATTCTACTGAAGCAATGGATCAAACTAAAATGCCTAAGACACTCACTATTATCGGTAGTGGTTACATAGGTCTTGAATTTGCCAACATGTTTGCAAACTACGGCACCCAGGTCACAGTCTTGGACGTTCACAGCGATTTTTTATCACGTGAAGACGATGACATTAGTCAAATGATCAAACAAGATCTTGAAAATACCGGCATCAAATTTGAACTTGGCGTAAAGATCAATCGCGTTGAAGACGACACCGTTTTCTACGAAAAGAACGGTCAAGAGCTTTCAATCAAGGCTGACCGAATTTTGGCTGCAACTGGTAGAAAACCGAATACCGAAAATCTTGGTTTGGAAAATACCGACATCCAACTCACCGACAGAGGTGCAATAAAAGTTGACGATCACTTGCTAACTAGCGTGCCAAATGTCTGGGCTATCGGCGATGTCAAAGGCGGCCCACAATTTACTTACATTTCTCTAGATGATTACCGCATCATCAAAGATCAACTTTTTGGCAGCGGCAAGCGCGTCGTCAGCGACCGAATCAATATTCCTTACAGCGTCTTTATCACTCCGGCCCTTTCCCAAGTAGGTTTAAATGAAAAACAAGCCCAAGCTCAAGGTATTAACTATCTTCTTAAGAAGCTTCCTGTCAAAGCTATTCCAAAGGCTCGCGTAGCTAAAGATACTCGTGGTCTTTTTAAAGCCCTAGTCGATCCTGATACCGATCAAATTCTTGGTGCCACATTATACGGCATTGAATCCTATGAACTGATTAATCAAATTTCTATGGCAATCAAAACAAAAATCCCAGCTAGCGTACTCCGTGATCAAATCTACACTCACCCTACTATGAGTGAAGCCTTTAATGATCTGTTTAAATAAAAAATTTGTTGACGAAAAGAAAACTATCCTGTATATTACTTATCAACAAGATTTTTTACACACTATGAATAGAAGAGTAGATTGTCGTCAGTTTAGTCAGCGAGCCTGAGATAGTGAAAGCAGGTATGAATTAAGACAATTGAAAGTAATCTATGAGTGACTAAGGCAACCCAATGGGAAGTTTTAGCCGGGAGTGCCCGTTACTGCACCAACGTATCTGATTTTTTCATGTACGCGTAAGGCATTGTTAGCGATAACAATGTAAACAAAGGTGGTAACACGCAAAAGGCGTCCTTTAAGCAACTTGCTTGAGGGGCGCCTTTTTTCATGGTGGTAATACAGAAAGGATAGAGAAAATGAATAAAACTAATTCTTTTCGTAAAACTATAATTATTGCTTCTTTAATTTTCGGTATGCTCTTTGGAGCCGGAAACTTAATCTTTCCTGTTCACTTGGGTCAATTAGCTGGTAAAAACTGGCTGGCTGCGAGTAGTGGCTTCTTAATTTCCAGTGGTTTATTGCCACTAATGGCACTGATTGCGATCAGTATTACTCACTCACACGGGATTTTTGAGCTAGCAAAGCCAATCGGTAAAAAATATGCGTTGATCTTTCTAGTTTTAATCCATGCAACCTTAGGGCCTTTGTTTGCTACGCCTAGAACTGCAACAGTTCCTTATACTATCGGTATTGCCCCACTTTTACCAGGCAATATGCAAAAAGTTGGTTTACTTATCTTCTCCGCTATTTTCTTTGGTATCGTATTTTTCCTTTCTGCTACCGAAGCAAAGATTACTGATTTAATTGGGAAAATTTTGAATCCAGTGTTCCTGCTTTTATTATTTCTCATCTTCTTTTTAGCCTTTTCAAACCCGATGGGTGCCGCTAAGGACGCAGCTTTTACTGCAAGCTACGCTCATAACGCATTTACTAACGGCTTTTTAGAAGGCTACAACACGATGGACTGCTTGGCAGCTCTTGCCTTCGGTATTACGGTGATCACTTCAATTTGCAGCCTTGGCTTTAAGAGAGAAAAAGACGTGGCGATCACTACAGTTAAAAGCGGCATGTTTGGCATCTTCGCTATTGCCATCATCTACGTTTGTTTGATCTGGCTTGGTGCGACAAGTTTGCACGACTTCAAGTTAAGTTCAAACGGTGGTACAGCTTTAGCACAAATTTCTCATCATTATTTGGGTACTGCTGGGGATGCATTAATTGCGGCTTTAACCACGATCACTTGCATCACTACCGCAATGGGTCTAGTTGTTGCCTTTGCCCAAGACTTCCATAAGCGTTTCCCTAAGATTTCATACAAGACCTTCTTAGCTATCAATTGCCTTCTTTCATTTATCATCGCCAACATGGGCTTGGATACGATCATTAGCTGGTCTACTCCAGTCCTAATGCTTCTGTATCCATTGGCTATCTCATTGGTAATCTTGGGTATTCTTTCACCTTTATATAAAAATGATCCGGTCGTTTACAAAATAACTACTGCCTTAACCTTGATTCCTGCCTTATTCGATATGATCAACACTTTACCAGAAGTATTGCGTTCAACGCCTTTAATCCAAGCTATTCTTTCATACGCTGAACGCTACTTGCCTATGTTCCATCTAGGATTTAGCTGGTTGACCTTCAGTTTAGCTGGATTAATTATCGGTTTAATTATCCATTTTGTTAAACAATTTAATTACTCTGCTGTAGAGGATTAATATCAACATAATAAAAGAGTTACTTCCAAATGAAGTAACTCTTTTTGGTATGCATTAGACTTGACTCTGTCTATATTTTACAGGACATAGACACTTTTTCCTAGTATCATTTTAAGGACGGTAAAAAATTTGTCCTTGATCTGAAACAAAGTCTGACTTAAGTAAATGAAGGCCTTTGCTTTCAACACAGAACTTTGTTGCCTCAAGATATCTCTTAAAGTGCTTAGTTTCAAGGTGTTTTTGATAAGCATCTTTATTTTGATAAACTTCTAATGAAAGCCACTCATTAGGCTGGTTCATCACAGTTCCAGCAATCATTACCATAATGCCTACTTCTTTTTCAACGGCAGCTTTCATTTCTTTTAACACGCCATTGGCAAACTCATCGCCTTTGCCTAGTTGTACGCCTATTTCAGTCATGTAAACAACATAGTCATTTTCACCAGAAACATTCAATTTATCTGGCTTGGTTGAAATAAACTCTGGTTGTAATTCAACATCAACTTTTTCAGTTAGCAGCTTATCACTGGCTTTTAAAAAGGCTTGGTATTCTTCTGAATTTAAACGTTTTTGATATTGTGTATCATCTTGGAAACATTCAACGGCATAATTCTTGTGTCCAGCTTCATCTTCGTGACCACTTTGCATGAACAATGCATTTTGATCTAAATGAGCATCCAACATTGATTGAATTAATTTGTCATGATTTTTAGGATCAACTTCAAGTTTGAACAAGTGTAAAATAGGTGCTTTTTGTAGTTTCATCTTTAACCCTCACTAAGTTTATTTATTATCTTTTATTATAAATAATTTCCCATTAATTAACATTCTAAATTACTTAACATAATTTTTATTCTGAATACTAAAAAACGCATCCCTTTCGGAATGCGTCTCTTCTTACATTGTATAGTTTACTTTTCCAAACTTGTAATCCTTCATCTGCTTAGCAAGCTTCTTACTTCTGTAGTAATTACCGCCATCGTATCTATTCGTGTAGACCAAAATGTTTTGCTTTTAACCATTAATTGTTTGTGGCGTTACTCTGTAAAGACTCCACTTTTCAAAGGTGACCCATGGATCAATTTCATAGAAAGTATCATTCTTCATTGTGGTTGTCTTGCCTGACATCCAGTTCTTCGTAACTTGGTCAAACTTCTTTTGATTCTTAATCTTGCCATTTACGGTGTGTGCACCAAAAGTAATCTTTTTACCATCGTGTGCATCCCGATCATATGAATACCAGGTTCCTTGCATGTTCTTAGGTACAGTGACTACGTCACCATTGCCGTAAGTTGAAGCTTTTACTGGCTCAACTTGCCAAAATTAATATTCTTTTTTCAAAATTTCGTTAAACTTCGCAATAGTTTGATTCTTTTCAGCATAGAAAGCTGCAATCGTTTGACGCATTGGCGCACCATTATCTGTTAAGAATAACTTTTGCAATGAGTCGTTCTTGAGCAAATCGGCCGCAATTTCATTGATCAAAAAATAACCAGATCCTGAAGCCACAAGCAAGGCAGCTTCTTCAACTGAGTTTGAAGCAATAAATGGGCTTTTCACCTGATAAAGATCCTTAAACAAATGAAGTTCAGCAACTTCTTCTTCAGGTTTAGCCACGATAAAGCAAGTCATGTCCGACAGATCTGCTTTATCAACCATTTGAATGCCGCTTTGATAGCTGCCCTTAGGCAAGATAGCCATTACACCAACTTGAGCAAGATCTTCTCTTTCAAGGTCATCCTTTTCATCGCGCTTATCCGCAATAACCAAATCGGCCTCGCCATCAGCCATCTTTTCAAAAGCCTCATCATACCCTGTACTAATTAATTTAACTTCAGTATCAGGATACTCTTCTTCGAATTTTGTCTTTGCCTGATCTAATTCTCTGCGCCCTAATTGATTAAAATATGCAATCTTCAATTGCTTCATACTAATCCTCACCTAAAGGTGCGTGACCCTCATCTGCTAGTTTCTTTTGATCTCTTCTAATTTGATACTTATTAAGCATGATCATCAAAGAGATCACTACATTAATTCCACTAACAATGATGCCTAAGAACTTTAATAAGTTGATTTTCTTTTCTCTACTCATTTTAATTACCTTCTTTACTAGAAATAATCATAGAAAGAAACGTCGCCTTTTTTAAAGTCGAGCTTTTTAATCCGATAATCTGTAATTAACCCTAGTTTAACAGCATCCCTCATGCTTAGTCTACCTAAAAAAACTTGTGTCCAAGCAGTAATTGGGCCAGAATAGTCAACCAAGCCGTCTTCAATTTGTTTACAGGAAACTTGACCAGCTTGATTAGTTATCTGCCATACGCCAATATTCCACGGACATTGGTCATCGCTAATCACTTCAACATTAAAGGTGCCTTCTTGAAGGGGCTTCATATAAGTAACCATTATGGCAAAGTCAATAATCCTGCTCATCATGTAGGGATGCAGACTAATGTGCAATTGATTTTGTTCTGGGAAAAGTTCACCAATTAATGAATGCTCTGGTAAAATCATGCGAAATTCTTTAATCGCACCAGCATGAGAACCCATGAAGCCAAGCAAACATATTAAGCCTTTGGCAGTGATCGAATAAAGTTCATCAGCTAAGAAAACATTGCCATGAATACGGTAAATCAAATAGCTAATAGGACGACCATCCGCATCGATATAAACGGCAATGTTTCGATTGTGGTAGTATGTGTCCATTCTGTTCCACCACCAGGCCTGACGAATTACCGTATTTCGCTCATCATCTGTATGAAGTTGTCTTTCATAGAGTTGAATCACTCCATTTTGAACCATTAGGTCGTTCCATTTGCCGCGAATTACGTGACCTGTACGTGGCAATTTAAATGCTCTTAAGGCACTACCAGAAAAACGATATTCTTTTTGATAAATACTGTTGCTAAAGCCATAGTGACGATAGAAGCTCTCAGAAAAAGGAGCCAGGTTAGTGAACGGAATATCTTGGTCATGCAGGTCTTTTAAAATTTCCTTCATCAATTTCGAAATATGACCTTGACCGCGATATTCCGGATATGAGGCAACATACCCAATACCAGCCATTGGCACATGATGACCAAAGACCTCACTCTTAAACTTGTTCACCATAATGTAACTAGTTAATTTTTTATCATTAAAAAAGCCATAGCCATCACTATGATCATAACGAGACATAAAATCATCATCATGAAGTAGATCATTGTTCTTTCCAAAAGCATATTGAACCAGTGGGGCTATTTGCTTTAAATTATCTAGATTTTTCTCTAATTTCATATTTTTCCTTATAAACAATAAACATATATATCTATAATTCGTCCATCATTTATTTTAAATCATTTTCTGTTATTTTTATTAAAAAAACGAAAAATGAGATGGATTACCCACCTCATTTTACATTCTTTACATATAATTCAGAAATATAATCTTGCATTTCTGCAACAGAATGCCTCCGAGAGCGAGCACATTCTTTAGCTGGTCGATCACAGATAAAACATTTGCGCGGACTTGGTCCCAGATCTCGTCTAGAAATAGCGGCGTTTTTATCTTTGACCAAAACATCTGCATCAAACAAACGACCAAGCTCTGCTTGATCCTCAAAAGCAATCGTCGTTTGCTTAACCTTTTTAATTGGCAAATCCAAGATATAAAAGTTTTCATATCCTGTATCTTCATCTAAAGAGACCACTAATTTATAAGCAAAACCCAATTTATCCCAACTTGCTTCAAGCTGTTTAATACCATAATTAAACAGCTTCTCTAAGAAGCGATTGTTTTTTTATTGGTCCTGTAATATTCAAATTAACGTCAACCAGCGTCTGATCTGGATACTTGGCAAAAATTTTTTGCTGCAGAGCAACGCATTTATCTTTTGCATTCAGAGCCTGAGCGACATTCTGCTCTTTTCCTTCATTAAAAATATTCATTTAATCACCGCTACTCATTATAAACGATCGTCCCTACTCCATCGTTTAATTTAGCAGCATTTTTTAAAGAAGTAATAATTGTCGGTTTACCTGTCTTCTCCGTAAATTCAATTGCAGCTTCAATCTTAGGCTTCATGCTGCCAGCCGCAAATTGTCCTTCTTGCAGGTACTGTTTCAACTCGTTAACTGTAACTTTGCCGATTGCTTGTTGATTTTCTTTGCGGTAATTCAAGTAAGCATTGTCAACAGTTGTTAAGATAACCAGCTCATCAGCACTGATATCTTCCGCCATTTTTGCGGCACTGAAGTCCTTATCAATAACTCCGGCAACACCTTTCAAACGACCATGATCGACAACGACCGGGATTCCACCACCACCAGCTGCAATAGGGACAAAATGATTTTGCAATAAATTCTTGATAATTGGCGCATTGATGATTTTAACTGGTTTAGGTGATGGAACTACTTGACGATAGCCGCGCCCAGCATCTTGCTTATAAGTGTAATCAGGATGATAAATCTGTTGCTTTTGCATTTCATTGAAAGTATAAAACGGGCCAATCGGTTTAGTTGGATGTTCAAACGCAGGATCGTTGCTTTCAACGATGGTTTGGGTAACTAAAGCTACTGCTTGGCTTGGATAATTATCAAACTTAAATTGATCATCTAGAGCCTTTTGCATCCAGTAACCAATACTACCCTGCGTCATTGCGCTAATCGTATCAAGCGGCATGGCTGGATTATTTTCACTAGCTCCCTTATGCTGCTGTAAAAGCAGATTACCCACTTGCGGGCCATTACCGTGAGTAATCGCCACCTGGTTGCCGCTTTCGATCATGCTAGCAACGGTCTTCATAGTTTTTCTAACAGCTTCTTGTTGTGCTGCCGCACTATTATCTTCAGCCTGAATTGCATTACCGCCCAAAGCAACAACTATTTTTTTCATTTTAATTGCCTCTTTCGTTAACCGTCGGAATAAACAAATTACCTAAAGTTGCAGCCATTACTGCTTTAATTGAGTGCAATCTATTTTCAGCTTCAGTAAATTGCCAAGCATACTTGGAGTTAAAGACTTCATCGGTAACTTCCATCTCGCTTAAGCCATATTTTTCGTAGATTTCTTCACCGACCTTAGTTGAGCGATCATGGAATGCTGGCAAACAGTGCATAAAGATTAATTGATCATCAGGCGTACCAGTTTCTTTCATCATCTTCATATTTACAGTGTATGGCTTTAAGAGCTTGATTCTCTCGCTCCAGTCGTTTTCACCCATTGAAACCCAGACATCGGTATAAATTACGTTGGCGCCTTTAACGCCTTTTTCAATATCATCAGTGATCATGTTTTGTGAGCCTGAATCTTTCGCAAATTTTTCGGCAATTTCTTGAACATCTTGGTGGGTAAATAATGGCTTAGGTGTAACAATATGCACATTAACTCCTAGCATGCTGCCGGCAACTAATAGACTGTCTGCGACATTATCACGACCGTCGCCAACATAAGCTAAGGTGATGCCCTTTAAGTGACCAAATTTTTCTTTAATTGTCATAAAGTCAGCTAGCATTTGCGTTGGGTGCCACTTATCGGTTAAACCATTCCAAACTGGTACACCGGAGTATTTAGCTAAATCTTCGACATCTTTTTGGGCAAAGCCTCGATATTCAATCCCATCAAACATGCTGCCTAGAACTTTAGCAGTATCCTTAATACTCTCTTTTTTGCCTAAGTGAATTTCACCTGCACCCATATACTCAGGATTTGCTCCTAAATCGTTGCAAGCAACGACAAAGGCGGAACGAGTTCTAGTTGAAGACTTTTCAAACAAAAGCGCAATATTCTTACCCTTTAAATACTCGTGTGGAATATGCTCTTTCTTTAATTCTTTTAAGTGAAGTGCAAAATCAATTAAATATTCAATTTCTGCAGGAGTATAATCCTTACAATCTAAAAAGCTTCTACCTTGAAAAACGTTTTGTAAATATTTCATTTTTTGCCTCTTCTATATCTTCACGAACTAGTGGACATGACATACATCTTGGGCCACCACGGCCACGAGAAAGTTCGCTTGAACGAACTTCATGTACTAAAATGCCATGTTTTCTCAATAAATCATTAGAAACATAATTACGATCATAGGTAACAACTTCACCTGGAGCAATTGCCAAAGTATTTGAGCCATCATTCCACTGCTCTCTTGGAGCGGCGATTGGATCTGCACCTCCTGTGGGAATCAAATCGATTTCAGATAAGTGCAAATATTCCTTCAATACTTCGACTAAGTCATTCTTAGGCGTAATTTTGACTTCACCATCCTTATCCGGTTGCAAAACGTAGATATCAATTTTGCCAGATTTGGATAGGATGAAGGGATGCACTGTGAATTGATCATAATTGATCATCGTAAATACGGTATCCAAGTGCATCATGGCATGATTGTGCGGAATTTTAATCGCTAAGATCGTGTCAAAAGTTGAATGACCAAATAAGGCATGAGCTAAGTCGGTGATTGCAACCGCTGAAGTTCTTTGCGAAATTCCAATTGCCAAGACGTGCTTATTTAAAACTAATTCATCCCCGCCTTCGATTCGGCCATGAACATTACGATCACGCCAAATCGGAATATCTTGATCTTTAAAATTAGGATGATTTTGCAAGATTGTCTTCATAAACAAAGATTCACGTCTTCTTGCCCTAAAGGTCATCCTATTAATCGTCATCCCATTGCCAATGGCCGCCTGTTGATCACGAGTGAAGTAAACATTAGGCATTGGATCTAGGTAAAATGGATAATCTGCATCTTCTGCTAGGTCGGCCAGTGATGGCTCAACGTTTTTGATCTCACTCTTTTTGATACCGGCAATTACTTGCTTCACCATCGTTTCTGGCTTCATTGCCAGCAAATATTCCAGCAGCAATTGGTGCAAAGGATCTTTTTTCTTAATGCCAGATTCTTCTAGCAAACGATCAATAAAGGCCGTGCGCGTTTTTACTGCTACTAAGGATTCTGCTAGCAAATCCTCCAAGTAAAGCACATGAATTCCTTGATCTTGCAAGGTTTTAGCAAAATAATCGTGCTCTTCTTGAGCAATCTTTAAGTAAGGGATGTCATCAATCAGCATCCGATTCAAGATTTCTGGTGAAAGATTTTCGAGTTCCTTGCCAGGTCGATGAAGCATCACTGTTTTCAACTTACCAATTTCTGAATAAACATGAATAGGACTAGTCATTTAACCACCCTCTCACTATAATTAATGTATCCGCTTACACTTATTATGGATCAATTAGGTTTAAGTTACAATCCTATTAGCTTAATGAGTCAATAATCTTTTTCATGAGTGGAGTAACTTGTCTATCTTTGCGCCAAATTAATTGTAAATGTGTTACCCAATTAGCATGTTTAATAGGAATCATATTGTCTTTGGCATAGATTGTAGCAATTGATTCTGGTACCAAAGCTAAACCCATTTTTCTTTTTGCCCATGTAATCGCAGTACGTGAATCGTCACATTTAACAGCATAAAAAGGCGCGATTCCATGATGAGCAAATGTTTGATTAAAGATATCTTCAAAGCGGCGATAAATAATCAGCGGTTGATTCGCTAGATCCTTGATACGCAGTTCTTTTTTACCTTGAAAATACGGATCAACAGTTACCGCCATCATCTTTTCTTTAGTTAAATTGCGCGCATTCAGGCCATTACGATTGTACGGCGTACGCACGATCCCTAAATCGATCGTCTTCTTTTCTAGTTTATCCAAAATGCCAAAAGTATTGGCCTCATAGATATCAAAACTGATTTCGGGATAAAAACGCGTTAATTCTTTAAATGAGTCCATTGGAATTAGTCCAGTCGATGAAGATGCCATACCAATAGCAATTGTCCCTAATTCACCAGAAATTGTCTTCTGCACCTGATTTTCCGCATTGTGGGCCAGCGATAATATTTCACTCGCATAACCTTGCAAAATCTGGCCGGCATCGGTTAATTCGATCCCATGTGACGTTCTTTTAAAAAGTTGTGCGCCTAATTCTTTTTCTAGTTGTTTTAATTGGTAGCTCAATGGTGGTTGTGCAATATACAATCTCTTAGCCGCAGAAGTAATTTGCTTTTCTTCGGCTACCACTAAAAAATAATGCAATTGTTTTAAGTTCATAATCTATCCTTTTTATTTTGGTAAATCTAGATATTAAATTTTTTAATATCATATATTATATTTTAGTATTTTAATCTGGGCAATTTATGTGCTAATTTAATAAGGTAGATTTGGAGGGAATTAAACAAATGTCTGAAAATTTTCATGGCTTAACTCAAGCCGAAGCAGACAAACGCCTTAAAGAAGACGGCTTAAACGAAGTACCTGAGCCTGAATACAATTTCTTTAAGGAATTTTTGTCTAAATTATGGAATCTTTCTGCTTGGATTCTAGAAGGTGCATTGATCCTTGAATGTATCTTAGGCAAGTGGGTTCAATCATTATTCGTATTGTTGATGTTACTCTTCGCGGCCTTTAACGGAGCTTCAAAGAAGAAACAATCACGTCGCGTATTAAACAACATTTCACACAAATTAACGCCAACTGTTGCGGTTGAAAGAGATGGCAAATGGATCAAGATCGACTCTAAGCAATTAGTCAAAGGCGATCTAATCTCATTGCAACGTGGTGACGTATTGGCAGCCGATGTCAAAGTAGTTTCTGGCGCTCTAGCTTGCGATGAAAGTTCAATTACTGGTGAATCAAAGCCAGTTAAAAAGAATGTTGACGACACCGCCTATGCTGGTACTACAGTTGTCGAAGGTGACGGCTTAGCAATCGTTACTGCTACTGGTAAGCACTCAAGAAGTGGTAAGACCATCAACTTGATCAACAATTCTGCTGCACCAGGTCACTTGCAACAATTGTTGACTAAGATCATCTACTACCTTTGTTTATTAGATGGTGTTCTTACTTTAGTAATCATCATCGCTTCATTCTTCAAGGGTGGCAATTTCAATACCTTTATTAACATGTTGCCATTCCTTGCCATGATGTTCATTGCCTCAATTCCTGTGGCTATGCCATCAACTTTTGCATTATCCAACTCATTTGAAGCAACTCGTTTGAGTAAAGAAGGCGTCTTGACTTCCGACTTAACTGGTATTCAAGATGCAGCCAACTTGAACTTGCTCTTGCTTGATAAGACTGGAACTATTACCGAAAACAAAACTGCCGTAGCTAGCTGGACCGATGTTAGCGATCTACCTGATAAAGATGTGCTTGCCTTAGTTGGTGCGGCCACTGACAAACGTAATGCCGGTATCATTGATACTGCTATTGATGAATACTTAAAAGAAAAAAACATCCCTGTAATGGACACCGATAATTTCGTACCATTTACTTCCGACACTGGTTACTCAATGGCCGAAGCTGATGGTCACAACGTTAAGCTGGGTTCATTTAAACAATTATCTTTAATCGATAAAAATGCCAACGAAGAAGTAAACGACATTAACTTTAAAGCAGGTCGTTCAGTTGCTGTTTTAATCGACGATAAATTCGCCGGTGTCTTCATCTTACAAGATAAGGTAAGAAGCGATTCTAAGGCTGCTTTAGCTGAATTAAAGAAGCGTGGCGTTCGTCCTATCATGTTAACCGGTGATAACCAAAAGACTGCCGCAGCCGTAGCTGAACAAGTTGATTTAACTGGTGAAGTAATTTCTATTCATGACTTTAACGATAATACCGATATCGACAACTTAGCTGGTATCGCCGACGTTTTACCTGAAGATAAGTTAAACATGGTTAAGTGCTTCCAAAAGAAGGGCTACATTGTTGGGATGACTGGTGACGGTGTTAACGACTCACCTGCTTTGAAGCAAGCTGAAGTTGGTATTGCCGTTTCTAACGCCGCCGACGTTGCTAAGCGTTCAGGCAAGATGGTTCTTTTGAACGATGGTTTAGGTTCAATCGTTAAGATCTTGGATGCTGGTCACCGCGTTTACCAAAGAATGACTACTTGGTCATTGACTAAGCTTGCTAGAACTGCCGAATTAACTATGCTTTTAACATTCGGTTACCTGTTCTTCGACTACATTCCAATGGCTTTGAATGCAATGGTTATCTACACTATCATGAACAACATGGTTACTATGATGATCGGTACTGATAGAACCCATATCACTTACAAGCCAGAAAACTGGAACATGGCTAAATTAGCTAAAATTGCCTTCTCTCTTGCTGCCGGTTGGACCGTGATCGGTTTCATCTTTGTTTGGTACTTGAATACTCATGGCTGGAGTCATGGTGCTATTTCAACGATGGTCTACGTATACTTAGTCTTAAGTGCTATGCTCATCGTATTAATCACCAGAACTCGCAAATACTTCTGGCAAGATTACCCATCCAAGTTGGTTGGTATCGTTCAAATTGCGGATGTAGCTTTAACCTTTATCTTGGCTCTTTGCGGTTTAGCAATGGTACAAATTAGCTGGCAAAACTTATTAATCACTGTAGTTGTTGCAGTAATTGCGGCAGTATTAATTGATTTGGTTTACCAACCGGTAATGAAAAATAGATAATTTGACCAGAATAAAAAAGAAGTGATGATCATCACTTCTTTTTGTTTTGTCTTGATTATTTAGTTATTAACCATAATAGTTAAAACATTTAATGCCTTAACGTATTCGCCATCACCAATTTGAACAAATGGCTTTTCATTAATTTCTTTATGACCTAAATAGTCTACTTTGGTACCACGCTTGACAAACTTGCCTGGAATTTTTTCACCATTTTCATCATAGATATATGAATTCTTCTTAATAATGTTTTCTACTCGAGCAGACTTAACATATGGTAAAAATGCTTCTTGTTTTACGAATCTGTTCTTGCCAATCTTAACGTAAGTGGCGCCGTTGATTACTTTGATAACGTGGATCTTGCACATGTTACCCTTCTTTAACCGACCCACTCTAACACCGCGCTTGTTGTAAACATATGCACTTCTAGTTAAATTTAATTTCTTACCTGTTTGAATTGGATCAGCAATCGCTGCATTAACGGGTTCAACGGTAGTTGTTGCACCTAAATCCATTGCCATTAAAGCCAACCCAGCAAGATAAACTATTCTCTTTCTCATCGTTCTCTACCCCCGTTTAATCTGTTTTTTGCTTTCACTTTTATTTTATCAGAGATCAATAAATTTAAACTATTTTTTGAATTAAATCTGCTAAAATTATTAATTGAAACTATTCAAAGGGGAGTAACAAAATAATGATTTTAACATGGGACATAATAAGGCGAACTTTAGAGGTTCTATGGATAATTAACGTCATCTTTGCCGTATGGACCGTCTTTAGAAGTCGTCGAAGCGTGGTTGCCACTTGGGCATGGATGCTTGTTTTGACAATCTTACCTGGTATTGGATTTATTCTTTATCTTTTCTTTGGCCGGCAATTATCGCAAGATGAAATCTTTGCTATCCAAAAGGAACAAAAAGAAACACGTAACCATTATTTAAACCAGCAAAAGAAGATGTTGCAAGAGTACGATCTTCTTCCAAGAAAAGAACGGGTTCCACGTGTCAGAATGTTAACTGAGCTGAATTTAAATAATGATGATGCTATCTTGACCTTTGCTAACCACGTTAAAGTCTACACAGACGGCCCCGAACTCTTTGATCAAATGATTGAAGACATTAAGAATGCCAAAGTAGCTGTTAGTTTGGAGTTCTATACTTTTTATGCAGATAAATTAGGCCATCGCGTTTTAGCTGCACTTGAGCAAGCTGCCAAAAATGGTGCTAAAGTGCGAGTAATCTATGATACTTCAGGTTCACGTGGTACTAAGCCAGCATTTTTTGATCATTTAAGAGAATTGGGTGGGCAAGCACAACCATTTATTTCTACTTCTAAAAAGCACTGGTTCACTACTCCTCGTCTTAACTATCACCTTCACCGCAAATTGGTCGTTATTGACCACAATACGGGTTACATTGGTGGTTTTAATATTGGCGATCAATACGTAAATCAATCTAAGAAATTTGGTCACTGGCGCGATACGCACCTTCGTGTAGAAGGACAATCTCCTATTCTAATGGAAGTTCGTTTTGCCATGGATTGGAACACTTCAACTAGAAGAACCAGTCTTCCTAAATTCGAATTAGATGAGCTTAAAAATTTTATTGTTGATCGTAAAGACTTCGAATCAGATAACAACGTCGCCATGCAAATTGTTGCATCTGGTCCTGATAACCAACGCTACGGTATTCGACGCGGTTATGAAGGTATCATTGCTAGCGCAAAAGAATACGTTTATATTCAGACGCCATATTTGATTCCTGAAGACTCAATTCTAGAATCATTGATTATTGCAGCCAACAGTGGCGTGGATGTCAAAATTATGATTCCATGCATGCCTGACCACCCATTTGTTTATCGTGCGACTGAATATTACGCCAAATACTTGGTTGCTAACGGCGTTAAAGTCTATAAGTACAATGATGGCTTTATCCATGCTAAGACAATGGTCAGTGGCTCAAATATCTCGTCTGTTGGTTCTGCCAATCAAGACTTCCGTAGTTACACTTTGAATTTTGAAGTTAACTCATTCAACTACAATCCTCTTTTAACTAAAGAATTAAAAGAGATTTTTGAAAAAGATCTTGAGAAATGTACCTTATTGACTAATGAATATTTTGCTAAACAGTCATCTTGGTTAAAATTCAAACAATACTTCTCTAGATTGCTTTCACCAATCTTTTAAATCAAAGGTCCAGAAATATTGGGCCTTTTTTCTTTACTTATTTTTTATAAGCTATATAAGTGTATTAGCTTTTAATAAGTAAGGAGGTTAAAACTTGGCTAATAAAGTAAAAATAGGCGCTCTCAATCTGATGCACGATAAGCTGGATACGCAAAAACGCTTTTAAAGGTTTTGCCTAACGAAAAATTAACGTTTTTATATCCACGCTCTCATTATCTGCATCGCCCTGTTCCTACTGAAGTATCTGCTACTTATTCAGAGCCATTAGATATCGATCGTATCAAAGAATTTGATAGCTTCATTATTACAGGTGCACCGCTTGACCATCTTGCCTTTCATGATGTCGAATATATAGAGGGAATTCGATGTTTGATTCAAGAACTTGATAAACAAAGAAAGCAACAATTGTACTTCTGTTGGGGTGCAATGGCAGCCATGAACTATTTTTATGGCATTAGAAAAAGAATTTTAGCAGAAAAGATTTTTGGCATCTTTCCCCATTTAATCATCGAACCACATCCTTTATTAGATGGGCTTAGCCAAGGCTTTATCGCTCCCCATGCTCGTTATGCGAAAATGGATAAAGAACAAATCATGCAAAATCCACGTTTAGTGATCAATTCGGTTGATGATAACGGCCATTTATTCATGGTTTTATCAGAAGAGAAGCCTGAACAAAACTTCATCTTCTCACATATCGAATATGGCAGAACTGGTTTAAGGGATGAATATCAAAGAGAAGTCGCAGCTCATCCCGATCGTCACTACAAAAAGCCAGATAATTATTCTATGTCCTCCCCACTTTTTCAATGGAAGGATACACAAAAAACGTTTTTTGATAACTGGCTTAAACAAGTTGAAAAAAGCAAGTTAGTTTTAAATTAAGAAGTAAAAAATGAGTACAATTTATAATTCAGTTACAGAATTGATTGGTAACACACCATTATTGAAGTTAAACCGTGTCGTTCCAGAAGATGCGGCTGATGTTTATGTTAAGCTTGAATTTGAAACCCCTGCAGGCTCAACCAAAGATCGTATTGCTTTAGCAATGATTGAAAAAGCTGAACGTGATGGCAATTTAAAGCCAGGCGGTACTATTACCTCACGCAACACCGGTATTGGTTTAGCCATGGTAGCTACTGCTAAAGGCTATCACATTATCATCGTCATGCCTGAAACCATGAGTGTAGAATGTCGTAAGCTCATGAAAGGCTACGGTGCTGAACTTATTTTGACACCAGGTTCTGAAGGCATGAAGGGTTCTATTGCTAAGGCTGAAGAATTAGTTAAGGAAAAAAGCTATTATATGCCAATGCAATTCGATAATCCTGAAAATCCTAATATTCATGAGTTGACTACTGGTCCAGAAATTATTAGCGCAATGAACGGTATCGGCAAGTCTGTCGACGCTTTTGTTGCTGGCGTTGGTACCGGTGGTACTCTTTCAGGTATTGGCCGTGCATTAAAGAAGGAAAATCCTAATACTAAGGTTTACGCACTGGAGCCAAGCGAGTCACCTTTATTAAAGGATGGCAAGACTGGCAAACACGGCATAGCTGCTGGATTTATTCCAAAAAACTTGGACAAAGATGTCTATGACGGCATTGTAGAAGTTTCAACTGATGAAGCGATGAAGATAGCCTGTGAAGTTGCCAAAAACGAAGGTTTCTTACCTGGTATTTTCGCTGGTGCCAACATCCACGGTGCAATCGAATTAGCTAAGAAGCTTGGTAAAGGTCATGCTGCTGTCACTGTTAGTCCAGATGGCGGTGATCGTTACCTTTCAACTGCTTTATTTAACGAATAAACAAAATATTACTGAAATCATTGTCTAGGGATGAATTGATTTGATTCATCCTTTTTCTTTTACCAGAACATTGGGCTAGACCCTTTTAATTTTATCAACTATAATTGGTATATACATATTGACGAAAAGAGGTATATATAATGAGAATGAGATCTTTAGGTCTATCCATCTATCCAGACCACAGTAATTTTGAAGACAATGCTAAATACCTAGAACTTGGTCATAAATACGGCTTCTCTCGCATTTTTATGAGTATGCTTGAAGTCAAGTCAGTCCTGCAGAAACTCAAGCCAAGTACAAAAAAATAATTGAATACGGCAACAAATTAGGTTACCAAACTTTCTTAGACGTTTCTCCTCAATTATTTGATCAACTTGGAATTAGTTACTCTGACTTAAAATTCTTCGCAGATACTGGTGCAGCTGGTATTAGATTAGACCCAGCCTTCGACGGTGCAACAGAAGCAATGCTTTCTTACAATTCATATGGTTTAATCATTGAATTAAACATGAGTAACAACGTCGACTACTTAAACAATATTATTTCCTATCAAGCAATGCATTTATTTGCCTCAGGCTTAATTGATGACGTAATCATTGGTAACGCCTATGCTAGCGAAGAAGAATTAAGGGTTTTATCAGAGGTAAATCGTTACCAGTTAATGCTTCACGTTGATTATGTAAAACAAATTAGTGATATAGAAAAACCTCAACACTTCCGCCGCGGCGACATGAATGAAATTGTCATTCGTTCAACTATGCCTCGAGTAACTTACAAAGACATCCCTAACCCACCACATGATAATGAAGAGAAATTTCAACGCGGTGATGTTTTAATCGGTAATGACAATTTTGGTATTTATAAAAATGAATTTCAAATTGTCTTAAAGCCACATAAAGAGCCAAGAAAGAACAAAATTGGTAGTATCGCCAAAGATGAATTATTTTTACTTGATTTTATCAAGCCATGGACCAAATTTAAGTTAACTGGCAAATAGAACAAAAGAAATACCCCTAAAGAAATTTTTCCTTCAGGGGTATTTTTTTATTTCTGTTGATTTCACGCTATTTCTAAGCGTTATACAAATTAGTATAACGATCTTTAATTACTAGTGCAATATTTTAAGACGATTTATTTTTTAGATTTGTTAATCCCTTTCCAAAACCATCTCACACCAACATATGCGATCACAAAGCATGCTAAACTAAGGATCCAGTTTGGAAAGATTGAGGTCATCGTAATAGAACGTCCTGCCTCAGTATTTGCTATCAAGTTGACGCCAAAGATATTCGAAACAATTGGAATATTTACATTAAACCACAAATTCAAAGTTAAATAGATCATTATTAAGAGTAACCAAATTGCAATGGCTTTAATAATTCGTTTTATCCAGATATTCATTTTTATAATTACTCCTTACTTTAATTCCATCGTATCTTGTGAGAAAAGAACCGGATATTCATCAGACCATTTCTCAGTTATCGTTTTAACAGTTTCAAAACCAAACTTTTTTATACAAAGCTTTAGCACGATTATTGTTGGTAAACACCTCAAGACTGACTGGTCGCTTTAATTCGTCTAGTGTTTTTTCCATTAACTTGGTAGCTATCCCTCTACCTTGTGCATTTGGATCAACATAGATGAATTCGATCTTACCTGGTTTAAAGCCTATAAAACCCATTAATTTTTCGTCCTCAAGTGCTACGTAAATCTTACAAGACAACAAATAATCTAAATATGGTGCATCCCTGAAAGCCACAAAAACTGGCTCCAAATTTTCAGCTTCTAGTTCTTGCATCCTCGCTTTATCCATCACTGCGCCTAGTTGCGCAAAATATTGTTTTTCGTATGATTTGATTTTCATGCTTCCCCCTCTTTTATTAACTAATAATTTTATAAAAATTTTGCAAAATAAAAAAGCCCCAATGCTTTCGCATTAAGGCTTTTTATTTACTATTTAAGCACCGTGATATTTTACTAATGAATAAATATCAACGTCTGGCAACTTCTCTCTACCCTTTAAGTCAGGTAATTCAATATAGAATGCAGCACCTACAAGCTTACCACCAAGGTTTTCGATTAATTCCTTAGAAGCTCTCAAAGTACCAGCAGTAGCCATCAAGTCGTCACATACAACTACTCTTTGACCTGGCTTAATAGCATCCTTGTGCATTTCCAAGCTGTTTGAACCGTATTCCAAAGCATATGAAGCACGTTCAACTTCTCTAGGCAACTTGTGAGGCTTTCTTGCTGGAACAAAGCCAATGCCCAATTCAGTTGCTACAGGACAGCCAACGATAAAACCACGTGCTTCTGGACCAACGATTACATCCGCATTTCTGCTCTTGGCGTATTCTGCTAATTCATGAGTAGCAGTACGGTATAAATCGCCATCTTGCAAGATTGGTGTAATGTCGCGGAACACAATTCCCTTGTTAGGAAAGTCCTTTACGCTTGCAATATACTTACTAAAATCAATTGCCATAAGAAGTAAAACCTCCAAAAATCTTTGCGTTTTTATTCAAACACTTTTAACTTGTATATTTTAACAGATTTTTGGTATAAAAACATCAAAATCTTGATATTTATCTAATTATTCAAAAAATTATTAACATATGTGATAATTTGCTGAGTTGGCATTGTTCTCAATTGATCGACAAACTTAATTTGTGACTGCGTTGCTCTCAAATACTTAGATGCTGTTAAAGGCTGCTTTTGAGGATGCTGCTCGCCTACTAGCTTGCCATCGTCCAATTTAACAAAGCCTAATTCAAAGAAGACACGTAAAATGAACAATACACTGTCATAATCTAAGCCAAGATATGGCGCTACGGTGCGATAATCATCTGGACTCAACGTTGGGTGAGCATAAATATATTTCAACACTTTGCCAAAATAGCTTTTTGCTGGAATATGCTCTACTGGCAATTGATCAAGCAAGAAACGTAAGTAAATTTGTTGGTAATTCTTTTCTAGTGCCGAATTTAATTCGATTTGATTGCGTGGTACATCAAGCAAAGCAACTGTTTCACCAGATTTGTCGTAATCTTTAACCAAACTAATCTTATCGTCACTTACTTGCAGTCTATTCCTAACAATTGGAATATTCTTTTTGTCAAATAACAAATAACGATCTGCAAAACCCATGACTAGCTTTTCTTGACGCAAATCAATAACTGGCGTAGGAACAGCTAATTTAGGTGAAGCAAATTCAATTCCTTCGATGATACCTTGCAACGATATCTTATTGCGATAAGTATTAAGCGACAATTGAACAAAGACCCTGGCAATAAATGGCAACAAATTATTGTTTAAAAAGTCTTTATTAAAACCAATTACAGCCAGGCTGCCACCCTTTTTAGCGACATTAAACTTGACGTGATTCTTCTCTTTACCAATCTTAAAAAATTGGGTAATCGTTGGGTTGGAGATACTGAAAATTGGCTGTGCATCCCCCGTTCCAAACGGTCCCACTTGATTAATCTGCGCTAAGATCTGTAGTGACAATCCCTGCAAAGGCAGTTCCATATCATATTCCTTAATTTCAAGTCCACCTTCAACGTGAAAACCTTTCTCAAGCTTTTCTCTTAAAGCACCAATTTTATCTTCAGTCATTGATAAACCGCAGGCAAAATCATGACCACCAAATTTGGTAAAAAGCTCTTCTTTTAAAGGATTAAGGGCATCAAACAAATTAAAGCCAGTAATTGATCTACCTGAACCTTTGATTTCTCCAGCCTGATTCTTAGTTAAAACGATCGTTGGCTTATGCGTCTTCTCAACGATCTTATTGGCTACCAGGCCCAACACACCTTCATGAAAATCTGGATCATATAAAACAAGCGTATTTTGTTTTTGCCAGCTATTCTCACGGATTAACGCCATACATTTATCATAGACTTCAGTCGTCAATTCCTTACGCTGATTATTCAGCTCTTCAATTTGATCCGCAATCTTTTGTGCTTCAACATCGTCGTCGCTTAATAATAACTCAACTGCAAGGTTAGCATTGGCCAATCGACCTACCGCATTCAAACGAGGAGCAATATTAAAGCCGATATCTGTTTCGTTAATCGAGCCTAAAGTTAAGCCAGCATTCTTTATCAGGGCACGCAAACCTGGTCGCTCAGTTTGGTTAAGTACTTCCAGCCCTCGTTTAACAATTACGTGACCTTCTCCGGTTACTTTAACCATATCGCCAATCGTACCTATCATGGCTAAATCAAGTAGTTCTGGCATCGTATCCTGCATTAAGCCGCGGCAGATTGTGTAGGCAACACCTGCACCACAATAATCATCAAAAGGATATTTTTGGCCAGGATAATTACAGTGTACGATGGCATAGGCATCTGGCTTTTGTTCTTGAAAAGTGTGGTGGTCGGTTACGATTGTATCTACACCATGTTCTTTAGCATATTTAACTTCGTCAATACCAGTCACACCATTATCTACAGTAATAATTAATTTGGTACCGTCTGCAACAATATCATGATAGCGATCAATATTAGGGCCATAGCCGTCTTTAAAGCGATCTGGAATAAAGTAATACACATCAGCACCTAAAATACTTAGAGTCTCTGTCATAATCGTTGTCGCAGTGATCCCGTCAGCATCATAGTCGCCATAAATCGTAATCTTTTCACCATTATCAATTGCTTGATTGATTCGATCAATGGCCTTATCCATATCATGCATAAGCGAAGGATCCGCTAAATTCTCTTCGGTCGCATTAAACCAGAAATCTAGTTTTTCATCGCTGTCAATGCCACGTAAGGCAAAAAGCTTTGCCGCAATTGGACTTAGCTGATACTTTTCTATCAAACTTGGATCTAGCTCTTCAGCAGTTCTTTGTTGCCATTTCATTACTGTAAAACACCCTCATCAAAACTAAAAGGCACTCACAAGCGAGTGTCTTTCTTGCAAATCTATTAATAATTTTAACGCAAATACGATATCTGTATAAGTCAGACAATCTATTTTAAGTTAAAGACTTTCAAATTATTATCTGTTGCTTTTTCGGTTTTAATTAAATTACCACGAATTGCCCAGCGATTTTTACCACCATCAGCACAGGTAATTAAGGTGACGATGTTTTGTCGGGTATTGTTAACTAACCAAACTGCAGAAGGATCAACGATCTTCTTCATATAAATGCGATAAATATATACCTTCTTCAAGTCAGTTAAATAAATTAACTCGCCCTTTTTAACAT
>NZ_CDLD01000033.1:0-158006 GCF_001006945.1 Lactobacillus sp. OTU4228
AAGTTTAAAATTATCCAACATTAAATCAGCTTCTTTAAGCCAATTACCTGTCTTATTACTTCTTAATTGAAGCTCCAATCTTTCCCAATTTTTTATATATTCTGGTATCTGTTTTCTCGCCCTTTTTTGTTCAACATATTTATCATAATATCTAATCAAAGCTTGGCTTCTTCTCTTACCAGCATAAATAGTTTCAACGCTACCACCACGACCATAATAGTTTGTAGTGAAATTGGTTTTAGTTACATTCTTTTTAGTGATTACATGCTTCATACCGGGATATTTGCAATTAATGAAATCAAAAGCCACATCAATTCTAGTCGTATGCCTATCTTTCATCATCAAAACAACTCGCTGAATAGACTTCTTTTCATTTCCATTATTCAGGTGATTTGAAGTGTCTAATCGCCATGAATTTTGAAATTCATTTTTCATTAAAACAGCAACTGTTTCATAAACATCTCCGCCAATATTTCTGGTTAATCGAAACCATGGAGCAGAAGCTCTTAAATCTGGTTCCAATTCCCAACGTAACTCACCCATTATTTTTTCTAATGTTTGATTACTTTCTTCGATTACACCAGTAATCGTAATTCGATCAAGTTTTACATCAACTTGTCCAATTTCTGTTTGCATGAAAAAACGCTCCTTTGATTTATTAGCAATACATCAAATAAGCGTTAAATCCTTGAAATTATTTTAGGTAATACGTAAAATAATACATGAATAACGTTATTTGAATTTTAATTTTGCTCCTTGTATCTCCAGTACAAGGTTTTTTTATTGCTAAAAATCATTGTAGCATAATTTAAAATCAATTTAGTTACTATAAAAAATCGCAAAAATGTAAATAGGCGGAGAAAGCCAAACAGTAAACCTGTTGGTTTCTCCGCCTTTTATTAGCGTCTTACTATAAAGTTACGTGTCAATTCCTTAAATCCTCCAAGAGGCTCAAAATGACCCTCTAAGTCGGTTTACCATTGACACTTCATACAGCATCTATTTTAAAAAATATTGTTAACCAATTTTAGCAAAAACCTTGATATGCAAATATGCTACTGTCTCTTTCTTCAAAAAATCAAATTCCCAATGAGCTGCAAAAGCAGCTCAAAGGTCAAATGATTTTTTTAATTAAAGAGACAGTATTTGGGCTACAATTTTTAGGCAGTTTTTTCCAAAAGGTCTCCTTAGGAGACCCCTAGTGTGCTATTAGATAGCACACACCTATTTTCTATTCAACAAAAGCAAAAATTCATCTATCTCTTTTTGAACTTTTTCAGCATCATTTTTTAATACTTTTTTAGCCGTTTCTGCATACTCAACATTGAAACCAGAATTCGCTTCAATTAACTTATTAGTTTTGGACTTACGATTCTTTGAAAATCTCTTCAAAATTTCCGGATGTTCAATAGCAATTACAACATTAACAAGTTCATCGATTTTCTCGATTTTTTCATATTCTGGAAGTTTAAAATTATCCAACATTAAATCAGCTTCTTTAAGCCAATTACCTGTCTTATTACTTCTTAATTGAAGCTCCAATCTTTCCCAATTTTTTATATATTCTGGTATCTGTTTTCTCGCCCTTTTTAACATCTTCTAGTGGTGAAAATAGAATACCCTTCGCGGTCATATAGTGACCAGCAAGAGGATAATTACCTTTACCCATCACTTGGTCGGCACGCATTGTTCCACCACCAGTAGACATCGCATCATCGGACATCCCTAACATAATAGGCAAATGCATATTAACTTCAGGGATTGCTATAGCACCAATCGCACCTGAGGTCTTCTTTATCTGCGACCTTGTGGCCTGGCCTATGCCAATTGACTTCACCTTCTTAAAGTCGTACATCCCCTTTTTCTTTTGGTTTTGTTCAACTTTCTTTCTAGTTAAGCTAGTCAAAGTTGACTGTTGGTTATGACTGATCATCTGATTACCAATCTGTTTATTGAAAATCAGGACCAAACCAACAATCAATAAAATGACGGCAAAAATTCTGATTAGAATTGTGCTAACAGAACTTTTTTGTTTATTTTTAGCCATAATTACTTGCCTTTGATATCATCATCATTCATCTTAAGAACGGCCATGAAGGCATCTTGAGGCACTTCTACCTTACCTACAGCCTTCATTCTCTTTTTACCACGCTTCTGCTTTTCAAGCAATTTAGCACGACGGTCAGGGTCACCGGTGTGAATCTTCCAAGTAACATCCTTACGGTATGGCTTGATCGTAGCACGAGAAATAATCTTGGCGCCGATCGCACCTTGAATATCAACTTCGAAGTTTTGACGTGGAATTAACTTCTTAAGCATTGAAGTCATTTGACGAGCACGATCTTGTGCTTCACTTCTGTGAGCGATAAAGCTAAGAGCATCGATTGGTTCCTTGTTAAGCAAGATATCGATCTTAACCAAGTCGGTTGCACGATAGCCAGTAATCTCGTAGTCAAGTGAAGCATAACCCTTAGTTGATGACTTCAAATCATCGAAGAAGTCAAAGATGATTTCAGCCAACGGCATATTGTAGATAACGTTAACGCGGTACTTATCAAGATAGTCCATCGTAACAAATTCGCCACGTTTTCTTTGACAAAGTTCCATTACAGGGCCAACAAAGTCATTTGGCACCATAATTTCTGCCTTAACATAAGGCTCTTGCACTTCCTTGTATTCACCAGCATCTGGCAAATCTGATGGGTTATCAATTACCTTAGTTGAGCCATCATTCATAATTGCATGATAGTCAACGGATGGTGCAGTCATAATTAAATCAAGATCAAATTCTTGTTCTAGTCGTTCTTGCACAACATCCATATGCAAAAGTCCTAAGAAACCACAACGGAACCCGAAGCCTAAAGCAGTAGAAGTTTCAGGTTCAAATTCTAAAGCTGCATCGTTTAATTGCAACTTTTGCAAAGCTTCCTTTAAGTCTTCATAATCACGGTTATCAACTGGATACATACCAGAGTAAACCATTGGTGGAATTTGACGGTAACCTGGAAGTGGTTCGGCAGTAGGATTATCTGCTTGGGTGATAGTATCACCAACACGAGTTTCACGTACGGACTTAATGTTGGCAGTAATATAACCTACATCCCCAGCAATCAAGATATCCTTCTTAATTGGATGTGGACTTGAAACACCTACTTCTGTAACTTCATATTCCTTACCAGTATTCATAATTTGAACTCGGTCACCAGGCTTAACTGTACCGTCTTCGATTTTGACTGACATTACGACACCACGATAGTCATCATATTTTGAGTCAAAAATCAAAGCCTTGAGTGGCGCAGTAATATCACCAGATGGAGCTGGAATGTCTTTTACTACTTTTTCCAGCATGTCCTTGATGCCTTGACCGGTTTTACCAGAAACTTCCGCAGCTTCAGAAGCATCAAGACCAAGCATCTCTTCAATTTCTTCCTTAGTCTTAGGAATATCAGCAGATGGCAAGTCGATCTTATTAATTACAGGTAAAATTGCCAAATCATCATCGATCGCTAAGTAAGTGTTAGCCAAAGTCTGAGCTTGCACACCTTGTGAAGCATCAACTACCATCAATGCACCTTCACAGGCAGCCAAAGAACGTGATACTTCATAAGAAAAGTCCACGTGCCCTGGTGTGTCGATCAAGTGGAAGATGTAGTCTTCGCCATCTTCGGCATGATACTTAACTTCAACTGAGTTCATTTTAATAGTAATACCACGTTGACGTTCAAGTGGCATATCATCTAACATCTGATTCTTAAGTTGACGTTGACTTACAGTATCAGTCAATTCAAGAATTCTGTCGGCAATAGTAGACTTACCATGGTCAATATGCGCTACGATTGCAAAGTTTCGAATATGTTTTTGATAGTCTTTTAATTTGTTTAAATCCATAAATAAATGCACCCTTTTATTTCTGTCTTATTAATTATAGCAAAGGTTACGGCGCATACAAAAGAAATAGCGAGCTGCATTTTACAGCTCGCTATTTTTTTATTCTCCGTTCAATTTATCTTTAAGCCTTTCGAAAAAGCCTTTTTCTTTTGGAGTAATATGTCCACCACCATCTTGAACAAAGTTAGTCAAATCTTGTTTTTGCTTTTCATTAATATGCTTTGGAATAACGATATCAACAGTAATAATTTGATCACCGTTGCCATCACCACGAAGATAAGGCACACCTTTACCTCGCAAGGTAAATTTCTTATTAGGTTGCGTACCTGCTGGAATGGTCAACTTTTCATCACCATGAACAGTCTTAACGTCAATTTCATCACCTAATGTAGCTTGCGCAAATGAAATTGGCACGTGAGTATAAATGTTTTGACCACGACGCTCAAAAATCTTGGATGGCTTTACTCGGTAAATGATGTACAAGTCACCATATGGTCCACCATTAATACCGGCATCACCTTGGCCTTGGTAACGCAATTGTTGACCATTATCAATACCTGCTGGAATATCAACCTCAATAGTATTCTTACGTTCAACAATACCTCTACCGTGACAAGTCTTACATGGGTGTTCAATGACCACACCACGACCATTACATTTATCACAAGTAGTTTGTTGACGAACCATACCAAAGACTGAACGTTGGGTAACTGTCATATAACCTGTACCATGACATTTATCACAGGTAATTGGGTGCGTACCTTTTTCGCAACCATTACCACCACAAGTCTCACAAGTTTCATCACGAGTATAGCTAACTTGAGACTTTTTACCATTAATGGCATCCATAAAGTCAATCGTTAAAGTATAGTCTAGGTCCTCACCACGTTGAGGTGCTGTAGGATCGACTCTTTGTTGACGGCCTTGACCAAAGATATCGCCAAAAATGTCGCCAAAATCGCCAAAGCCTGAAGCATCAAAACCTGCACCACCAAAGCCTTGACCGGCTCCGCCACCGAAGCCACCTTGGCCATTTACACCGGCAGAACCAAATTGATCATATTGTGCACGCTTTTGCTTATCATGCAAAACTTCATAAGCTTCGTTAACTTGCTTATACTTTTCTTCAGCTCCGGGTTCATGGTTCAAATCTGGGTGGTATTTCTTTGCTAGTTTACGATATGCCTTATTAATTTCCTGGTCACTGGCGTCACGATCTACGCCAAGCACTTTATAATAATCTTCTTGTGCCATCTATTTGAACTCCTTATTATTCTCAAAAGAAAAGAACTACTCAATGGGTAGTTCTCTTCTCCTTTTGTTTAATTATAAACCCATTACTTGTTTGGATCTACTTTGTGGAATTCACCATCTTGGGCACCACCGTTATTACCGTTGTTTGGGTTGCCACCTTGTGGGCCTTGAGGACCTGCTTGTGGGCCAGCTTGACCTGCTGCACCTTGAGCTCCACCATTTTGTTGGTAAAGTTTAACAGCTAAGTCTTGAGCAGCCTTGGATAAAGCATCTTTCTTTTCTTTCATTTCGTCCAAGTTGTTGTCCTTTTGAGCCTTCTTCAAGTCATTAAGGGCATCTTCAACTGGCTTACGATCTGCATCAGAAAGCTTATCCTTAGTTTCCTTCAAAGTCTTTTCAGTAGTAAAGACTAATTGATCAACTTCGTTACGTAAGTCTGCTTCTTCCTTACGCTTCTTGTCTTCTTCGGCGTGTTCTTCGGCGTCTTTTTGCATACGCTTGATTTCTTCGTCTGACAAACCAGATGAACTCTTGATAGTAATCTTTTGTTCCTTACCAGTACCCATATCCTTAGCAGATACGTTTACGATACCGTTCTTGTCGATATCGAAGGTAACTTGAATTTGAGGAACACCACGTGGTGCAGGTGGAATATCAGTTAATTCGAAGCGGCCAAGAGTCTTGTCGTCTGCGGCCATTGGACGTTCACCTTGTAATACATGAACATCTACTGCTGGTTGGTTATCTGCAGCAGTTGAGAAGATTTGGCTCTTTGAAGTAGGAATAGTAGTGTTTCTGTCGATTAACTTAGTGAAGACACCACCCATGGTTTCAATACCAAGTGACAATGGAGTAACATCAAGCAATACGATGTCCTTAACGTCACCTGAAATAACACCACCTTGGATAGCTGCACCTAAGGCAACAGCTTCGTCAGGGTTAATTGAGTGGTCAGGTTCCTTGCCAGCCCATTCCTTAACTGCCTTTTGAACAGCTGGAATACGAGTTGAACCACCGTTTAAGATAACCTTGTCGATGTCGTTAACAGTAAGACCTGCATCCTTTAATGCATTGTCAAATGGGATCTTAGTCTTTTCAACTAAGTCGCTAGTCAATTCATCGAACTTAGCACGAGTTAAGTCAGCTTCAAGGTGAAGTGGACCAGATTCGCCGGCAGAAATGAATGGAAGTGAGATGTGAGTGCTTGATACACCTGATAAGTCTTTCTTAGCCTTTTCTGCGGCGTCCTTTAATCTTTGCATTGCCATCTTGTCCTTGGACAAGTCAACGCCATTTTCATCCTTAAAGTTCTTGATGAGCCAATCCATAATACGGTGGTCAAAGTCATCACCACCAAGGTGAGTATCACCGTTAGTTGACAATACTTGGAAGACACCGTCACCTAATTGAAGAACGGAAACATCGAAAGTACCACCACCAAGGTCGTAAACCAAAACTTTTTCATCTTGGTCTTTATTCAAACCAAAGGCTAAAGCTGAAGCAGTTGGTTCGTTGATGATTCTTTGAACGTTCAAGCCAGCGATTTTACCAGCATCCTTAGTAGCTTGACGTTGTGCGTCATTGAAGTAAGCAGGAACAGTAATAACTGCATCCTTAACTTCTTCACCTAAGTAGTCTTCTGAGAACTTCTTGATGTATTGCAAAATGAATGCTGAAATTTCTTGTGGAGTGTAGCTCTTGTCGCCAACCTTAACCTTGTAATCAGCTTCACCCATGTGACGCTTGATTGAAACAATGGTGTTAGGGTTAGTAATAGCTTGACGCTTAGCAACTTCACCTACTTGAATTTCACCGTCTTTGAAAGCAACTACAGACGGAGTAGTACGATTGCCTTCTGGGTTAGTAATGATCTTTGGTTCTTTACCTTCAAGAACTGCAACTGCTGAGTTAGTAGTTCCGAGGTCAATACCAATAACTTTTGACATGTATAAACTTCCTCTCTTATTGAGCAACTACAACCATAGCTGGTCTTAGTGTCCGATCTTTATATTGATATCCTTTTTGTAAAACCTGAACAACGTGATCTTTTTGATCATCATTCTCAGCTGCTACTGTTTGAACAGCTTGATGCAATGTCGGATCAAATTTAACGCCTTCAGCCTCAATCTCAACAATACCGTGATCTTTCATGGCCTTTGCAAGTGAATCAAGGGTCATTTGAACACCTTTCTTCAATTGCTTAGACACATCATCATCGGCCTTAACGCTTAAAGCTCTTTCCAAGTTGTCCATTGCAGGCAAAACGTCTTTAGCTAAGCTTTGAGATTCATACTTGATAAGTTGTGCTCTTTCTTTTGAATAACGAGCTTGCATATTTTGAATTTCGGCTTCGCTACGCAAGTACTTATCTTCAAGATCTTTATTCTTTTCTTTTAAGTCAGCGATTTCTTTAGCTAACTTTTGATCTTCTTTATCTTTTTTAGGCTCTTCGTCTTTAGCCTTTTCTTTTTTCACAGCCTTTTTTGGCTCAGAAGCCTTTTCTTTTTTATCTAAATCTTTTTCACTTGGAAACTCTTCTCTACTCACGGCTAACCTCCTCTATTGAAATTTACCGTAATAATCAAGCAACTTCTTGGCCAACTCATTTCTAAAGTATTCAAGAAGGCCGATCATTTGTGAATACGGCATATTTGTTGGCCCAAGTAAAGCAATTGTTCCTTTACCATGGGTGCCGACGCTATATTCAGCAGTCAGCAAACTATAATTCTTTAATAAGTCGTTAGGCATTTCTGAACCTAACTTTACTTTTACTGGATATTTCTCAGTCTTTGGATCAGCCTCACCATCTAGCAAGTTAGAAAATAGATTATCATGATCAATCATTTCATAAAGCGATCTGATATCATTGACATTATGCTCAGATGTGTTGTTCAACAAATTAATTTGTCCATCAACATACATCTGCTCGCTTGCAGCATCTTTTAAAACATCTTCGACCAAATCTAGAAGCTCACTAACATGATCGCTACCGATTTCGTTTTTAGCAAGCTCACTTAAGAATGAAATATTAACTTCATTTAAGCTCTTGCCTACTAATTGATCGTTGATCATGCGTACTGCTTTTTCAATTTCTTCCCCATGAATATTGTGTGGTAAAGCATAAACCTGATTTTGAACGTTACCATCACTCGTAACCAGAATGGCCATCACTTGTCTAGCTGACAAAGGCACAATTCTGAAACCGGTGATCTTAACATCCCCACTCTCAGGTCCTTCGGCAAAAGCAGTATAATCAGTTAAATCTGATAAGATACGAGCTGCTTCTTGCACAATCTCATTTACTTGATGGAAAGGCCGATCTAATTGACTTCCGATTGTATTATAAACGGACTCTGGCAACTGCAGTGGTTCAACCAAATTATCCAAATAGTATCGATAACCTTCGCTTGAAGGAATTCTACCACTAGAAGAGTGAGTCTTTTCAATCAAGTCCTGATCTTCAAGCACTGCCATTTCATTACGAATGGTTGCACTTGATACCTTAATTGGTAATTGTTTCATCACTGTCTTTGAACCTACAGGCTCATGTGTCTGCGTGAAGTCCGTGATTATTGTTTTTAAAATAAGTTCTTGACGCTCGGTCAACATAAATATCGCCCTCACTTTTAGCACTCACATCTCTCAGGTGCTAACAGATTCTATTATACTAAAATTTAGCAATAATTCAACCCGAGTGCTAATTTATTTTGAATTTTTTTAATTTTATTCTTTGCGTTGCTACATGCTCAATAAAGTATTGATCGTGCTCAACTAAAACCATAGCTGGTTGAACATTTTTCAGTAGCTTAATCAACTGATCTTGATTAAAGACATCCAAATAATTCGCAGGCTCATCCCACAAGTATAAATCAGCTGGTTCTACTAAAGATTTAGCCAAAGCTACTCGTTTTTGCTGACCCATGCTCATTTCTTCGATCTTTGTAGTAAAACTTTCTCGTGAAAAGCCCATTTTCTTCAAATTATTGAGCAGCTCTTCATATGAAATCTTTTGTTTTTCCGCAAACTCTTTTAATGTACCGGTATATTCAGTAAAGTCTTGAGGTAAATATGATATTTTCAAGCCATTGGTTAACGCAAACTGGCCTTGATATGACACATCATTTGCTTTACCTAATAACAATTTCAAAAAGGTCGATTTACCAGTACCGTTTTTGCCTTCTAGAGAAATGACGCCCTTATTTTCAACAATCATGTTTAGATCTTCAAAAAGCTGTTTATCTTGAACCCTCAAAGACAAGTGCTGGGTTTCAAGTAAAGTTTGATGATAGTTTGGCTGGAAGTTAATAGTTAAATCAGGTACATCTTCGATGTTGGTCATCAAACCTTTTTTAGCTTCAATATCTTTATTAATTCTATTAGATAAATTTGTCGACCTCTTCATAATTTTAGCGGCTTTATGACTATAGAATCCTTTGTTGATATAAGCGTGAATTTCATTATCGTGTGCTTTAGCATTCTTTTGATTTTCAGACTTATTAGAATACTTCTTTAACCGTAATTGACTTTCATTAAGTCGTCTAACTTCACCTTTTAGCTTCTCATTTTTATCGCGATTAAATTGATCCCTTTTCTCTTTTGTATCTTCATAGCTAGCATAATTTCCTTGATACAAATGAATTTCAGTATTTTCAATTGCCAAAATATGATCAGTAATTTGATTCAAAAAATCACGGTCGTGGCTAACAACAATGTAGCCTTTATCATGTTTTTTCAAATACTTTGCTACTTGCAAACGACTAGCCTCATCCAAATGATTGGTAGGTTCATCAATTAACGGAAATGCATCCCTATTAGTAAAAGACAGCGCAAGCAAAACCTTAGTTTGTTCACCACCACTCAAAGTATTGAATGGCTGCCAGAGTAAATCCGGATCAGCACCTAATAAATTCATTTCTCGCTCAAGCTCCCACTGTTCAAAAGAAGCTTTGTCTTGCAACTCATATAAAGTAATATTGTCAGGATTATTAATTTTAATTGGAAAGTAAGAAAAAGCTAGTTTACTTTCAATTTTACAGGTTCCCTGTAGTTTTCCTCTTAGTAAATTTAGAAATGTAGTCTTACCTCTACCATTTCTCCCTACTAAGCCTAATTTCCAACTACTATCCAAGTTCAAATTTAAGTCATTAAAAATATTGTCACTGGCATCTTCGTATCTAAAAGAAAGGTTTGAAATCTTAATATTGCTCATGAAATCACCTCACGCAAAAGAGAGTCTACACTTTTGCCAAGCATAGACTCTCCCTATTTTTGCGTACAAAAAAGAGGCATCCCGTCTACGTCAATCTTGCCAAAAGTGCATAATCTCACTATCTACCTAAAAGTACATTGTTCAACTATGCTTCATTTTGCAAGATTAAAGACGCAACGGCGATCCCTCTTTCTAAATTTGAATTTCAATTGATACAAAAAGAGTATCATGAATAATATTACATTTCAACTATTATTCCGCAAAATATTCCTTGATTTCTTTTTGATCCTTCTCAAGTTGCTTTTTCAACTCATCCAAACCAGCGAATTTTATTTCTCCACGTGTGTACTTATACCACTTTATTTTTATCGGTTCACCATAAATATCTTGATCAAAATCAAAAATATTAGATTCAATATAAATACGCTTTTCTTGACCAATGGTAACGTTATAACCAACGCTAGTCATTGATTCATACCATTTACCATTAACTTCAGTTTTAGTGGCATAAACGCCAATTTTAGGGATCACCTTGTGATCGGCCCAGATTAAATTAGCAGTTGGAAAGCCAAGCTTATGTCCATTACGTTTGCCATGTCCTATGATTCCACTCATCACATAATGATGACCCATCAGTTCATATGCAAGTTCCATATCGCCATCTTTAATGGCTTGGCGAATTTCAGTAGAACCAATCTTTTTACCAGCAAAAATCTGCTTAGGCATCACTACAATATCAAAGCGCCCCTTAGCATAATCTGGTAAACGATCCATATTGGCAATTTCCTTTGGACCATATGTATAGTCAAAGCCTGCTACAATAGTGTCCGCATTCAATTTAACGATTACATTATCGACAAAATCTTGTGCCCCGATTTGACTAAATTCTTTGGTAAATGGCATCACAGCCAGATAATCAACCCCTAATTCAGACATCTTGTCTGCCTTTTCTTCGAGCGTTTCAAGATATTTAAAATTCTTTTTGTCCTCATAAACTTCTTTAGGATGTCGGTCAAAAGTCATCACTACTAAAGGCAGATTCTTTTGATCAGCAATTTCTTTTGCTCGCTTGATTAATTTTTGATGTCCCAAATGAACCCCATCAAAAAAGCCGAGAGCAAGCACTACTTTTGAAGATAGAATATTTTCTTTAACTGGATAAGTTAAATGAACGATTTTCACAACTAATTCCTTCGTTTCAATTATTCATTTTGAAGCAACATTAGACTTGGGCAATAGAGTCTCCCCTTATTCTCATAAATTGCCTTAACTTTTTTATTGTACCTTAAAGCTACCTTTTTGGCATCTGTTTCTAACTTAATCCAAGCACCATTTTGTACTTTCTTCCATTGATCATCTGATAAATCAATAGTTTCATAATTGGTGAAAAAGGCATCAATTGGTTGAATCAACTCATCAGCTTTCTCCGGATTTGCCTCAATCTCACTTAATTTTACTGCTTGTGAGATATCAAAGCCAGAACTAGCAGTTCTTCTTAATTCGGTCATAACGGCTGGCTTACCTAGTTTTTCTCCTAAATCATTAACTAATGATCTAACGTAGGTTCCTTTACTGCATTCAATTTCGAAGCCAAAACTTTCTTGACCTTTTTCTTCGTCAAAAACAGGTTTATCTATTAAAAGATAGTCATAGATATCAACTGTTCGCTTAGGACGCTCAACAGCAATACCTTCACGGGCATATTCATATAAGTGCTTACCATTTACTTTAACCGCTGAATAAATCGGTGGAACCTGCTCAATTTCGCCCTTAAAAGAATCCATTCCAGCCTGAATCTCTTCAGTAGTAAAAGGATGATCAAGCTTTTCTTCCTTTAAAACCGTACCCGTTGCATCATATGAATCAGTAGCGTAACCCAACAAGCCTTGGCCTTCATACTTCTTAGGACGTGTGTGCATCAATTCGATTAATTTGGTAGCTTGACCAATTGCAATAGGCAAAACTCCCGTTACTTCAGGATCCAATGTACCAGCATGACCAATTTTTCTAATATGCAACGCACGACGCAAATGGTAAACAACATCTGCGCTTGTCATATCCTTGTCTTTATCAATCACTAAAATTCCATTTAACATATTTATATCCTATCTAGCTAACAAAAAAAGCGCCTTAACGGCGCCTTTTTACTTACTTGCCCGTTCAGCATCTTGCTTTTTAACTTCTGCAATTAAACGGTCAATTTTACTACCATATTTTACTGAATTATCACGTTTGAAAATAAGTTCAGGAACTTTATATACAGTCAAAGTTTGACCAAGCAAATGACGCATCATGCCCTTTGCCTTTTCTAAGCCTTCTTCGACTTCCTTTTCTTTTTCAGCATCTTCAGTTAATAAACTGTAGTAAACAGTTGCATATGAAAGATCATTCGTACATTCAACCGCAGTGATTGTAACTTCGCTTAAACGAGGATCACGAATTTTCTTTTGTAAAATTTTGGTTAATTCGCGAAGGATTTCTCCTTCAACACGACCAATTCTATGCTTCATGCTTGCCTCCTAAAATAATTACTTAGGTTCAACTTGTTGCATTTCGTATACTTCGAATTCGTCGCCAACCTTGATATCGTTGTAGTCCTTAATAGTCAAACCACAATCGTTACCTTGCTTAACTTCCTTAACATCGTCCTTGAATCTCTTAAGTGATGCAATTTCGCCATCGTATTTAACAATACCGTCACGAATAACTCTAATCTTAGAATCGTTCTTAACTACACCCTTATCAACGAAGGAACCAGCAATTGTACCAACCTTAGAAACCTTCCAAGTTTCACGAACTGTTAAGTTACCGATAACCTTTTCTTCGTAAGTTGGTTCAAGCATACCCTTCATGGCAGCAGTAACATCATCAATAGCCTTGTAGATGACACTGTACAAGCGAATATCAACAGAGTCAGTTTCTGCTTGACTCTTAGCAGTTGCAGTTGGACGAACGTTGAAACCAATAATAAATGCATTAGATGCACCAGCTAAAGTAACATCTGATTCATTAATTGCACCAACGCCTGAGTGAATAATGTTGACACGTACGCCTTCAACTTCGATCTTTTCAAGTGATTGTTGCAAAGCTTCTACTGAGCCTTGAACATCAGCCTTCAAGACAATGTCAACCTCTTTCATGTTTTCCTTCTTCATAGTATCGAAGAGGTTATCAAGAGTAACGTGTTGTACCTTTTCACGAGACTTTTGCAATGATTGTTGTGCTCTAGCTTCACCAACGCTTCTTGCAGTCTTTTCATCCTTAAACTCAACCAACTTATCAGCTGATTCAGGAACATCGTTCAAACCAGTAATTTCAACAGGTTCTGATGGGGTTGCCTTCTTAACTTGACGTCCACGATCGTTGGTCATTGTACGTACACGACCGAAAGTATCACCAACAACGATTGGATCACCAATATTAAGTGTACCTTGTTGGATCAAAACGTCGGCTACAGGGCCACGACCACGTGACAAACGGGCTTCAATTACAGTACCGATAGCCATTTCAGTAGGATTTGCCTTAAGTTCCATCACATCAGCTTGAAGCAAAATCATTTGAAGCAAGTCATCAACGTTTTGACCAGTCTTAGCTGAAATGTTAACGAAGATTGTGTCACCACCGTAATCTTCAGGAATTAAGTTATACTTCATTAATTCTTCGGTTACGTGTTGTGGGTTGGCACCTGGTTTATCCATCTTGTTGATTGCAACAATAATTGGAACATTAGCACTCTTAGCGTGGTCAATAGCTTCAACAGTCTGTGGCATTACACCGTCATCTGCAGCTACAACTAAGACAACAATATCAGTGATTTCAGCACCACGTGCACGCATGTTTGAGAATGCGGCGTGTCCTGGAGTATCCAAGAAAGTAATCAAACGGTTGTCTAATCTAACTTGGTAAGCACCGATCTTCTGAGTGATACCACCAGCTTCGTGAGCTGAAACGTGAGTATGACGTAAGCGGTCAAGCAAGGTAGTCTTACCGTGGTCAACGTGACCCATGATAGTAACTACTGGTGGACGCTTAACTTGGTTCTTAGACTTCTTTGATTCTTCCATTCTCTTGTTGTAAAGAGTGTCAATATCAGAGATATCTTCATGAACCTTTTGCTTAGCATCAATACCGTATTCAGCAGCCAATAATTCAATAGTATCCTTATCTAATGATTGGTTTTGGTTAGTCAAAACACCAAGCATGAATAGCTTCTTAACGATTTCTGCTGGTTCACGGTGAAGTAATTTACCAAGGTCTTGTGCGTTCATACCCTCTTCGTAAACCAATACTTCTGGTAATGGACGTTCCTTACGCTTAGTAGGTTGCTTCTTTGGCTTTTGTTCTTGTTGCTTCTTCCTGTTCTTACGACGTTTTCTTTCTGAACGATCTGAATGTTCACTGTGTCCGTTGAAGAATTGGCTCTTACCCTTACGGCCTGGCTTACCTGTATTTCTACCATGACCATTGCCACGTCTATCATCCTTAGGAGCTTCTGGCATAGTAACCTTAGCAGCTACTCTTTCATTAGCTGATGGTTGATTTTGCTTTAAACGAGCTGGGGATGGCTTTAAAATCTTAGGACCAATTACTTTCTTTTCAACTGGTGCTGACTTCTTTTTGTTGTTATCGTTATTAGTTTTCTTATTATTTTTCACTGGTTGTTCTTGTTTTGGATGTTTCAACTGTTCGTGATATTCTTTCTTAGCTTTTTGAGCTTCCTTGTTAAGTTGGCCTTCTTCGGCACGTTGCTTTTGCTTAAATTGTTGAAGCAAAGCTGCGGCCTTGGGCTTACCTGAATTAGCTCTATTATTGCCGCGTTCGTTTCGATTATCACGATTACGATCATTATTTTGACGACGTTTATTATTACGTCTTCTTGGCTTCTTAGAAGAATTATTATTTTCTTGTTTCTTTTCATTCTTGCGAATAGAAGAAACAGAGATCTTAATCTTATTATTCTTCTTGGCGGGAGCGGAGTTTTGGAAACTACTCTTTAATTTTGCAGCCTGTACATCATCAATTGATGACATGTGATTTTTCACATCAAAGCCTAAATCCTTTGCTTTTTGGACTACAACTTTATTATCAACGCCTACTTCTTTTGCGACTTCATAAATTCTTTTCTTTGCCATCCAATCACACTCCTTCATTTATTCTTTTAACTAATGCCTTAGCAAAACCAGCATCAGTTAATCCTAAAACTTTTCGTTTCTTGCCAATTGCTTTTGACATTTCACTAGCCGAAAATGAGTTTATCATAGGAATATTATTTTTTCTGGCAACGCGATCCACTTTCTCTGCAGTGTTTGCTTGAACATCACTAGCAAGCAGGATCAGCTTTATTTTTCCTTTATTTGTTTCGGTAATTACAGTTTCAGTGCCTGTTGTTAATTTTCCAGCACGCTCTGCTAAACCTAACAAATTAATTGCTTTTTGTCTATTTTGCAATCTTATTTATCACCAAATAATTCTTTCCTTGCTTTCTGATGATCAACATAAGAATAAAGCTCATCGTAGAAACTGTCTGGGATCTTAGCTCCTAAGCTGCGATCTAAAACATGTTTTTCTTTTGCAGCTTCGATCTTAGTTGGATCAAGTGAAACATATGCTCCTCTTCCTGCCTTTTTACCAGTAGGATCGACAGAAACATTCTTTTCTTTATCAATCACGATACGAACCAATTCTTTTTTAGGTTGCATTGTATCGGTTAATAAATCCTTCCGCATTGGGATTTTTCTTTTTTTCAAAAAATCACCTATTCTTCAGTATTATCTTCTGTAGTATCAGTGTTATCTGTATCTGCAGCTTCAGCATCATTTGAAGCAGTTTCTTCATTAGTTGCTGATTCTTGACTTTCATCAGCTGCATCTTCACTATCAGAATCTGATGAATTTTCGTCAACAAATTCTACTTCGGATTCTGGACGGATATCAATCTTGTAGCCAGTCAAACGAGCTGCAAGACGTACGTTTTGCCCCTTCTTACCAATGGCAAGTGATAATTGGTAATCTGGCACAATTACCAAAGCACTCTTTTCATCTTCATCATCGCCAAATTGAACAGCAATTACTTCTGCTGGGTTCAATGCATTAGCTATAAAGTCTGATGGGTCTTCTTCGTACTTAACGATATCGATGTTTTCACCGCCAAGCTCATTAACAACGTTTTGAACACGAGCACCCTTTTGACCTACACAAGTTCCGACTGGATCAATGTTAGGATCATTTGACTTAACAGCCATCTTGGTACGATCGCCAGCTTCACGAGCGATTGAAACAATTTCAACGGTTCCATCATAAATTTCTGGAACTTCTTGTTCAAACAAACGCTTAACCATATCGGGAGCAGTTCTAGATACAGTAATTTGGGCACCCTTTGAATCTGAACCTACGTGAGTTACCAATACACGAATTTGATCTTGTGGATTGTAAACTTCATTAGGCATTTGATCGTGATGTGGCATTACAGCTTCAACATTGCCAATTTTAACATAAACAAAGCGATTATCACGACGTTCTACAGTACCTGTAACAAGTTCATCTTCATATTGAGAATATTCATCAATAATATGATTTCTTTCTGCTTCACGCAAACGTTGCATAATAACTTGCTTAGCAGTTTGAGCCGCGATACGACCAAAGTTCTTAGGAGTCACTTCAAAGCGAATTTCATCGCCAACTTCATAAGCACGGTTGATGGCTAAAGCATCCTTTAAGCTGACTTCCAAACGATCGTCTTGAACTTCGTCAACAACGGTCTTAACAGCCATAACCTTAAAGTCGCCCTTTCTTTCGTCAAAATCAACTTCAACGTTTTGTGCTTGGTTATAATTCTTCTTGTATGCGGCTACCAAAGCGGCTTTAATTGCATCAACAATAACATCTTGCTTAATGCCCTTAGTCTTTTCTAAGGTGGCAAACGCTTCTAGCATTTCTTTAGACATAAGTTTTTAATCAGCCTTTCTAAAATTCAATTGCAAAACGAATATTTGCAATTAACTTACGGGGAACAGTTAATGTTTTTCGTCTTGTCTTATCTCTTACTTCCAATACAATCTCTTCATCATTATATGACTTAAGCGTACCTTCATACACTTTTTTGTCCTTAATTTTTTGATAGAGACCTATATGAATATAATCATTCAAAGCCTTTTTCCAATCTGCTTCAGTCTTAATTGGACGTTCAGCACCTGGAGATGATAATTCCAAAACATATGGTTCAGGGAATGGATCTGGATTAATAGTATCGAGCTTTTCAGAAACGAGTTCACTCAAAGCTGCGATTTCATCAATATCGATTCCATTTGGTTCACGATCTACATAGATGCGTAAATAATTTTGTCCCTTTTCCTTAACGTATTCCATATCAACCAACATGTCGCCATGTTCATCAATAATTGGTTCAACAACTGGACGAACAAGATCTATAACTTTAGACAAAAATTTTCCTCCGTAATAAAAAGAGTGAGCAGTACTGCTCACTCGAATTTACCTATTCGAACTTCTCTAGTAGTATACCATGTTTTACTAAACAATGTAAAATCAGATATTTAGAAAAGAGACAATTGATTTTCGTCAGGCATCCCTTCCAAGACGCCATTATCTTCAAAATAGTTCATGATAGTTTGTGAAACTTTACCACGCTTAGCCAAATCCTCTTTAGATAAGAATTTCTTTTCGGCACGGGCGGCAACAATCTGCTTAGCAGCGTTATCACCTAAACCAGGTACGGCATTAAATGGAGCTAAAATAGTATGCTTATCCAAGATCTTAAAGTCGGTGGCTTCAGATTGATCGATATCAACCATCTTGATCTTAATGCCACGTTCAAGACATTCATTAGCAATTTCCAAAACCGTTAACAAACTCTTATCCTTAGCTGAGGCATCCATTCCTTTATCTTGAATTTCTTTCATCGCTGCTTTAACAGTATTTTTACCATGACTCATTGCAACTAAATCAAACAAGTCGGCACGAACTGAGAAATAAGCAGTGTAGTAAATTTCAGGATAGTACACTTTAAACCAAGCAATTCTCAAAGCCATCAAAATATAGGCAGTGGCGTGAGCCTTAGGGAACATGTACTTGATCTTCAAACAAGATGGAATGTACCAATCTGGAATCTTCTTGTTCTTTTTAAGAACAGCCATGTTTTCATCACTAATCCCGCGACCATGACGAACTGATTCCATGGTTGAGAAGGCTACTTCTGGTTTTACGCCCCAGTGAATCAAGTCCATCATGATGTTATCACGACAACCAATAACGTCCTTCAACTTGCAAGTACCGTTGTTAACCAAATCTTCGGCATTGCCTAGCCATACGTCAGTACCATGTGATAAACCAGAAATCTGCAATAATTCGGCAAAAGTAGTTGGCTTAGTTTCTTCAAGCATCCCTCTAACGAAACGCGTACCAAATTCTGGTACTCCCAAAGTACCTGTTTGTGAACCAATTTGTTCAGGAGTAACTCCTAAAGCCTTAGTACTTGAGAATAATGACATAACACCTGGATCATCTGGTGGAATAGTCAGTGGATCAATTCCTGACAGGTCCTGCAAGTGACGAATCATCGTTGGGTCATCGTGTCCCAGAATATCGAACTTCAAGATGTTATCGTGAATGGAGTGGAAGTCGTAGTGCGTAATTAACCAAGCAGCATTCACATCATCGGCTGGGTATGACACAGGAGTAAAGTCGTAAATATCCATATCATCTGGAACTACAACAATTCCGGCTGGGTGCTGACCCGTTGTTCTCTTAACCCCACGAATTCCGCTGGCTAAACGATCTAGTTCTGCATTACGCAACTTCAAGTTTCGCTCTTCGTCAAAGTGCTTAGCATAACCATAGGCTGTCTTATCAGCAACAGTGGCAATAGTTCCGGCACGATATGAATTATCGGGTCCAAACATTACTCGAATAAAGTTATGAGCTACTGGTTGGTAGTCACCTGAGAAGTTCAAATCGATATCAGGAACCTTATCACCGTGGAAGCCCAAGAAAGTGGCAAACGGAATATCCTGACCATCTTTTACCAATGGAGTACCACATTTTGGACAATTCTTATCAGGTAAGTCAAAACCTGAACCATATTCCCCATTTTCAAAGAATTGCGAATACTTACACTTAGGACAGCGGTAGTGCGGTGCAAGTGGGTTAACTTCAGTAATACCAGACATTGTGGCTACCAAACTAGAACCTACGGAACCACGGGAACCTACCAGATAACCATCCTTATTGGATTTGGCTACCAGACGTTGTGAAATCAAGTAAATAACCGCATAACCATTAGAAATAATGGAATTAAGCTCCAAATCAATACGGTCCTTAACGATTTTTGGCAAAGGATTACCGTACAATTCGTAAGCTTTATCATAGGTCAATTTCTTCATTTCTTCATCAGCATGGGCAATGTGAGGTGGATACAAGCCATCTTTAATAGGCTGAATTTCAGAAATTTCATCCGCAATCTTATTAGTATTTTCAATTACGATTTCTTTAGCTATATCCTCACCTAAGAAACTAAAGGCATCCAGCATTTCCTGTGTTGAATAGAAATGTAGATCTGGTTGTGGCTTGTTTCGATTTGGATTAGAACGTTGCGCAGAAATCAGAATCGTCCGATAAATCGCATCATGTGGTTCAACATAGTGCGAATCACCAGTCGCTACAACAGGTTTATTTAATTCTTTACCTAGTTTATAGATATTGCTGATAATTTCTTCAAGCTGATCTTCATCTTTGATCAACCCATCAGCAATTAATTGTGAGTATGTTGCTGGTGGTTGAACTTCCAAGAAGTCATAGAACTTGGCCTTTTCACGTGCTTCATCGTAACCTTTTTGCATCATAGCAACAAAGACGTCACCTTGCCAGCAGCCTGAACCGTACAAAAGTCCTTCGTGCAAATCTGCCAAATCAGACTTAGGCGTTCTAGGAATACGGTAAAAGTCTTTCGTACTTGCGATTGAAACTAATTTATACAGATTCTTTAAACCTTTTTGGTCTTTAGCTAGCACCGTCATATGAGAAGGACGAGCACGCTTATATACTTCGCCATGTGCTGCATAACCGTTTAAGTTGTTCAAATTGTCTTCATTGTATTTTTTCTTAAAGGCATCTAACAACTTATACATCAAATAACCAGTAGCTTCGGCATCTTGGTTAGCTCTATGGTGGTGTTCCAATGAAACATTGTACTTCTTAGCTAATGAATCCAAGGTGTGACGGTTCTGTTCTGGGTGAAGCAAACGAGATACTTCAAGCGTATCAACAACAGGTTGAGTAATTTCGCTGAGACCTGCTCTTCTTAAAGCAGCGTTGACAAAACCAACGTCAAATTGAACGTTGTGTCCACAAAGAGGACGATCACCGTAGAAGTCTTGGAACTGTTTAATTACGACGTCTTCATCATCAGCTGCACTAACCATTTCATCTGTAATAGAAGTCAAATTAATGGTTTGTTCATTCAATGGATGGTGCGGATTGATAAATTTATCAAATCTTTCAAGCACTTCACCATTTTTCATCTTTACGGCACCAATTTCAATAATCGTGTCGTAAACAGATGAAAGTCCTGTAGTTTCAACGTCGAAGATTACAAATTCACGATCTTCATAGGTCATTGGAGCCGGATTTAAAACCAGTAATGCATGATCATCAATCATATTGGCTTCAACACCATAAAGAATCTTCATACCAGTAGCTTTACCTGTGCTGTAGGCTTCTGGGAAGGATTGAACATCCCCATGGTCCGTAATCGCAATTGCTTTTTGGCCAAACTTTTTAGCTGTTTTAATAAAATCAGTTGGCGTATTAGTAGCGTCAAGTTGACTCATATTAGTATGCAAGTGCAACTCAACACGCTTTTGGTCGCCTTCATACTTTTCAGTTCTACCAACATGTTCTACTGTTTCAAAGCTACTAATATTGAAAACAATATCATGTTGATATTGGTCATCGGTTGCAGTACCCTGCATTTTTGCCCAGGTGCCTGGTTTGATCGCTGACATCTGCTCAATTTGTTCCTTATCAGAAACAAACTTCTTAAAAGCAATTGAATCACTATAATCGGTGATTTCACCGGTAAAAATTACCGCACCTGACTTTAATTCACGGCTCTCAATATTGAAGATATTACCTTCAATAACGACATTGCGCGTACCGTCTTCTACATCTTGAATTTGAGTAATCGGAGCATTTTCATCTAACTTGCGTTTACCATAACTAGTTCGTTTAGTTGGGTATTGACGCGGTTGGGGCTTGGCCTTTTCAGGAGTCTGCTCAAATTGCTTTTGCATATCCTTTTCATGTTCCTCATGCCGCTCTTCCAAACTTTGCAAGTTATTTTCCATGCTCGATTGATCAACCTGAGTGATAAACTTCAGATTAAAGAAGCCATATTTGCGCATTTCTAGAGCAAGATCATCTAAAGCTTTTTGTTCGATGATTCCGTCAATAATATTGTTATCTACTGGTATTACCCAACGACCATCGACTTTTTCTGGTTTTTGACCCGCCAAAAATTCACGCGCCATTGGTTGCAAAACATTAGAATTTTGCACTGCATAATGCCAATACTTTGGTAAATATTGATCCGAGCCATCACCAGTATTAACAAAAAATCTTACATTTACAAAAGAAGCAAAACTTTCTTCTATAGCTTTTCTTAATGCCACATAGGTATCGTACTGTAATGGAGTATCAAAAAAAACGTGGATATCCCACCTATGTTCTTTAGCGTAAACATCCACGTTTTCAATCTTCCCTTTTTGAAGAAGTTCATTATCTTCAAAACTGTCTGGGAAATGAACCTGTTTGAGCAATTTTAAGAAAAGATCGTTTTTATTGGTCACAAAAATTATCCTAACTCTTGATTTACAAACTTATCTAATTCATCAATTGACATTTCAGTTGCCTTAGCATCAGTTGGTCTCTTAACTTCAACAATACCATCAGCAGCCTTCTTACCAATCGTAATTCTAATTGGTGCACCAACTAAGTCAGCATCAGCAAACTTAACACCGGCACGTTCCTTACGATCGTCATATAAAACATCATACTTTTCACTGAATTTCTTTTCAAGTTTTTCAGCTAATTCAGTTTGATCATCCTTGTTCATCTTCATTTGAACAATATGAATTTCAAATGGTGCAATTTCCTTTGGCCATGCTACACCGCGTTCAGTTAAGTGTTGTTCAACTGCTGCAGAAAGCATTCTAGTTACACCAATACCGTATGAACCCATAATAACTGGTTGTGCTTTACCATTTTGGTCCAAGAAGTCAGCACCCATGGTCTTAGTGTAGTAAGTACCCAACTTAAAGATGTGACCTACTTCGATTGAAGTAGTGAACTTAAGTGGTAAATGATCAACTGGGTCTGGTTCACCTTCGTTAGCAACTCTAAGGTCAGCAAATTCATCAACCTTGAAGTCACGATCTAAGTTAGCGTTCTTGTATTGGTAGTCAGTTTCGCCTGCACCAACAACAACGTTGTAAAGATCCTTAACAGTTTCATCAGCAATGATCTTATCAGCCCAGTCTGCATTTACAGGACCTACGCCGCCCTTTTCACTACCAGTGATTTCTTTCAAATCCTTGGTATCAGCTTCATGAATTTCATCAGCATCAAGGACGTGGCCTAATTTTACTTCGTTGATTTGCTTATCACCACGAATTAAAACTAAGATCTTTTGACCATCGGCGATGTAAAGAATACTCTTAACAATTCTAGTTGCAGGAACATCTAAGAATTTAGCCAATTTTTCAATAGTATCGCAATCAGGGGTTGATACCTTAGTTAATTCCTTAGGATCTTCAGGATCTTGTTTAAATGTGTCAATACTCTTGGCCATTTCAAGGTTAGCAGCATAAGTACCATTTTCGTTAGTAGCAATGGTATCCTCACCAATAGCTGCAGGAGCTTGGAATTCAGTAGAATTCTTACCACCCATTGTACCTGAGTCAGCGATTACGGGGTGAACAGTTACACCGGCACGCTTGAAAATACGCTTGTAGGCATTTTCTTGATCGTTAAATTGTTCATCCAATTGATCACGAGTAGCAGCAAAACTGTAACCGTCAAGCATTACAAATTCACGACCACGAAGAAGACCGAAACGAGGACGGTTTTCATCACGGAATTTGGTTTGAATTTGGTAAAGAGCCATTGGCATTTGCTTGTAACTCTTTAAGTTCTTAGCAATGATTTCCGTGAATGTTTCTTCATGAGTAGGTCCTAATAAACTTTCACGGCCATGACGGTCCTTAAGTTTAAACATTTCTGGACCATACTTCTTGTAACGACCAGATTCTTGCCATAAAGTTGCTGGAAGCAAGTGGGGCATAATCATTTCTGGAACATTGATTCTATCCATTTCTTGTTCAATGATTGCTTCAGCCTTGCGTAAAACACGGTAACCTAATGGAAGGTAAGCATAAACACCAGCAGTAACTTGGCGAATGTAGCCACCTCTAATCATCAATTTATGACTTTCAGCCACAGCATCGGATGGTGCTTCCTTTAATGTTGGCATAAAAAATTTTGATTGACGCATTATTTTTTTATAATCTCCTAAAGTAAAAACAAAACTAACTAACAAATATTTATTTAATAAAGTAGCGATAAATATCGTTACCTGTAACTGCAATGATCAAAACTAACAATAGACCAAAGCCAATTAATTCGACGATAGCCTCATGTTCCTCTGAAATCGGCTTTCCACGAACTAATTCAATTAAGTTCAATAAAAGTTTACCACCGTCTAACCCTGGAATTGGAATTAAGTTAACGATTCCCAAGTTAATTGAAATCATCCCCAAAAAGGCTAATACATAAGTAAAGCCCATTTGAGAAACTTGAGAAGTTTGAGAATAAATTCCAACTGGGCCAGACAATTTATTCAAACTAAAGTGTCTAAACAAATTACCAACTGCATTAAAAATTAAACCTGTAGTTGAAACGGCTGTATCCCAGCCTCTCTTTAGTTTAACACCAGCATTTTCATCGCTTTTGGCAACAATACCGATTTGGTAAATTTTTTGTCCTTGAATCTTATGAACCTTTGGCTTTACTGCCACAGTTCTACTTGAGCCATTCTTCTCTAATTTAAAGCGTAATTCTTTACCATTGCTCTGATTAATTTTAGCGGATACTTGATCAAAATTATCGATCTTTTGACCATTAATCGCAACGATTTTATCGCCAGGCTCAATTTTAGCACTTCTGGCTGGAGAATTTGCTTCAGTAGAGCCAATGGTTGTTGTAGCCGGACCTGGAACAGTAAATGTCCAAATCAAGAACACTACAAAACCAAGCAAAATATTCATAAAAGGACCGGCAAAATTGGTTGCCAGTTTTTGCCAAACATTAGCTTGATTGAATTGAGTATCACGTGGAGCGATGATTAATTCGGTACCATTCTTTTCAATGATAGTAGCATCATGGTTTACATGATAAGTAACCGGATCATTTTCATCCCCGTTTTCATAACCTTCAATAATCAAGCTGTCTACCAAATCGGCCTTTGTTACTTGTACAGGAATTCCTTCAATGGGCATGTCAGATTCAGAAGCATCAATTCTAACAACTTCGTTTTGATCATTTAACTGCAAGATTACAGTCATACCCGGATCTAATTTGCTCTCATCATCAGAACCTGCTAAACGAACATAACCACCTAATGGCAACCAACGAATAGTATACGTCGTAGGGTTCCGTCTAATCTGAAAGAGCTTTGGACCCATACCAATAGAAAATTCACGGACAAGAATACCTGACTTTTTAGCTACAATGAAGTGCCCAAATTCATGGACAAAGACAAGTAAGCCAAAGACGACTAAAAAGATTAGTATACCTCTCAATAAAATTCTCCTAATGTACAATACCTAAAATAGCTGCAACAACAGGCAATACAAATAGCATACTATCAAAACGGTCTAAGATACCACCGTGACCTGGTAAGATCTTACCTGAGTCTTTAACACCATAAAAACGTTTGTATGCTGATTCAACCAAGTCACCCATTTGGCCAACGATTGAAAGGATAAATGCCAACCCAACCATTGATAATTCCGAAACGCCAAATGTAATGTTGAAGTGACTCAAAATTGCTAAATAGATTGCACTAAAAATCAATGCACAAATTACGGCACCAATAGAACCTTCCCATGTCTTGTTAGGACTAATTACCGGCCATAACTTATGCTTACCGATCTTACGACCGATCATGTATGCACCAATATCAGTTGACCAAACAACTACAAATACATAACCCAATAAAGCTAAACCGTTTTGTGGGTATGCTCTGATTGCGGCCATGTAGTGGAAGCCGAGTCCAATATAAAGAGCTGCTAAAACATAAACACCAACATCATCAAAAGTTGTCTTGTTCTTGGAAAGAACAGTCCAAGTCAAGAAAATCATGACAATGCCATAAAATACACCCAACTTAGTTATATTTGATGGGAATACTTTGAAAAATGAGTCTGGAACAGTCCAGGTCAAAGTTGCAAGCAGAGCTAATACGAAATCAAATGATACTAAAAGTTGTTTCTTCATTAAAAAGATTTCGCTAATACCAACTGCTGCAAAAAGTACAGTCAGCCAGTCCATCCAAAGACCGCCTGCTAATACAATTGGAATAAATAAGATTAAGGCAATAACTGCCGTAATTACACGTTGTTTCATACTAACTATCCGATTCGTCTACCTTACCAAAGCGCCGGTTACGGTGCTTAAATTCATTAACAAATTGTTTTAAATCATCTGCATCAAAGTCAGGCCAGTTTTTATCACTGAAAGCCAATTCTGAATAAGCCAATTGCCAGAGCAAGAAATTAGAAATTCGTTGTTCACCTGAAGTTCTGATCAATAAATCAGGATCTTGGTATTTACCAAAATGACCGGTCATTAAATGATCGGAAATCATTTTTTCAGTAATATCTTCGCTCTTTAGTTCACCAGCTTCAATTAAGCCACCGATTTCTTGCATTGCAGAGGTAATTTCTCTTCTTGAGCCATAATTAAAGGCAAAATTAAGTACTAAACCAGTATTATTGGCTGTTTCTGCCATTGCTCGTTGAACAATTTGATAAGTTTTTTCGGGAAGTTCATCCAAATATCCCATAATGTTGACCTTAACATTATTCTCCATTAAAGTCGGCATATATTTATCAAAAAAGCGAACAGGCAAGTTCATCAAGTAGGCCACCTCTTCTTTAGGTCTAGCCCAGTTTTCAGTAGAAAAGGCATACAAAGTAAGCACCTTAATCCCCAACTTATCAGCAGCTAAGGTAATGCGTTCAACATTGTCCATACCTTCGCGGTGTCCAACAAATCGCGGCTTATGGCGTTTTTTAGCCCATCTACCATTACCATCCATAATGATGGCAAGATGATTTAATTCATTATCCTTCTTACTCATGTTTAACCCTGAGTAATTTCCTTACGCTTTTCATCAGCAAGTTGATCAATCTTCTTGGCTGCGCCATCAGTAACCTTTTGAACTTGCTTTTCTAAGTTGCGTTGTTCATCTTCGGTAATGTCGCCATCTTTTTCTTCTCTCTTCAAAGAGTTCATGGCATCACGACGAACGTTTCTAACGGCAATCTTTGCTTCTTCAGCGTACTTACCAACTTCCTTGGCAATTTCTTCTCTTCTTTCACCAGTAAGTTGTGGAATTACCAATCTGATAACCTTACCATCGTTTGCTGGAGTTAAACCAAGGTTTGAAGCCAAAAGTGCGTGTTCAATATCATCCAAACTGTTTTGGTCGTATGGAGTAATCAATAAAACACGTGGTTCTGGAATAGTAATACTTGACATTTGAGTCAATGGTGTAGGTGCACCGTAGTATTGAACTTGAACATTATCAAGCAAAGCTGCGTTGGCAACACCTGCACGAATTGAAGCTAACTTCTTTTGATAAACCTTAATAGATTTATCCATATTTTCTTGTGCTTTTTTAATAGTTTCGTTGTTCATTATTTATTACCTCTAATTACAGTACCAATATTTTCACCCAAAACAACCTTCTTAATGTTGCCTGGTGTGTTAACGTTAAATACAATTAATGGGATTTCGGTATCCATTGACAATGAACTTGCAGTTCTGTCCATTACCTTTAAGTTCTTTGAAATCAAATCAAGTTGAGTTAATTCACTAAACTTAGTTGCTGAAGGATCTACCTTAGGATCGGCTGAGTAAACACCATCCACACCATTTTTAGCCATCAAAATTACATCAGCACCAATTTCGGCAGCACGTAAAGCAGCGGTAGTATCTGTTGAGAAGTATGGATTACCAGTACCACCACCGAAGATTACAACACGGCCTTTTTCAAGGTGACGCAATGCTCTTCTTCTAATGTAAGGTTCAGCAATTTGTCTCATTTCAATTGAAGTTTGCATTCTAGTAGGAACACCAACTTTTTCAAGACCATCTTGTAAAGCTAAACCATTCATAATAGTAGCAAGCATACCCATGTAGTCGGCTTGAGCACGTTCCATGCCTAACTTAGCGCCAGTTTCACCACGCCACATGTTACCGCCACCGCAGACGATACCAATTTCTACGCCTAAGTCATGAACAGACTTAATTTCTTTAGCTAAGTGACCAATAACAGTTGGATTAATTCCAGTACCTTTGCCACCGGCTAAGGCTTCACCTGATATTTTTAAAATAATGCGATTATATTTAACTTGACTCATAATGCCCTCCTCTAATAGCTTTAATTATTCTAACATATATAACTATCTAATGTCTTTCAACTAATTAAAGTCAATAAAAATTTATAAAAAAAGAAGGAGCACTTACGTACTCCTCCTTTCATTAATAGTAGTAAAAACTACTTCATTTGTTCACGAACTTCAGCAGCAAAGTCTTCTTGCTTCTTTTCAATACCTTCGCCAACTTCGTAGCGAGTGAATGAAACTAACTTAGCGCCCTTGTCCTTCAAGAATTCGCCAACAGTCTTGCTGTCGTCCATGATGTAATCTTGTGACAAAACTGCAAATTGCTTGTCAACTTGAGTGTTGTCATCGATGAAGCGTTGCATCTTACCAGGAATAATTCTATCCCAGATCTTTTCTGGCTTACCTTCTTCTTTAAGTTCAGCCTTGATGTCTTCCTTAGCCTTAGCTAAAACTTCATCAGTCAATTGCTTTGCTGAACCGTAAACAAGGTGTGGTAATGGCTTCTTGTGTACCAATGCACGACTTTCGTTATCTTGGTCGATCTTGTGGTTCATCAATGCCAATTGTTCAGTGATGAAGTCATCATCTAATTCATCTGGTGAGATAACCTTAGGGTTCATAGCAGCAATGTGCATTGCTAAGTGCTTAGCAGTTGCAGCGTCAGCACCTTCTAAGACAGTGATAACACCGATTTGGCCACCGTTGTGTTGGTAAGCACCAAATTCTTGGTCATCGTTCTTCTTTTCCAATGCGAAACGACGTAAAACAATCTTTTCACCAATAGTAGCAGTTGCGTCAACAAATGCTTGTGATAAAGTCTTGCCGTCTTCCATCTTTAATTCGCTAGCTTCTTCAGCGTTAGCAGGCTTGCCTTCGGCAATAGTCTTAGTAACGCCCTTTACTAAGTTAACGAATTTTTCGTTTTGAGAAACGAAGTCAGTTTCTGAGTTGATTTCAGTAATAGCTGCTACGTTACCAGCAACGTAAACGCCAGTTAAACCTTCGGCTGCAACGCGGTCTGCCTTCTTAGCAGCCTTAGCCATACCTTTATCGTGAAGGTATTCAATGGCCTTGTCCATGTCACCGTCAACTTCTACCAATGCCTTCTTAGCGTCCATAACGCCAGCACCGGTACGTTCACGTAATTCCTTAACTTGCTTTGCAGTAATTGCCATTAATATGTCCTCCTACAGAACTAACAGTAAAAACTAGTCTTCTGGGTTTTCTTCAGCGCTAACGATTTCGTCTGAACCATCAGCATTTTCTTTGAAGTCTACTTCAACAGTTTCGTCATCTTGACCTTGCTTGCCTTCAACGATAGCGTCTGCCATTGCACCAGCGATTAAGCGGATAGCACGGATAGCGTCATCGTTTGAAGGAATAACAACGTCGATTGGGTCTGGATCAGTGTTGGTGTCAACCATAGCTACAACTGGGATACCCAAAATGTTAGCTTCGTGAACAGCGATCTTTTCCTTCTTAGGGTCTACTACGAACAATACATCTGGAATTCTTGGCATGTCTTCGATACCGCCTAAGAATTTTTCAAGCTTGTCCATTTCCTTAGTTAAAAGTGCAACTTCCTTCTTTGGTAATACATCGAAGGTACCGTCTTGTGACATTTCCTTTAATTGCTTTAATCTTCTAACACGACTTTGAATAGTAGTCCAGTTAGTCAAAGTACCACCTAACCAACGTTGGTTTACGTAGTATTGACCTGCACGAGTTGCTTCTTCAGCAATTGAGTCTTGAGCTTGCTTCTTAGTACCTACAAACAAGAATACGCCGCCGTCTTGTGCAACAGCCTTCATGAAGTTGTAAGCATCATCTAACATCTTGATAGTCTTTTGCAAGTCAATGATGTAGATACCATTTCTTTGAGTGAAAATGTAAGGAGCCATCTTTGGGTTCCATCTTCTAGTTTGGTGACCGAAGTGGACACCAGCTTCAAGCAATTGCTTCATAGTAACAACGTCTGCCATATTTAATTCCTCCTATGGTTTTAAATCCTCTCAAGCGTTCGTTTCATCATCTAACCACTACCTAGGGCACCACGATGATGATCGCTCTTGATGTGTTTTTTACTTATGCTTACACAGCATACTTGACTATTCTACAAGATTTTAGTCAATCTGACAAGACTAAAATTTAATATTATGATCCCGTAAAAATTTCTCTTTCCAGCTGCGAGAATGATGCTTAAACCAATACTCTCTCTTGAGTGCCAATCTTTTATCATCAAATTGTTCATGGTAAATCATCCGCACTGGTCGTCTAGCTTTAGTATACTTAGCACCCTTACCTTCATTATGCATTTTTAAACGGTGCTCAAGATCGTTCGTAAAGCCGCCATAAAAACTACCATCATTGCAAAGCAATACATAAAAGTAATATTTACCTTTTGCATCGTGCTTTGCTCGATCTTCATCGGTCTCACGCACAATCCGTTGAATAATTGGTTGAAATTCACCATTTTGATCATGAACTTCAATTGCATCCCTCAACTCTGTGCCATCTGTTCCCGTATGCTTAACAGCTTCCACAATAATTAAATTAGTGTTTTCACCGCGATGAGAAACAAAAGGTTGAACTAGCTTGACGCTTAAATCGTACTTCATACAGTAGTAGCATATTTCTCCTAATCTTTCGGGTCGATGCACCATAAACATTTTTCCCTTCATCTTAAGAAGGCCGCTTGCCACTGCAATAATGTGTTCCAAATCGATTAGTAATTCATGACGCGCAATTGCCTTTTTTCGATCTGGATTAACTTCGTGCCCTTTTGGTGCTTTAAAATAAGGAGGATTTACAGTTACGACATCATAGCTATCCTTACGTAAAAATTTAGGAGCATTTAAGACATTGTCCTTATAAACTGAAATTCGATTTTCCATATCATTTAATTCAATTGAACGAACAGCTTGAGAATATATTTCGTCCTGAATTTCAATTGCATCATAGTGTGCCCGATTAAAATATGCCATATAGATAGTAGCCGCACAATTACCTGCACAAAGATCTGCCACTTTATCTCGGTCTCGAATTAATCCTTTAGCCCAATATGCTAAAAGCAAGGTATCCATTGAAAAACTAAAGGCAGTTTTATCTTGGATAATCCGCAAACTATCGCTGTACATGTAATCGATTCGTTCATTATCTTTAAGCTCAACCATAAAAATATTTGCCTTTCTTATCTATATATTTTTATAATAACTTAGAACAAATTGGAGGACAAAATGTTTTATAAAATTATTCGCCCCATTGTCCGCTTCATCGTTTGGGTGCTAAACGGACACTTGCACGTTCATCATAAGGATCGCCTGCCTAAAGGCAATTATATTTTAGTTGCACCGCACCGTACTTGGTGGGAACCACTTTTGTTTGCTCTTGGCGCTAGTCCAATGGAATTTATGTTCATGGCCAAAATTGAATTATTCAAAAATCCAGTTTTGCGCTTCATTTTAAATCATGCGCATGCTTTCCCAGTAGACCGTAAAAATCCAGGTCCATCTGCTTTAAAAATTCCAGTTAAAGGATTAAGAAAAGGCAATCTTTCATTAATTATCTTTCCTTCGGGAACTAGACACTCTGCCGAATTAAAAGGCGGTGCATTGGTAATTTCTAAGATGTCAAAAAAGCCAATGGTTCCAGTAGTCTACCAAGGCCCATTATCTTTTAAAGGATTACTCAAAAGAAAGCCAATGGAAGTTAACTTCGGTAATCCAATTACGATTGATAAAAAGACCAAGTTAACTCACGAAAATGAACAAATTATTTATAAACAGTTGGAAGATGCCTGGGATCAACTTGATAAGGAATTAAATCCTAACTTCCACTATGTTGCAAAATAATATAATACTCAGTTAATGGACATTTCTTTAAACTATGATCATTAGCTGAGTATTTTTTATTGCATAAATTTTTTTAGTGTTAAAATAAGTAGTTAGGTTTGATAATTATTGGAGGAAAGATAATTGTTAGAAAAAACATTTTACAAAATGATGCTTAGCAAGTCCTTCCCTTTTCCCGTTAAAGTAACCTACTGGGACGGTAAAAGCGAAGTCTACGGTAATGGTACTCCTGAAATCGAAATTGTCTTTAACGAAAAGATCCCTATGGGCGACATTACTAGAAATGCTTCACTCGCACTTGGTGAAGGATACATGGATAAGAAAATTGAAATCCATGGGGATATTCAAAAATTAATTTTTGGTGCTTACGAAAGTGCCGACAGTTTCATGCGTTCTTCAAAGTTCCGCAAATTTTTACCAAAGCAAAAGCACACTGAAAAGCAAAGTGAAGAAGACGTACAAAGCCACTACGATATCGGTAACGACTTCTACAAGTTATGGCTTGATCCAACTTTGACTTACTCTTGTGCTTACTTTGAAGATGGTAATGAAAATGACCTTGAACAAGCTCAAATTGCTAAAGTTCACCACATTTTAAACAAATTAAACCCACAAAAAGGCAAGACTTTACTCGACATCGGTTGTGGTTGGGGTACATTAATGCTCACCGCTGCTAAGGAATACGGCCTTAAGGTTACCGGTGTTACTTTGAGTGAAGAACAATACAAATTAGTACAAAAGCGTATCTACGATGAAAACTTGCAAGATGTAGCTGAAGTTAGACTTGAAGACTACCGTGAACTTGGTGATCAAACCTGGGATTACGTAACTTCAGTTGGTATGTTTGAACACGTTGGTTCAGAAAACTTACCTAAGTACTTCGCAGATGTTTACAAGTACTTAAACAAAGATGGTGTCGCTTTAATCCACGGTATTACTCGTCAACAAGGCGGTGCTACTAACGCTTGGATTAACAAATACATCTTCCCAGGTGGTTACATTCCAGGTTTACAAGAAATCGTCGGCGATATCGTTGATAGTGGCTTGCAAATTACTGATATGGAAACTCTTCGTCGTCACTACCAAAGAACTCTTGAAATTTGGGACAAGAACTTCAACGCTGTTCGCGATCAAGTTGAAGATAAAATGGGTGAACGTTTCACTCGCATGTGGGACATGTACTTAAATGCTTGTGCTGCTTCATTTGAATCAGGCAATATCGATGTCATCCAATACTTGCTTACCAAGGGCCCTTCTGGTAAGAACTTGCCAATGACTAGAGATTACATGCTTAAATAATGCATTAAATAGATCGTAAGCGTCAAATAACAGAGTGTATTAACCTCCATTAATTTATCAAATTAATGGAGGTTAATAATATGTCCGAAAAACAACATCCGATTGTAGCACTCAAATAGCCGCAAAGACCCCAAAGGTCTCGTTCACCGCGGAATAATCTGTTGCTTAGTTTAAAGAAGAATGATCTAGAGTTAGACTTCTACAGCAGTATAGATCCCGAATTGATGGATAAACTCTTGGAAAAGGTCTTATCATGATTAATCTTTGTGACTTGGGCCAAGTCTATCTTGTTTGCGGCAAAACCGACCTGCGCAAAGACCTTGATGGGCTGGCTTGCCTAATAAAGGAACAGTTTCAACTTGATCCTTTTCAGGTCCAGGCTCTCTCTTCTGAGCAGGTCGACTGGTTAATGAACGGTTTTGCAATCAACCCTAAAATAAAGAATACAAAAGCACGCAGTTTCTACTAAGAGTTGATATTGCGTGCTTTTTTGGTATTCTTTTAACTAATAAATTTGGAGGGAAGTTATCAATCATGTCAGAAGAAAACTTAGAAAAGATCATCGCTCAACAAGCAACTACTATTCAAAATCTAACTGATGAGATCAAGCTTCTCCGTGAACAAGTAGCTTACTTAACGCAAAAGCGTTATGGCAAGTCATCGGAACAAATGCCGCTAAGCGGCCAGCTAAACCTGTTTGATGAGGAAAAACAAGACTCGGATGACGGAGAGCGTCCCCGATGCCGCCGTTCAGACTATTACTTATAAAAGACGGGCTCATCAAAAGAAACAGGCAGATCTACTAGCGGCTTACCCGGTAAGAAAATAATTATTGTTTATCCCGGCTCAGATCACATATCCAACATGCTTATAAGTGCCTATACTGCAGCAGTAAAAAACTGAACGACAAAATCATTAAAGCTGTAGTGCCTAAAGCACCGCTAAACCATAGCCTGAGTTCGGCTTCAATTATTGCCCATACCCTATATCAAAAGTATGAAATGAAAGTCCCGGACTATCGCCAGGAAAGCTATTGGCGGAAAATGGGACTGAATATTTCACGCCAACACTTAAACAACTGGGGGTTAAAGAGTACAGAGTACTACTTTAAGCCAATGTATGACCGGCTTAAAACAAAGCTGTTAACCCAACCTGTTTTGCATGCCGATGAAACTTACTATAAGGTCTTAGAAAGCAAAACAGCTAAAACCTATTATTGGGTTTTCCTTTCCGGCAGGCATGATAAACATGGCATTACGCTTTATCATCATAATCCGCATCGCAGCGGTCAAGTAGCGCTTGACTTCTTAGGCGCTTACGCCGGCTTCTTGCATTGCGACATGTGGCAGGCTTACCAGCGATTACCTGAAGCTACCCTAGTTGGCTGTTGGGCCCATGTGAGAAGAAAGTTCTTTGAAGCGGTACCGCAAAATGCCTCTGATAAATCAATTGCCAAACAGGGTTGGAAATACTGCACGCAAATGTTCCGTCTAGAAAAAGAATGGGAACATTTAAGCAACGAAGAACGATATCAAACCCGACAGGAACAGTTAAAGCAGCTAATGGAAGACTTCTTTGACTGGTGCAGGCGGCAGGAGATTTCTGTATTGCCCGGCTCCAAACTCGGCCGTGCAATCAATTATGCCTTAAAACATCAGGAAAGCTTTGAACATGTATTGCTCGATGGCCGCTTGGAACTATGGCCAAACGTGCTGTCAAGTCGCTGGTGATGGGACGCAAGAACTGGCTGTTCTCGCAAAGTTTTGCCGGTGCACAGACGAGCGGCATCATTTTGAGCTTGATTGAAACAGCCAAAAGACATGGACTAGATCCAGAAAAATATTTAAATTGCCTGCTTCAAAAGCTGCCTAACGAGGAGAGCTTAAACTCGGAGGCACTAGAAGCTTATTTGCCATGGCAAAAAGAGATTCAAAAGATGTGTAAATAGAGAATATGAGAAGAAAGCCGTTCTAGAAAATCAAACTAGAACGGTTTTTTCAATACACTCTGTTATTTGACGCTTACCTTACATTTGTCATAGTCAAAATATAAAAAGGCCTCCATTTATTTAAAAATGGAGGCCTTAAAAAGCTTGAAGGTCAAATCCAATGTCTTAACTTAATGACATTGGGGAAATTCCTTAGTCTTTTTTTGTGAACCTATTTAGTTCTTTTTACGTCTCTTACTTGCACCAAGCAAGCCTAGACTTGCAATCATACTTACAAGACCTGTCCAAATACCGGTATTAGTAGTTGCGCCAGTTTGCGGTAATTCTCGCTTAGCAGTTGATTTAGCTGATACGTGATTATCGACTGTGCGACTATCAATAGACTTTTCTGGGGCCTTAGAAACTTCCTTACTTGACTTATTAGACTTTTCTGGGGCCTTAGAAACTTCCTTACTTGACTTATTAGGCTTTTCTGGGATCTTAGAAACTTCCTTACTTGGCTTATCAGGCTTTTCTGGGGTCTTAGAAGTTGAATTGTCTGGCGTGTAGACAACGCTTTCGGTAATATCACTATCACCATACTGAATATCACGACCCGGAATAAGCTTCTTGTCAGGTGTCATGTTTGGCACTTCAGGACTAATTACCTCGTCAAAATGACCGGTGCTTGGCGTATTCCAAATAATTGAATCTGTTACCTTATCACGAGTTCCAGTCACTTTAATTACAACCTTTGCCACATGATCTGGTGCAACAGGCTTACCGTTAGCATCAATATAGTGAACAGTTTCAGTAATTGTTTGGCTGGTTTCGACTGGTTCATAAGTATGAACTAAATGAACTTCAAATACTTGATCGTGATTATTGTCATTGTCATAAGTAAAGCCGTTATCTGGATAATCAGATGATACTAATACATAGTGCTTATTAACAAATTGATTAATTTCATCAGATGGACTGTAACTTTCATGACCATTGGTTACACCAGTTAAATCATGAGTATCCAATGTCTTCTTAGCAGTATCGTCAATAAACAATACCTTAGCCTTTTGTTGACCAGGATTGTAGGTGACAGTTACGGTGATATCGTTATCTCCTGCTGTTACGGTTTTAGCCTCTACAGATTTAATATCTGGAGTATAACCTGTTACTTCTGGAGTCGGTACCTCACTAAAGCTTTGCTTATTAGGTTGCCATGCATTCCACGTATCAGTATTAGTTACATCATCGTGCTTTCCTACACGGCTGAATTCAACTTGTTTTTCAACCTTGTCAGGAGCCTTAGAATCGTCACTCATCTTATAAGTAATGGTTTCAGTAATTGCTTTCTTATCTGAAATATCATGAATGCCATGTTTCAAATGAATTTCAAATACTTGATCGTGATTATTGTCATTGTCATAAGTAAAGCCGTTATCTGGATAATCAGATGATACTAATACATAGTGCTTATTAACAAATTGATTAATTTCATCAGATGGACTGTAACTTTCATGACCATTGGTTACACCAGTTAAATCATGAGTATCCAATGTCTTCTTAGCAGTATCGTCAATAAACAATACCTTAGCCTTTTGTTGATCATGACTGTAAACAACTTCAATATTTTCACCTGGATCAGTTGGATTTGGATATACCTTCTCGCCTACGTGTTTGTATAATGGAGTATAGCCTGAAATTGATGGGACTATCCCCGGTAATGCCTTAGTTGGATCAGTTAGATCATTCTCAAATTGAATTGGATCTCCAATACGTGTTCCATTTTCGTCAACTGGGATAATGGATCCTAGTTTTTTATAAATAAATTGAACTTCGTGCGGAGCTGCAGTCACATACGGATTACGAACTGTCAGAAAATGAGTTTGATCTTGAATTTGAAATTCAAATGTAATGTGATGACCTGCTTTAATTTCTACTAATTTTGGTCTCTTATGACCATTTTCATCAGAAACTATAATTTGATTACCGTTCTTATCAAATACACCCACTTCCATTGTTCCATCTGGAGAAATTTGATGATACACAGAATAATACTCCACATTATCAGTGTCGTAATTGTAATAGGCCTTTTTATAATACTTACCCTCCTCAAATTGAGAAAGTGTTCCCGTAAAATTTGTAGGAATGTCTTTAGACGTTAAATAAAAGCCTGGAATAACTTGTTTATATTGATCTACATTCGGGATTTTGAATTCTTGCCCAGTAAGTCCTGTTACAACAACATTAGGGTGAAGACTTAGATCAGAATCTTTGAATTCTTGTAAATCGCCGTTGTCATCGTAATAATAATACTTAATTACTGAACTTTCAGTATATATTGGAATAATTTCACCAATGGCTGAAAAGTCATTGCTAGTGGTACTTCCTAAACCATAACTCTGCTTAATAGGATTTACATTACTATATGGATGATAAATATTATTCGGATGATAATCACCCCACCAGTCATAATATCCCCCATCTGAAGTATAATATCCAGGGGCAGAAGTTACGGTAGAGGAATTTTGAGTTGATTCTTTGTTGTCGCCAATAATGATATTGCTACTACCATCATTATTAATTTGATATCCTCGCTTATTAATCTTAATAATTTCTTTCTGATTTACTCCAACCGTAGCAGTCTTTATTTTTTTATTATTAGCAATTACATAAGCATAAATATTTGTGTCAGTAGAATCATTTCTATTAACGGACAAAATTAATTTAGTATCCGGATCATTATTAAGTGACAAAACTTGATAAATATATCTATCTTTATCAATTAAGTTGTTCCACTCACTGGGATAATTAGAAGGATCCTCTGCTTTAACTACAACTTTTCCGTCTGAATTCCTATCCGTTGGATTTATCTGTTTTTCTAAAGTTGGATTTTTTGAAGTTTGGTATTTTGCTTGAATTTGTTTTATTTGAGGACTTACTACCGAACTAGCTTTTCCATTAATCTTAGTAGCAGCTAAATCAGCTTGAACTTTTGTAACTTGCAAATCATTTGAGTCTACAGTAGTTCCTTTAGCAACATTTTCTTCATGCTTCTGAATAGTATTAGCCGTTTTCTCTTTTGGTGCTACTGCATCACCAGACTGTTGATCTTTCTTTGAATCATCAATATTTTTAATTTCTACATTTCTAGCATTGCTATTATCAGTAACACCATCTCCACCAACTTTTGCATTGCTATTGTTAGTAACTTCAGAATCTGCGGTACCAGCCTCATCAGCCTTACTCTTCAAATCAGTCGATAAATTGAGAGTATTTCCATCTGAATTATCATGTACTTGAGAATTACTATTTTCGTTGGTTGTTCTCACATCAGCATAGACTTTATTGTTGTTCATTTCAGTCATTAATGATACACCAATCAACACACTAGCTGCCCCTACTGTTAATTTTCTAATTGAAAATCTTTGTAATTGTTCCTTATTAAACATTATCATCCCTTCAATCTAATAATCTAATTACTTAAATTTTCTTTAAATTTTCCTATACGACCTAAATATATCATCATTGTTGATGTTTTTATAGTACTTTTTTGTATTTTTCTGAAGTTTTTTTATTAAGAATAAGAAAAGATTACTTTTTTTGAAAAAGTAATCTTTACTATTTATTCACTTAGGCTAATATAGATTCTTGTTATTTTTACCAAATCACAATTCTATCCTCTGGGTCAAGCCACATGCCGTCATCCTTCTTAACGCCAAAGGCATCATAGAATTCATCTTGGCATTGAACCGGAATATTTACTCTAGTTGGTTGTGGTGCATGGACATCAGTTTGAACTTCAGTCTTAATTGCTTCAGGACGTTGCTTTTCCATCCAGCTTCTAGCATAGTTTTCAAACAAGTCCTTCAAGTCTGCACCATCATTTTTACCTGCTTGGACAGCACAAGCTAAACCGGCCAGGTCAGCAATATTTTCAGAAACAACTTGCTTACCGTTAATCTTAGCAGGGCCATATTGCAAACCATCAAAGATATCGATCATTTGACCAACACGCTTATTAAATTCAGTGAAGTCTTGCTTAGTCCACCAGTTGTTCATATTACCGTTCTCGTCAAACTTGGCACCATTATTGTCAAAGGCGTGAGAAACTTCGTGACCAATAGTAGCACCGATACCACCGTAGTTAGCACCTCTTGATTGGTTAATATCGTAGAATGGCTTTTGCAAAATACCAGCTGGGAAAGTTAAATCGTTTCTTTGTGGGTCGTAACAAGCGTTGTTCAAGTTACCTGGCATCAGCCATACAGAACGATCAACCGGCTTAGTCAATTTCTCTAGTTCATATTCGGTACGAACTTTATCCATAGCAGCTTCATTTTCATATAAGCTCTTTTCAGGATCTACTTGTAACAAATCAAAAATCTTTTCAATTTTTTCTGGATAACCAATCTTAAGAACCAAAGCATTTAACTTAACAATTGCCTTTTTCTTAGTTTCATCAGATAGCCAAGTATTATGGTTGATTCTTTCTTCATAAACCTTAAGCATGTTGTGAATCATATCTTCAACATCGCGCTTGGCTTTTTCACCAAAGTACTTCTTGCCGTAGAAAATACCAACCACTTCATCAAAGGCACTGTTAGCAATACGATAAGCTTGCTTAATTTGTGATGGCATTTCTGGTGCGCCTGTAATTGCTTGATTAAATGGAAACGCAGCTTCTCTAAACTTTTGTGACAAGTATTTAGCTACACTATTAATGTATTTAACCAGCATCCAACCCTTGATTTCGTCAAAGTTTTCAGCATTGATTAATTTTTCTGCATGGTCAAGGAAGCGTGGTTCCATCACAATTACACGCTTTTGCTTTTCAGGCAAAATATCATCTAAGAATTGAGCCATATCAAATGACTTAAACTTAGCGATAAATTCATCATATGATACTGGGTTGTAAATTGCAGCATCGTCAGCCCATTCTTCAGTAGACTTAACAACCTTAGCCACCTTAGCGTCAAATGCCAAAGCATTTTCAACATATTCTCTGGCTTCAGTTTTACCAATACCGGCCATCATCAACAAATTAATGCTTTGATCTTGCAAAATGTCCAACAACTTTTTAGCATCGTCTGTCTTGTAAGTTGTTGTATCTGGCAAGAAGGTACTTGGACCACCAAAGTATAAGACATTAACGTCGGTATTCTTCATATCGGCATCGACGCCATAGACGAATGGCAAGATATATGGACCCATGTATAAGTCCTTAGCTTTTTTACCAAAGTCAGCAAAATCAGTTAATGATAATAACTTTTGCAAGTCATTTTGAATAGGATGTGCTTCTTCGGCATCCCTTTTCTCAAAATTCTTAGCAATCTTATATAAAGCAATTGCCTTATCAAAATCCTTAATCTCTGGCATCTTTTCTTTGCCTGCAGCAATATCGGCAAAGTCTTTCATCACTCTATTTTCAATCTTAATGTCTAGTTCTGAGTTGACACCAGTTGAAGTACGATCAGCAGGGATTTCAGCTTTAGAAAGCCACTCTGAATTAACAGCTAAATATAAATTATCTTGTGGCTTAGCATTAACGTCAGGTTCCGCAACATCGCCTGCACCACCACGAACAGCGTAAAATCTTCTCATTTTTCCTCCTTATTAATATTCATAATTATTTCATTCCTTTTAATCATTATAACAAAAAGACGTCTGCATTCGTGCGAAACGTCTTTTATTAACTATTCTTTATTTTCATTATTTTGCAAGGTGTACAAGTTGTAGTAGTAACCCTTCTTAGCGAGCAATTCTTCATGCGTACCACGTTCAATAATTCTACCCTTGTCGAGCACAATAATCTGATCAGCATCAGCAATCGTTGACAAACGGTGCGCAATGGCCAAAGTAGTTCTACCCTTACGCAGTTGTTTCAAGCCTTGTTGAATCAAAGTTTCGGTTTCGGTATCCACGTTAGCCGTAGCTTCATCCAAAACTAAAACTTTAGGATTGGTTACCAAAGTTCTAGCAAATGAGATCAATTGGCGCTGTCCTTGACTCAGTTCTTCGCCACCTTCGATTACCTTGGCATGATATTTACCTGGCATCTTTTCAATAAATTGATCGGCTTGAACAGCCTTAGCCGCATCCCTAATCTGTTCATCTGTAATGTTCTTATTATACAAGCGAATATTTGAAGAAATATCGCCATAAAACATGAATGGTTCCTGCAAAACGAGGCCCAATTTTTTACGCAATTCTTCTTTAGGATATTTTCTGATATCTACATCATCAATTAAGATCTCGCCTTTACCCAATTCGTAAAAACGCATCATTACATTGATGATCGAGCTCTTACCAGATCCAGTATGACCAACAATACCTAAAGTTTCACCTGGATTTACTACGAATGAAATATCATGCAAGATTTCATTTTTACCATCATATGAGAAACTAACGTGCTTGAATTCAATCTTGCCGCGACTGATAGTCAATCCTTCTTGAGCATTTTGCTTTGGCTCATATTGTTCATCATCTAAAATCGCAAAAATTCTCTTACCGGCTACGATACCATCTTGGAAGAAGGTCATCTGGTCCATCATAGTTGAAATTGGATTAAACAATTGTGACAAGTATTGTGAGAAAGCATATACCACACCAGCTGGCACAAATGTTGCCTGCAATGGAAAACCGAAGTACATCAATGTCACAGCTAAAGCCAATGAATAAAGCAAACTAGTCAAAGGTGAAAGAAGCAATGAGTTAATACGAATCATGTTAAAACGCGTATTCATCAACCCACCATTTTCACCCTCAAATTGGTTGGTCATTCTCTTTTCTTGATTAAACTGCTGAATAATTGAGACACCTTCAATTGACTCATTCAAGTTAGCGTTAATTCTACTCAAACGTTCACGATAGTTACGATAAAGCCGTGAACTCTTTTGCGAATAGAGCCAAATCACAAAGAGCAAAATTGGCACAAAGGCTAAAACGATCCAGCCGGCAATCACGTTGGTAGTAAACATTGCCACCAATGCCGTAACTACAGAAAATGCACCAATTACTACTGTTGAAAGCACAGTTAAGAAGTTGCTCAAAGTCATCGTATCGTTAGTAACTCTTGACACAATTGAACCGGCAGGAGTTTGGTCAAAATAGCGCATCCCTAACTTATGCAATTTCCGGTAAAGGGCCCTTCTGATACTCTCCAAGGTTTTTTCAGATCCAAGGGCAAAGAAATATTGGTAGGTAAACTGAATGACCGCTTTTAGAATCGAACCTATTGCATAAAGTAAGCCTGCAAACAAAATAATCTGAACAGTTGCGCTTTGTTTAAGCAGAAAGTTGTCTAAGAAATACTGCAATCCACGCGGCAGCAAAATATTAATGATGCTGACTAAAAATGCCCCAATCAATGCAATGGTCATTTCAAATTTAAAGTGCTTAACAAAGCCCATTAAACGTTTAAAAATCGCAACCTGTTCTTTAAATGGGATTGCTTTAGACCACACCGATTCTTGCTTTTCTTCATTATTCATCTACATCTTCACCCACCTTTGCTTGCAATTCTTGTCTACGCCACATTTCGGCATACCAGCCATTTTCTTTGAGCAGATCTTGGTGATTGCCTCGTTCAATAATTTGACCGTCTTTTAAGACTAAGATCAAATCGGCATCCATGACCGATGTCAATCTATGTGCCGCAATCATCGTGGTCTTATCTTTTCTTTCATTTCTCAAAGAAGTTAGAATTTCGGTTTCAGTCTTTGCATCAACCGCTGATAAAGCATCATCCAAAATCAAAATTTGGCTATCTTTAAGCAAAGCACGGGCAATGGACATTCTTTGACGTTGACCACCAGAAAGTGAAAGTCCATTTTCACCGACTAAAGTCTCATAGCCATGTGGCATTTGTAAAACATCATCGTGCAAATCACTCTTCTTAGCAGCTGCCGCAATCTCATTTTTGCCTGCATCTGCCTCTGAGAAAGCAATATTTCTACCAATACTCGTTGAAAAGAGGAAGTTGTTCTGGGGAACATAAGATATTTGGCTAAGTAAAACTTTAAGCGGAATTTTCTTGATATTGATGCCATTTAAGGTGATTTCACCGTCATATTGGTCGAATTCTCTCAATAGCAGCTGAATGATTGTCGTTTTACCAGCACCTACACGACCTACTAAACCTAAAGTTTGACCAGGTTTTAAGGTGAAATCGATGTTCTTTAACACTGGAATATCCTTTTCATCAGGATAAGCAAACGATTTAATATCAAAATGCAAATCACCTTGTAAGTCTTGAGCCTTAATACTTTGATCAGCGTGGGCATCAGTAATTAACGGTTTTTCATAAAGTAGCTTTTCTACACGGTCGTAGCTCGCACTACCTCTTTCCAAAATATTGAACAAATAACCAATCGCAAACATCGGCCAAACCATGTTGGCAATATAGGCAATAAAGGAAACGAGCTGACCAATCGATAGCACTTTATTTGTAACTAAAAGTCCACCATAAATAATGGTAATTACATAGGTTGCACCAATAACTGCCGTACCCAATGGATCAAACAAGGAGTCCCAAACAAACACTTTTTTATTGATGTTAATAGTATCATCAACCATCTTGTCAAAAGCTTGGGTATCTTCTTTTCCTTGACCAAAAGTTTTAAGTACCTTAATGCCTGAAACTGATTCTTGAGTCTTATTATTCAAGCGAGAAAAGGCCGCCTGTGACTTATCAAAAGCATCGTGTAAATGATCCCCAAGTTTCCAAGCACCTAATGCTAAAAATGGCAGTGGCAATAAGGCAACGATGGTTAGTCGCCAATCAACGAAAATGATCATGGCAATCATTGTTGATAAGCCCATTACAAGTGAGTCAACCAAGGTTAAAACACCATCACCGGCTACGTTTTGAATTGCAGTCACATCGTTAGTTGCATGGGCCATCAAGTCACCGGTTCGGTGGCGCTGATAAAATGTTCTGTCCATGATCATAAAGTGGTCGAACAGTTTAGAACGCATTTGTCGTTCCAGTTCTGCGGCCCCGCCCCAAATTTGCTTACGCCAAAAGTAGCGCAAAATATATAAAACGAAGGCGGCAGCCAACACAGCTAGAATCAACATCCCATATTGCCCCCATGAGATGTGACCTTGATCCAGCTGATCCGCCATCAGTCCTAATACTCTTGGCGGAATTAAGTTGGCTAAAGAGGTTAAAGCAAGAAAAGTAATTCCGATAATATAACGTTTCCTTTCTTGTTTAAAAAACCAACCCAGTTTTTTAAATATGTTCATTTACTCACTCCATTCTTTAAAAAGAGCACCAAAAAAGACGAAGGAATAATCCTTCGCCTTAACACCACAAAATAATCTAATAATTACTTTTGTTGATGCTTCATCATGTTCATTACTTGATGAACCTTCTTGTTAGAAGGCTTTTGTCCCATTTGAGACATCATAGCAACGATCATATCTTCACTAATAGGAGGATTTTCCTTAAAGTATTTCTTCATGTATGCTCTTGCACCATAAAAACCTGCTGTTGCACCAACTAAAAGTGCAATAATAATCAAAAATATTGCTAAACCTAAATTCATATTATATCCTCCATCTAACTAACAATAATATCTTACATAATTTTTCACTTTTTTAAAAGGCTTAATTAATCTTTTCTAAGTCCTTTTCTTCTTTGAGCGCGTTTAGCTCTTTCAGAAGTAACTTCTTTACCATTCTTATCGATGATTACCATATCCTCGACATCTTGCTTAAAAGCAGCTCTGAAGTTTGCGATAAATTTCTTATGAAGTTCCTTACGCTCTTGTTCCTCTGCAGGTGTTAAGCCTTCTCTTTCCTTCTTGTGGTAAAGTTCATTAATGCGATCAGTTACCTTTTTTTCTTCTTCTTTACTCATAATATCTTTATTCATAATATCCACCTCACATTGACAATCATTAGTCTACCTTATTTTTAAACTAAAAAAAAGGTATAATTCTTAGAACGCTTGTTTGAGATTATTTGATTTTTCTGTTAAAATTACTTATAAGAATAAATAACTAAAATTAACGGAGAAAATGAAAATGCCTAAGAAAAACAGTGAAACTAAACAATTAGAAATTTTACGCTATATTTATGACACTGTCGAACATCGCGGCTTCCCACCTACAGTGCGTGAGATTTGTACCGCAGTTAATCTATCTTCAACTTCAACTGTCCACGGACATTTAGCTCGTCTTGAGCGCAAGGGCTTATTAATTAAGGACGCTACTAAGCCACGTGCCTTGGAAATTACCCCTGAAGGTAAAGATGCCCTTGGTATTAAGCCAAAGGAAATTCCAGTTGTCGGCGTGGTTACCGCAGGTCAACCAATCCTTGCAGTACAGGACATTGATGAATACTTCCCACTTCCACCAGATTTGGAAAATGATGCTGGTGAACTCTTCATGCTTAAGGTTCACGGTGAAAGTATGATCAACGCTGGTATTCTTAATGGCGATAGCGTCATTGTCAGAAAACAAAATTCAGCTAACAACGGTGAAATTGTTGTTGCTATGACCGAAGAAAATGAAGCCACAGTTAAGCGTTTCTACAAGGAAAACGGTCATTACCGCCTCCAACCTGAAAATGATACTATGGATCCAATCATTTTGCCAAAGGTAAGCATTTTGGGTAAGGTTGTTAGCCTTTACCGTAACAATATTGATTAATAATATTCACGAAATAAGCTAAATTGAATTTAGCTTATTTTTTTAGCAAAAGATTGTTTAGTTGCTCTTCAAATAAAGGCATCCATTTCTCTAAATAGCCAGCACGCGTTGGATGGATTTCATCAGCCATATAAAGTGAATCTTGCTTTTTAAATTCGGAATTATGATAAAGATCCAGTACTTGAACTCCCCATTTTTTAGCAAGTTCAAGCGTACTATCTACCATTTGTTCATACAAATTACTTTCAAAGTATGGATTGGTATAAATCAAAATAGGACAATCCCACTTTTTGTGTGCTTCATTGATGATATACTCAATAGAACCAATAATGGTTTGCGTATCAAAAGTATCATCTGAACTGATTTTACCCAGTTTTTGATTGGTATTGGCATCATTAGTTGACAGTTGCAAGACAAGCATGTCTGGCTTATCTTCTTTAAGCTCTTCCTTAAAACGGGCAACGTATGAGTCACCATGATAGCTTGTATCTTGATCTACCAAAGTCGTGCCATTTTCAGCATCTTTAATAGCGTCGATTCCGTCTTTCTTCCATAAATAATCTACAAATGATTCACCTAAGGCACCAAAGCCAAAAGTAACTGATGAGCCTAAGAACAAAATCTTCTTATGACGCAATGGACTTTCAATCGTTTTAACACTATTCAAACTATACTTGCGGCTGTTGCCAGGCAAATATGCAAGTTCAGTATATTTACGTTGATTTAGGGGATGCTCATCCAAATCCATTCTCAACTCATTTAAGGCAACATCAGACAAATCATTATTTTGTCTAATAGGTATTAAAAAAGTTTCGTTACTCATTATTTTTCCTTTTCTAGATAAGGCTTAATTACCTTCCAATCTTTAATAATATCATCACTTAGTTTGCGATTGTAAAAAATAGCAGCTGGATGATATTCAGGAAAGATCGTGTATTTTTGTTTTGACCAAACATAACCATCTTTTTGTGGATTGAGCCGTAAAATTGGCGTATTTTCAATTACTTTGCCATGTTCTTCCGATATTTTATGTCCTGGACCAAGTAAACGTTCCAATCCGGTATTGCCTAAAGCGACTATTAATTTAGGTTGCGCATAATCTATTTCATAGTCTAAAAAAGGTGCATGCGCTAAAACTTCCTTTTTGGTTGGCTTGCGATTGGGATACTTAGTAACTTCCTTATTCTGACGTTTACTAAAGACCTTTTTAATTGCATATGGTCTGCTTCTGACTGCACTAGTAATGTAGACATCATCTCTAGTTAAGCCGATCTGTGCTAAAGATTTATTTAATTCTTTGCCTGCATCCCCACTAAAAGGAATGTTATTAACTATTTCATTTCTGCCGGGTGCTTCACCAATAATCATCAACTTAGGATGCTTAGGTCCACTACCTGAATTAATTCCTTCAAGTCGCATACCTGCAGAACGTTTTTTAACTTCATCTATCAACTCTTGAGGATAGTTCAACCACTTTTCCTCCCTTTATTTTTTCTAACATTTACATTATAAGTAATGCCGACCACTATTTCACTTTTTTGCTTTTTAGAGTATAATAAACACAATTTAATATTAAACAAAAGCCGCCGGTGTGGATAACTGGTGGCTTTTGTTTTAATTCCACATAGAATGTTGATTTTTCAAAATTAACTTTCACAAGCCGTAAATCTCTTTATATCAGCAATTATAAGTATTATTTTACCGCTTTGTGATAGAATGTTCATGTTACACAGCTGTTTCACACCTAATTATTTTCACAAACTAATGTAAAAAAATAGTCGATTCTCACGAATCGACCATTTTTCATTTTATTAACGACGTGCTTCAGCAATTCTTGCTGACTTGCCGTGACGTTCACGTAAGTAGTAAAGCTTAGCGCGACGTACACGACCATGACGCTTAACTTCTACCTTAGCAACACGTGGGTCGTTAACTGGGAAAGTTCTTTCAACACCAACACCTGAAGCAATCTTACGAACAGTGTAAGTAGCACCGATGCCAGTACCCTTCTTCTTAATTACAACACCTTCGAATAACTGAATACGTTCGTGAGTACCTTCAACAACACGTACGTGAACAGTAACAGTATCACCTGCACGGAAAGCAGGAATATCGTCACGAATTTGTTCTTTAGTTAATTCTTGAATTAATGGATCCATAATATATTTTTCTCCTTCTTCGGTCTTCATCAACGCACCAGCGTCAGCGGAACACCCATAACTTATAAATTCCGTGGAAAATCCACGCTTACTAGTATAACAAGGTTAGACTAACTGTTCAAGTTAAAAATCAATTACTAACCTAGCTTTTTTTATCTTTGTAGTAAAATATTTTTTATAAATCAAGGAAGAGTAATGAATAAAATAGTAAATTTTTTGGGCAAGCCACGTACTATCAAAAATGTGATTAAAAACCGTAAAACTTCTTGGTTAGAATTATTCTATGATTTAATTTTTGCTGTAGTCTTTTCACGACTAACGGAAAGCTTACTAGAACATCGAACACTAACCGGATTTATTAATGCAATCCTGACATTTTTCTGGCTAATTTGGGGTTAGGGCGGGTTCAGTGGTTATTTTGATAACCATGGTAACGATTCAATTATCAACATTTTAATTATTAATATTGATATGATCTTAATTGGCTTAGCTAGTATTTTCATCCCTGAAGCAGTAAACGGTAATTTCCATCATATAACTTGGCTATATATCATCTTAGAACTGTTTATGGGTGCTGTCTGGATCGGTTTAAGAATCTTTGATAAAACACACGGACCAGCTGCCAGAGTTTGGGGTATAACTTGTTACAGCTGCAATCATTGCCTGCGGCCTCTTTTTTAGTAATCAGCTTTTATTCTGGTTCTTAGTAGTCGATCAATATCTTTGTAGTTATGTTAGCTAGTTCTCGTCTTGAGCGAGAATATGAAAGAACCAACATGGTTCATATAATCAAAGATTCATTGATTGAACGCTACGGTCTAATGACAATGATCGCTTTAGGAGAAATCATTTCAATTCTTTACGACTTTAGCAAGACGCCGATCAATTGGAACCGATTCATTCAATTCACTCTTTGTATAATTTTGGTTGCGCTATTGGCAGCTGTATATTATCAAGTTTTAGGTGAACTTCATATTCAACTAAATTCTTCGATTGCTACATCTCTTACAGGCTGGTTATTTTTATTAGTAATTCTTTTTGCCTTCTTAATTGGCGTTAGTCTTCACCTAGTAATCATTGATGGAAATCTTGAAAGCAAAATTTTATTTAGTTTTTCTTTGATCCTCATGCTGCTAATGATCCGAGTTTTGTTTTTAATCAGTATTCATTTCAAATTGTCAAAACTTGAGGTCAAACTTAGCTGGATTCTCCTGATTGAAATGATCATCAATCTATCAGCTGCCTTTTTACCAGCCATGGGAATGATCCTTTTAGATATTCTTGTTTTAATTTGCTTCAGCTTTAATGTCAGCCAGCATCTTCTTTTCTTCATCTGAAAGCTCACGCTTTTCAAGCATATCAGGTCGATGAAGATAAGTTGCCTTTAAAGCTTGATAATGGCGCCATTCGTCAATCTTTTGGTGGTTGCCACTAGTTAAAACCTCCGGCACCTTTTGGCCTTCAAAGTCTGCTGGGCGAGTATATTGTGGGTATTCAAGCAAGCCATGAGAGAAGCTCTCTTCAACTGGACTGGCCGCATTACCCAAGATACCAGGAATTAAGCGCACAGTAGCATCAATCATGCTCATTGTTGGCAATTCACCGCCAGTTAAGACGTAATCGCCAATTGAAACTGTTTCATCAGCTAAGTCATACACGCGTTGGTCAAAGCCTTCATAGTGACCACAAATAAAGGTTAATTCATCTTCCTTAGCCCAATCCTGTGCCATTTTTTCATTAAAGGTTTTGCCTTGTGGCGCAGTAATAATTATCTTACCAGTTGAAGGAAGTGAATCAAGTGCCTTCTTGATTGGCATGATTTGTAAAACCATGCCGGCTCCACCACCATATGGGGTATCGTCAACATGATGATGAACATCGGTAGTGAAATCACGGAAATTAACTAAATTGAGATCCCACTTTTTGTCTTCAAGACCACGCCCTAACATTGAAACTTGTAATGGAGTAAACATATCTGGAAAAAGGGTTAAAACATTAATCTTCATCGCGCAAGCCCTCCATTAATTCTACATAAACCTTCTTGTTAGGAACATCAACCTTTTTTACTACGTCTGCAATATTAGGAATCCAATATTCTTTACCGTCATCTTCATGAACTAACCAAATATCATTAGCACCGGGCGATTGAATATCGGTAATTTTACCTAATCTTTTTCCAGATTCTTCATCAATCACATCGCAGTCAAAAATATCTTTGTAGTAATAAACACCTTCTGGCAATTCACCACGATTATCTTCACTAACTACCAAAATTTGACCACGAAGTTTTTCTGCCTCATCAATATCATTTACTTCATCAAATTGAAGCAGCCAAAATTGTTTGAAAGGACGGCTCTTTTTAATAGTCAAAATTCGATCAGTATCAGCCTTTAAAGCTAGCTGCATCCCTTCCGCAAAACGATCTTCCGGGAAATCTGTAATCACGTTAACTTTAACTTCACCATTTAGGCCATGCGTGGTTAAAATCTTTGCAACATCAAAATATTGCATTTTTTCTCCTTTATAGTAACAAAAAAAGCTTGAAGCACTCGGCATCAAGCTTTCTCTAATAGCAAATTACTTGTTGTATTTTGCATCGTGCAACTTAGCCATCAAGCCAGCACCTGAAAGAAGTGATCTAACAGTGTCTGAAGGTTGTGCACCCTTTTGTAACCATTCAAAGATCTTGTCTTCGTCAAGCTTCAATTCCTTTGGTTGTGAAACTGGGTTGTAGTAACCAACTTGTTCGATGAAACGACCGTCACGTGGCATACGTGAGTCTGCAACAACGATTCTGTAGAATGGCTTTCTCTTGGCACCAGCGCGGTGCATACGAATTTTAACTGACATAAATTAATTTCCTCCTAAAACTTAACGATTAATAATATACCACCAAAACAAATGGGTGTAAAGTATTTTTCCTTAACAGCTTCATTTTTTATGAATGATATCTCTTAACCTTACGCAGACGCTTCTTCTTGTTCTTCTTGAAGTTCTTATTCATGCGGCGCATAGCCATCTTGGCCATTGGTGAATCCATACCAGGCAAGTTGCTTAAGCCCTTCATGTTACCCTTAGTAACCTTGCTCATCATTTCGCGCATTTGCTTAAATTGCTTGATCATTCGGTTTACTTCAACAACGGGACGGCCAGAACCGGCGGCAATTCTTCTACGACGGCTAGGATTCAAAATATCTGGATTTTCACGTTCTTCTTCAGTCATTGAGTAAACAATCGCTTCAGTATGATCGATTTGCTTTTGATCAACGCTCAAATTCTTAAGTTGAGGATTATTAGCAAGACCAGGAATCATCTTCATAATTTGATCCAAAGGTCCCATCTTTTGTACTTGTTCAAGTTGATCGACAAAGTCATTGAAGTCGAAGGTGTTTTCACGCATCTTTTCAGCAACTTTTTGTGCTTCCTTGGCATCGTAATCTTGTTGAGCCTTTTCAATTAAGGAAAGCATATCACCCATACCAAGGATTCTTGAGGCCATTCTGTCTGGGTGGAAGACATCCAAGTCACTTAATTTTTCACCTTGACCAGTGAAGAGGATTGGCTTACCAGTAACGGCACGAATAGAAAGTGCAGCACCACCACGGGTATCACCATCCAATTTAGTCAAGATAACGCCAGTAACGTCAAGACGTTCATCAAAGCCCTTAGCCACATCGGTAGCAGCTTGACCAGTCATGGCATCAACTACAAGCAAGATGTTGTCAGGGTTGGCAACCTTCTTTACTCGTTCAAGTTCTTCCATTAATGGTTCATCGATTTCAAGACGACCAGCCGTATCGATTAAAACATAATCGTTTTTGTTCTTTTCAGCTTCAGCTAAACCATCTTGAACAATCTTGGCAACGTCCTTTTCACCATCTTCGCTATAAACCGGCACCTTCAATTGTTCACCAATTTGCTTAAGCTGATCTACAGCGGCAGGACGATAAATATCGCCAGCAATCAAAAGTGGACGAGCCTTCTCGGTCTTTTGCAAATGGTAGGCTAACTTACCAACAGTAGTAGTCTTACCAGTACCTTGCAAACCAACCATCATAATAATGGTAGGAATGTGCTTAGACTTGTTAAGAGGAACTGCTTCCTCACCCATCATCTTAGTTAATTGCTCATTAACAATCTTGATGACTTGTTGGCCTGGGTTAAGACTTTCTTGAACTTCCTTACCCAATGCTTCTTTTTTGATTGTCTTGATAAAGTCCTTAACAACCTTGAAGTTAACGTCGGCCTCAAGCAAAGCTAATCTAATTTCACGACTAGCTTTATTAATATCTTCTTCTGAAACTTTACCTTTACCGGTTAAATTTTTTAATGCTTTTTGAATTCGTTCACTTAAATTTTCAAAAGCCATGGGTTACTCTCCCCTCAATTGATTTAATAAATTCGTTATTTCATTTTTAGCAGTTTGACTATCATCATTATCAATCGACAATAATACGTCCGCCAATACATTTTCAATATGGTCGTTATCTCTACGCATATGAAGCTTATCTTCATAGTTCTGCAAAATTTTGCTCGACCGTTTCAAATTATCATAAACGGCTTGTCTTGATACATGATGATTTACAGCAATTTCACCTAGGGACAAATCATTATAGTAATAATCTTCAAAATATGATTGTTGGCCCCGAGTCAGCAATGTGCCGTAATAGGCATATAAATCGCCAAGCTCTTCATTTTTAGTTAATTCATCCATTAAGTTTCACCAGCCTTTAGTATATCAAAAAAGGCCCCTGATCAAAACGATCAAGACCCTTCTTTTCTAATTTTACTTGGCAAACCGGTTAAAATACTACCACCGACGATAAAAATCAACCCAATAACAATGTAGGTCATTTCACGTTTAGATTTTTCTTCATGTAAGAACCAGATACCACCCGACACCGGCAATACTGTTTCGCCAAATCATCTTATTGCGATAAACTGCTGTTGAATGTGATGCAATGACATAAACTACAGTACCAACTAAAACACCGAGCATTTCTGGAAAAATATAATCTAATCCGTTCACGCCAGGATTAATATCCTTGGCAATCAGCTTTGGAAAACTTGAATAAATCCAGAAACCAATCGTTGTAATGAGCAAGAAGGCAATATTTTTAGCATTAGCATCGCCTGATCCCTTGTCATCACTGTTAGAACTTAATACGATACCGATTACTACCAGTGCTAAGGCAATGAAACCAATAACTTTTGCTTGTGCCGTTGGCCATTCGCCAAAGATTAAAATACCGATTCGGGTATATGAAATGAATTGTCCCATTTGTCCAATTGTCCATAGCATCCCTGCTACAAAGGCAACTGCCCAAGTTGCAGCATCAAATGCTGGTCTAGTGAACAAATAAATAATAAGAGCAGTAGCTGAAGCACCAATACCCATTCCTGCAATCTGGCTTTGAGGCGAATCTTTAACAGTTAATGGGATAAGGCCCCAGCCAATAATGTTAACTAAAGCGATTAATAAAGCCATAACTCTATTTTTTGTTTGTAACTAAAAGTAAACACTTTCAACGTACTCAAAGTGAAATATTTAAAATTATTCAGTTGATTTTTTAACGTATTTTTAATTATAATGAAGTGCATACCATATTATTTTTAAGGAGGAGTTGCGTTGTGAATCTTTGGCAAAGAATGAACAAAAAAGAAGATCCACGCGTCTATGAAAACAAAGATGGATACCTGGTTCGCTCATTGAAGGTAAAAGACTTTTTAGCATTAGGTGTCGGAACGATCGTCTCTGCTTCGATCTTTACCCTACCTGGAGAAGTTGCAGCGATGCATACCGGACCTGCCGTTGCTATCTCCTTTGTTTTAGCAGCTGTTGCAGCAGGACTTGTAGCTTTCGCTTACGCAGAAATGGCAGCAGCTATGCCTTTTGCCGGCTCAGCTTATTCATGGATCAACGTTGTTTTTGGTGAATTCTGGGGTTGGGTCGCAGGATGGGCGCTTCTTGCCGAATACTTCATTGCCCTAGCTTTCGTCGGATCCGGACTTTCAGCTAACTTCCGTGCACTGATTGCACCATTAGGTCTTAAACTACCAAATTCATTATCAAATGCGTTTGGTAATAACGGCGGAATCATTGATGTCATCTCTCTTGTTTCTATTCTTTTAGTTTCAATCTTGATCAGTCGTGGTGTTTCAAGAGCAGCTCGAGTAGAAAACGGTTTGGTAATCTTAAAAGTTTTAGCAATTTTGCTCTTTATTGTAGTTGGTTTAACCGCAATTAAAGCTTCAAACTTTACTCCATTTATTCCAGAATACCGCATGACTGCTAACGGACCATTTGGTGGCTGGCAAGGAATTTACGCAGGTGTTTCAATGATCTTCCTATCATACATCGGCTTTGACTCAATTGCGGCCAACTCAGCTGAAGCTATCAATCCACAAAAGACGATGCCACGTGGTATCTTGGGTTCATTAGCTATCGCTGTTGCTTTATTTGTTGGCGTAAGTCTTGTACTTGTCGGAATGATGCCTTACCAAAAATACGCTAACTCTGCTGAACCAGTTGGGCTTGCTCTTCGCTATGCTGGACATCCAATTGTGGCTGTCGTTGTACAAACCATCGCCGTTCTTGGGATGTTCACTGCTTTAATCGGAATGAGTATGGCTGGTTCGAGATTGATTTACTCTTTTGGTCGTGATGGGATGCTTCCTAAATGGTTAGGTAAGTTAAATGCGGATCGTCGACCCAATAATGCATTATGGACTTTAACTGTTGTAGCCATTTTACTGGGTGCCTTCTTCCCATTCTCAATGTTGTCACAACTTGTTTCAGCAGGTACGTTAATCGCATTTATGTTTGTATCTTTAGGTATTTATAAATTGCGTCCACGTGAAGGCAAAGATATTGATGATCCATCATTTAAGATGCCATTTTACCCAGTATTGCCTGCCTTAGGCTTCTTAGCTACATTAGTTGTCTTCTTAGGATTAGACTATCAAGCTAAGCTTTACGCTGGTATCTGGTTTATTTTGGGCTTAATCATTTACTTTGGTTATGGTATTCATCACTCAATTTTGGATAAAAAGAAATAAACTTTTATTAAACTTTTATAAAGCAAAAGGTGCCTAGGAAAAATATTCCTAGACACCTTTTTTGATTTTAATATAAATCTTTGTTTTCGCTTGATTTAAGCATCTTCTTTAATACATTAACCAAACCTAAGGTTTCATCTTTGCTCAGCATCCCTGTAATGGTTTGATCAGTTTCTTCACGGTGCTTTTCAACCTTCTTGCATAAATCTAAGCCTTTATCTGTTTCAACCGCTGTATTGTCAGAAACAGTAATTAAATTCTTTTGTTCAAGCTTAGAAGCTATTTGCTTAATCTTTTCATCTGTAACATGAAGCTCTTTAGCCAATTTGCTAAAGGTTTTACCATTCTTATGATGACGCAATTCAATTAAGAATTCGAGTTCATTAGCATCAATATCAAAACTCTTTAAGTCATCATTCATTTGCTTTTCAACTTCATTGCTGATCTTAGTCAGAAATGAACCAATTGTACCTTCTGCCATCTATATCTGCCTTTCAAATTCACAAAAAAGCAGCGAAACGCTGCTTTTTTTATCTATTATTAAAGATTTTCATCCATGTTGAAAGTCAACTTAGACATGTTGATTGAGTCAATCATCATTTGACCCCATAACTTTTCAGTTTCCTTACGAGTATGAGCAACAGTCTTTTGGTTTTCTTTAGTCAAGAATTCAGTCAATTCATCGCCTGACTTGCCTTCCGAGTCCTTGATAATTTCTTCAACACGACCTCTGAAGTAACGGTTAAGTTCAGTAAGGTAAGTAGTATCAAGTTGAACAAATTGTGGGTAGTGACTTTCTACAATGGCTGCAAATGACTTGTAGTACCACCATGCGTCATTCATGTTGTAATCCATTGAAGTATTGTTAAATGAAGGATCAGTATCGTTCATGTTAGCAAAGAATGGAATGAATGGAGTAAATGTTGGACCACCAATACATAACCACATAATTGCGGCACGGTCTTCTGGAACATCACTTCTGATTTGCAAGATATGAGCGTTTTGTGTACGGTTCAAACCAATTGGACGGTAGCGGTGCTTTTCTTCATCGGTACCCTTACCAAATGGATCATATGGAGTGTCTTGGTAGTGTGAACCTAATGCAAATTCAATATCTTCCTTGGTAATCTTCTTAGCAGCCTTACGGATGAATGGAATATCACCATCTTGTGGGTCTTGTTCAATTTCAGGGTTGAACAACTTTTGAATGTACCATTGACGGTTAGTGTTGTAGTGACGGTCTTGTTCAGTGTAAGTACCGAAAATGTGACGGAAGTTCCAGCCTTCGTGATCTGGGTTCAAGTGGTGCTTTTCAACGAATTCTTGAATGCCTTCACTCCACATGAAGTAATCAGGGTTGTCGAAGTCAACTTGTTCAATAGCTACACGGTTACCAGTTGCAGCGTAGCAATCATCTGGAATACGTTCTGCTACCCAGTGGTGACCAGTAACGATTTCCATGTACCAGATTTCATCTTTGTCACTGAATAAAACTGAGTTACCAGCAGGTGAACCGTACTTAGCAATCAATTTACCCAAGTACTTAACACCATCACGAGCTGAGTGAATGTATGGCAATACTGAAGTTTGCATACAGTCTTCATCCAAACCATCCTTAACAAGTGGATCGAATGCTAAGGTTCTTTCGTTACCGTAAGTTGATTCGGTACATGACATAGCAACGTTTTCTTGGTTAATACCACTTTCGTCGTAGTAACCACGGTGCTTGTAATCAACATTAGGTACGGCTGGAACACGTTGAGCATCTTCTGGAAGATCCATTTCAAACTTGTTAAGCCATGACTTAATGTGCTTCTTTTCACCATGACGAGCTGGTTCAATAATGAACTTTTGTGGGGTAATAGGACGGAAAGTATCATCGTTACGAGCAATCATGGTAGTGCCATCGATTGATGCTTTCTTACCTACTAAGATAGTAGTACAAGCGCTATATTCTTTCATAAAATTCTCCTTATAACTAATATAGTATATGCTTTTACTTTATCACTAGACTAGGCCGTGGAAAAGACCAATAGCATAATTTGCAGCATCAAAATCTGCTAAATCTTCTGCCTTTTCACCTAAACCAACCAATTTAACTGGCAACTTCATTTCGTTACGGATTGCCAAAACAACTCCACCCTTTGAAGAGCCATCAAGCTTAGTTAAAACTAAACCGGTTAACTTAGTGGTCTTGTCAAAGTCTTTGGCCTGCAAAAGGGCATTTTGTCCAGTTGAACCATCAAGAACCAATAAAGTTTCTGCTGGTTGTTCAGGCAATAATTTCTTGATCGTTCTTTGAATCTTTTCAAGCTCAGCCATCAAGTTCTTCTTATTTTGCAAACGACCTGCTGTATCAACTAACAGATAATCAGCTTGTTCTTTAATTGCCCGTTCAGTAGCATCGTAGACAACTGAAGCAGGATCTGCCTTCTCTTTACCAGTTACAACAGGGACACCAACACGCTTGCCCCATTCTTCCAATTGTTCAACCGCACCTGCTCTAAAAGTATCGGCTGCAGCCAAAATAACGGATTTACCTTCATCTTTAAAGCGTTTAGCCAATTTACCAATGGTAGTAGTCTTTCCGGCACCGTTAACTCCGACAAAAAGGTAAACATTAGGTTTAGCGTCAGGATCGTAAGCTAATTTTTCATCCTTACCTTGACCACCTTGGTCGTAAAGGTCAACCAATTTTTCAACGATTACTTGCTTCAAATCATCACGTGATTTAGCATTTTGCAACTTAGCTTCTTCACGCAATTCATCGGTTAATTGTTCAGCTGTTTCAAAACCAACATCAGATTCAATCAACAAATCTTCAAGATCATCAAAGAAGTCTTCATCTACTGATCTAAATCTTGCAAAGAAGGCATTTAAACGCGCACCAAAACCTTTATTGGTTTTTTCAAGCCCCTTTTCATAAAGCTTTTCTTGAGCATCTTCTTCATCAGAGGATTTTTCCTCATCATTTTCTTGCTCTGCTGGTTGTTCTTCTTCAGTTTCAGATTCAGCCTCATGTGTTTTTTCTTCGGCTGGCTTCTCTTCTACTGGTTCAGACTCTTCAGAATTTTCCACTTCAGTAGCTTGTGGTTCTGGTTCTACTTCAGTTTCAGATGTAGGTTCATTTTCAGCCTCAGAGGTAGTTTCTGCTTCAGATTCTTCTGTTGCAGCAGTTTCTTCAGCTGACTCTTCTTTTTCAGGTTCAGCTGATTCTTCTTCTTGCTTTTCTTCTTCCTCTTGTTTTGGCTGTTCTTCTTTTTTCTCTTCTTCGTCCTCGTCTTTTTTACCAAAGAGAGACTTTTTAATTCGATCAAATAATCCCAATTATCTCACCTCATGTTTGTTCTTTAATTCTTTTAATGATACAGACAATACTTGAGAAACACCAGATTCTTGCATTACTACACCATACAATTGATCAGCCTTACGCATGGTTCCACGTCTATGAGTAATTACGATAAACTGCGTCTTCATATCGTACTTAAGCAAAAACTGGGCAAATCGAGTTACATTTGCATCATCAAGGGCAGCTTCCACCTCATCTAGTACACAGAATGGTACTGGATTTACTTGCAACATTGCGAACAGCAAAGTAATAGCAGTTAAGGCTCTTTCACCACCAGAAAGCAAACTTAAGCGTTGCAATTTCTTGCCAGGTGGTTGAGCGATAATTTCAATTCCTGTTTCAAGCAGGTTATTTGGCTCGGTTAGTTCAAGTTTAGCCTTTCCTCCGCCAAAGACTACAGGGAAGATTTGCTTAAAGCTGTCTGCAATTGTATTAAACGTATCCTTGAATCGAGTTTTAACCTCTTCATCAAGTTCATTCATGGACTTTTCAAGATCGTCACGTGCCTTAAGCAAGTCGTTTTGTTGACCACTCAAGAAGTCATAACGCTTTTTAACATCTTCATATTCTTGAATTGAATCAAGGTTAACTGGACCAATATCTTCAATTGACATGCGATGCAGTTTAACGCTCTTAGCTAATTCATTTCTGGTGTCTTCATCATTTTCGCCTTCAGCCTGAGCAAGAGCTGCCTCATAAGTTAATGAGTAATCATCACGCAAAGTTTCAAGACGTTGATTAATTGCACTATTGAACTTAGCTAGTTGCACTGAATAGCCTTCTTGTTCAATCGCGGCATCCTTACGCAATTCATAGTTTCGACTAGCTACTTGATCCAGCTGATTGATTTGCGCATCAAATTGACCCAATTGTGAACTAAGCTCATTCAACTTGGTTTGTAAGTCTTCAGTTTGCTGCTTGAGGTCCGCTTTTTGCTTCTTCAGATCGGTATTCTTTTGAACTGAACGCTCACCACTTTGAGTTAAATCTTGCAGTTTGTGCGTCAAATCAGCAGTTTGTTCTTGATTATTTCTAATCTGCTGTTTCTTCTCATTTTCTTGGCTACGCAAGTTTTCTAATTTGTTGGTATAAACCGCAATATCTGGATCCAACTTGGAAAGCTGATCTTGAACCTTTTGACTCAAGCTGTTAAAGTTTCTAATTCGCTCTTGCAGCTGATTCATTGCAGTTCTTTGCTCTTTACCTTGCTTAGTCAATTCATTTTGCTTGGTTTGAGCTTCTTCAATCTGCTGCTTTAATTCTTTAATCCGAGAATCACGTTCTTTGATTCTAGATTCGTACAAATTATTAGCATCGGTTAAACGCTTAACTTCTTTTTCTTGACTTTGGAAAGAAATAGCAACTTCATTAATTGCTTGATTAGTTTCTTGCAAAGAACTTTGAAGCTTTTGCAATTCAGCATTTACTCTTTGGGCTTGATCAACTAAGGTTTCAAGTTGATTCTGATCTTCTCTCAAAGTCTTAGTCAAAGTCTTGATTTGTGCTTCTAACTGATTGATTTCAGTAGCGGTTTGCAATGGAGAGTTATTCCGCTGATTTCTTTGTCCACCAGTCATGGAACCACCAGGTGAAATTACATCCCCATCCAAAGTAACGATTCGATAGCGATTGATGCGCTTAGAAATAGATAAAGCAGTATCAATCGTATCTACAATAATTACGCTACCCAATAAGTAATTGATTGCAGCGTTAATATTATGCTCAGTTTTGCTTTCAACTAAATCGCTAGCTACGCCTCTAAACCCCTCATATGATTCAAGTGTAGTAACGGTTGATTGAGGGATGCCATATTGACGCAAACCGTCTAATGGCAAGAAAGTGGCACGACCTGCACGATTGCGCTTCAATTGGTTAATTGCGTTTCTAGCACTAATTCTGCTATCGGTAATTAAATCCTGAACGCCACCCCCAAGAGCAGTGGTCATCGCAGCTTCTAGTTCAACTGGGAAGGAAATCAATTCACCTACTGCACCAATTACGCCAGGAAAGGCATTCATGTTGTTTAAAACATTACGAACACCATAGTAATAACCCTCGTGACGTTTTTGGATGTTAACTAAAGCTTCATGACGAGCCTCAATTTTTTCTAATTTTCCTCGCTCATTGGCAACTGTCTGACGCAATTGATTAACCTTATTAGTCAAGTCGCTATTTTGATCGCCAACTTCGGCTAACTTGATCTTTTCACTCTTGCGCTTTTCAGTTAAAGTTTTGCCTTCGGCACGGAGCTTCTCGAGTTCAGTCTTTGCCTCACTTAATTGCTTTGAGACATCGCTATTTTGATAACTAGTATCGACTTTGCTTCGCTTTAATTCAGTATTCAAGTTAACGATTTGGTTATTAGTCGTCGCTTGATCTTGAAGCAACTGAATATAATCATTTCTGCAGCTTTCCAGTTTCTTATTTAATTCTTCTGGATCTTCCTTTAATTCTGCAGTTAATTCATCACGTTGCTTTTGTAAAACAGCCTGCTTATCCTTTAACTCTGTCGCATTCTTTTGCAAAGAAGCCAAGTCTTCATTTAATTTAACCAGGCTATTTTTCAAACTCTTAACTTGATTTTGATACTCGACCTTAGTCGCATCATCAAACTGACGAGATTGCTCTGCCATTTGCAAGCTAGCATCCAAATCGGACAACTTCTTACTTAATTCAAGCAGTTGCTTTTGCGTATTATCACGCTCAGTTTGCAGCTTCTTATACTCGCCTCGTTTTTCAGAAACTGCATCTTGAGAGTCCTTAACTTCATTATCTAATTTAGATAAAAGAACTTGACTCTTCTTAGCAGACTTTTCTACATCTTCTTTTTGACGGTTGATATCTTCAATTTCAAAAGCCAATAGACTCTTTAATTTCTTGTCTAAACCTGCCTTTTGAAATTGATATTCTTTAGCCAGTGAGCTTTGTTCATGTAACGGCTCAAGACGACCTTCGAGTTCTTTAACTAAATCATTAATTCTAATTAAGTTATCTTGTGTCTTTTTGAGTTGCGTCTGTGCTTCTTCTTTTTGCTGCTTAAAGTGAAGCACACCAGCTGCTTCCTCGAAAATAAGTCGTCTTTGTTCTGGACGAGAATTTAAGATTTGATCAACGCGTCCCTGGGAAATAATGGCCAAACTATTTGGTGAAATTCCTGAATCAAGGAAAAGTGCACGAACATCGCGCATTCTAACTTGTTGATTGTTGATCAGAAATTCACTGTCGCCTGAACGCAAAATTCTTCTGGTAATTGAAACTTGATCGGCGTCAAAAGCCAATTCACGATCTTTATTATCAAATACTAAAGTAACTTCTGCTTTATTCAGTGGCTTACGATATTGACTACCAGCAAAAATGACATCCTTCATGTTGGTACCACGAAGGGATTTAGCACTGGATTCACCCATTACCCAACGGATAGCTTCAGTGATGTTACTTTTACCACTACCATTAGGTCCAACGATGCCAGTAATTCCGTCATTAAAATGAATAGTTGTCTTTTCCGCAAATGATTTAAAACCATCAAGCACTAATTCTGTTAATGGCACTTTTTCGTCCCCTTACTCTAATTCTTTTAATGCAGCCTTGGCAGCTTGTTGTTCTGCCGCCTTCTTATTATGGCCTTCGCCGCGAGTCTTAGCCTCATCATTGATCTTTAATTCAACTTCAAAGTGCGATGGCAATTGTGATTCACTGATGACTGAATATTCAATATTAACGGGACCATTTTGTTGCAACAATTCCTGCAAGTCCGTCTTATAATCGCGTGAATCATCAAACTCACCCTTATCAATTAAAGGATAAACTGTTAAATGCAAGAAGTGCTCAACTGCTGGCATCCCTTGATCAAGATATAAAGCACCATTAAAAGCTTCAAAAACGTCTTCTAGTAAAGTTTTACGGCTTCTAGCACCAGCTTTTTCTTCACCATTGCCCAAATGAATTTCTTTTTGAAAACCACATTCAATCGCAAATTCAGAGAAGCCTTCAGTTCTAACAATATTAGATCTTAATCTAGTTAATTCACCTTCATTTAACTTAGGGTAATGACGATACAAATAATTAGATACAGCCAATTCAAGAACGGCATCACCTAAAAATTCTAGTTTTTCATAATCACGAATCCCAGCGTCAGGGTGTTCATTTGAATATGAAGAATGCGTAAATGCTTCTTCTAGTAATTTTTCATTATTAAATTTAACATTATATTCGTCTTTTAATTTCTTTAAAAATTTTGTACTTACCATATAATTGCCCCTTTATACCTAGTAAATTATACCAGTTTTACCACTAAAATTTGAATGTCAAAAAAGACTACTTCAAAAAAATGAAGTAGTCTTTTAATATTTAGTAATTTTTATTACTTAGCGTAAGCTACATTGTACCAGTTAGGGAAACCGTTACCCATTGAAGCTGATGGCTTAAGTGAGTAGCCAGTAAGTTTCTTGTTAACTGCAGTAATAGTGTAACTGTTTGATACAGGAAGAACGTAAGCTTCGTCATCCATGTACTTTTGCCATTCGTGGAATTTATCAATTCTGTATTGGTGGTTGAAGGCCTTTTGTGAGTCCATTTCATCAAGAAGTTGAGTGTTCTTCTTAGTTACGAAACGTGAGTAGTTCATTGGAGCTGTTTGACTGTAAAGGTCGTTTGGTGATGGTTCACTTGAAAGTGACCATGCACCCATGAACATATCAACTGATGGGTCATCGTTTTGAACCTTGTCGTAGAATGAGTTAAATTCAATTAAACGACCGCCAGTAAGCTTAACGTTCAAACCTTCCTTCTTCCATTGTTGGATGTAGTTTTGGATGATTGGTTCTTGGTTAGCATTACCACTCATAGCTGCAAGATGAATAGTCAAAGGCTTACCGTTAGGTTGTACACGGTAAGTACCCTTCTTCTTGTAGCCAGCCTTGTCCAAGATTTCGTTACCCTTCTTAATGTTGTATGAGTAACCCTTAACATCCTTGTCGAAGTAGTCACCGAATTGCTTAAGAATCAAAGTAGGAATTCTAAAGCTTAAGCCGTATGAGTAACGCTTAGCAACTTGGTTAACGTTCATACCGTAACCAATGGCTTGACGAAGAGCCTTGTTGTTCATCTTGGACTTAGGGTTCATTACGTTTTCGCCCTTCTTAGCGTCCCACTTACCTACCTTAAAGCCAAGGTATGAGTATGAAAGTGGAACAGTAGCAATGAAGTTAACGCCCTTAGTATTCTTAACGTTTGGCCATTGTGAGTTGATAACTTGGATAACGTCAAACTTGTTTGACTTAATACTTTGAGCAACTGAGTTAGGGTTGATTACAGTAGCGGTAATCTTGCTAAGCTTTGGCTTGCCCTTGTAGTAGTACTTGTTTGGTACCCAAGTAGCTGATTGACCACGAACAAGTTTTTGAAGCTTGTATGGACCAAAGAACAAAGGCTTCTTACGGATCTTGTCGCTTGACATTAAGTCTGAGAATTTAACGTCCTTTAAGTAGTGGTAAGGTGCTGCAGCTTCCCAGATGTAGCCATTACCACTAGTGTTCATACCTGGCTTCATAGTCTTAAAGTGAAGAACAACCTTACGACCATTTTCACCATCTGGCATTTCAAGACCAGAAATAGTGCTTGCCTTACCTTCGTGGTATTCTTTCAAACCTACCAAGTCAGCTAAACTTGCAGTGTAACGTTGTGACTTAGAATTCTTGTTAGCAATAATTTCGTAAGCGTATTCGTAGTCCTTAGCGGTTACTTGCTTACCATCTGACCACTTAACGCCCTTCTTAATGTTGATAGTTGCAGTCTTGGCCTTTTGGTCAATCTTAATGGTAGCTGCACCCTTATTAGTGAAGACATAATGATCATCAGTTGAGAAAAGTGATTCAGCACCATATTGCATAACTTCGGTATCAGTTGCTGAAGTTGAAAGTTCATCATTAAAAATACCTGTGAATGGGGTATCGGTTTCAACAGCAACCTTTACAGTACCACCGTTCTTGGTAGCCTTCTTTGGAACAACTGAACTAAACTTAGCAGCAGTTGAAGCTTCATTAGCGTTTTGATTAGATGACTTCCCACAAGCTGCTAAAGTAAGAGCAACACCTGATAAAAGTGTAATGCCAGCAAATACTTTTGCCTTTTTCATTAGTAAAAATCCTCCATAACTTGGAACAAGTTGATACTATCAATAATAGCACTATTACAAAATAGTTACAATAGCATGAAAACGGCAGGTATCTTTTTAAGACATCTGTCGCTTTTTTATGTTAGTTATTAGATTTTTAATATGAAAGTTTATGTAAAGGATTATTTATTGTTTAGAAATTTTGGAGATTTTTACTAATGTGCCTAATTACTTAGCGTAACCTACTTGGTACCATAATTGGTGACCGTTGTTGTTTTGTGATGGCTTAGTTGAGTAACCGGTGATCTTGTTGTTTACAGCATTGATACTGTATGAGTTGCTGGTTGGGATTACAAAGGCTTCATCGAACATGTACTTTTGCCATTGGTGGAAGACCTTTACACGGTACTTAGTGTTAAATGACTTCTCTGAGTCCATTTCAGCAAGCAGCTTGTTGTTTTCTGGAGTTACGAAACGTTCGTAGTTCATTGGTGAAGTTTCACCGTACATGCTTCCTTGTGATGGTTCAGAAGCTAAGCTCCAACCTGCTTGGAAGAAGTCGATATCCTTAGAATCGTTTTGAACCTTGTCGTAGAATGAGTTGAATTCCATCAAACGACCACCAGTAAGCTTAACGTTCAAACCGATCTTGTGCCATTGTTGTAAGTAGTTTTGAGCAATAGCTTCAGCGTTTGGTGAACCTGACATAGCAGCAAAGTGAAGTACTAATGGCTTACCGTTAGGTTGTACACGCCACTTACCCTTCTTCTTGTAGCCAGCCTTGTCCAATAATTGGTTAGCCTTCTTCAAGTTGTAGTTGTAGCCCTTGATGCTGCTGTCGTGGTATTCACCGAAGCCTGAAGGAATTAAAGTATTAACTCTGAAGCTCAAGCCTTGGGTGTAACGCTTGTTAACGGCATCAATGTTCATTGCATAACCAATAGCTTGACGCAATGACTTGTTGGAAACCTTGGAGTTCTTATCCATGACATTCTTGCCAGTCTTAGCGTCCCATTTACCCATCTTAAAACCAACGTAGTTGTATGCCAATGGAACTTGAGCAACCCAGTTAACACCCTTGGTGTTCTTAACTTGATCCCATTGTGAGTTAATTACGCCAGCGATATCGAACTTGTGACTCTTAATAGCTTGCGAAGCTGAGTTAGGGCTAACTACTTGGATTACAACCTTGTTTAACTTTGGTTTACCTCTCCAGTAGTACTTGTTTGGTACCCAAGTTACTGATTGACCACGAACAAGCTTATCAAGTTTAAATGGACCAAAGTATAATGGCTTCTTTCTGATTTGATCACATGATTGAAGCTTGTTAAATGGAACATTCTTTAAGTAGTGGTATGGTGCAGCTGATTCCCAGAAGTAGCCGTTACCTGAGAAGTACATACCTGGTCTCATTTGTTTGTAGTGAATTACAATTGTACGACCCTTTTCACCATCTGGCATTTCAATACCAGAAATAGTCTTAGCCTTGCCTTCGTGGTATTCTTTCATACCTTGAATTGACTCAAGAGTTGAATCGTAACGTTGTGCTTGAGTCTTCTTGTTTGCCAAAATTTCGTATGGATATTCAAGGTCTTTAGCATTTACTTGCTTACCGTCTGACCACTTAACACCCTTCTTAACAGTGATGGTTACTGTCTTGGCCTTACGGTCAAGTTTCATAGTTGCGGCACCTTTATTGTTAATTCTGTAATGATCATCAGTATCGAATAATGATTCTTCACCAGGTGCAGCTACATTTGAGTCAATTGCGGAAGTTGATAATTCATCTGAAAAGATTCCAGTAAATGGAGTATCAGTTTCCAAAGCTACAGAAACGGTACCACCCTGCTTGGTAGCTTTCTTAGGAGTTGAATCTGGAAACTTCTTAGCATCCTTTGCTCCTTGGTTATTGCTGTTACCGCTTTGACCACAAGCAGCCAATGCTAATGCGGCCGCGGAAACTACTCCGACAGAACCTAAAATCTTTGTTAATTTCATATAATTATTCCTCCATCTAGGATATCTTTTATGATTTTTATTAAAAATCTTTGAATCAAGTTGATGATTAAATAATACCACGCTATATTAGTTTTTCAATAGTTTTATGAAATTATTTTTAATTTTTATTTTATTAGAATTACATAACTTTATTATCATGCAGACACAAAAACAGCTCTATCAAGCGATAGAGCTGTTTTAATATATTTATTAGATTATTAATTTTCACGTTGTCTTGCGTCACCAGCACGTTGAAGAGCACGACCAACGTAGTTAATACTTAAGGAAATTACCAAAAGCAAGATAGTAGCTGGAAGCCATAACCATGGACGGTTAATAACGTTAACTGGGTCATCAGCAAATCCAATCAAAGTACCAAGTGATGGTGTAGTAGTTGGCAACCCATAGCCCAAGAAAGACAGACTAGTTTCAATACCAATGTTACCAGCAATAGTTAAAACAACGTCGATGATAATCATTGAAGTAATGTTTGGCAAAACTTCACGGAACATGATTTGTAAGTTAGATGAGCCTGATGTCTTTGATGCCAAAACATAGTCACGGTCACGTTGTGACAGAATGAATGAACGGTAATAACGTGCCGTCGTCGTCCATCCGAACATCGCGATCAAGAATACCAAAGTTACAGCGTTGTAGTTAGGAATAACTGTAGTCAAAACAATGATAATTGGCATTTGTGGCAAAATTTGAATGAAGTCAACTATTCTCATGATGATGACATCAATAACACCACCATAGTAACCAGAAACTAATCCGACTACCAACCCAACGATTTCAGTGATTACAGTAACTGAGATACCGATCATGATTGAGTTACGTCCACCCATGATGAGTAGCTTCAAAATGTCACGACCACCATCATCAGTACCAAGAAGGTGACCACCTTGGCCCCAACCGTAATATGCGTCAGCGATATTCATTTCAGTAATTTGTGCTCTATTCAAGAACAGTGAACCACCAAAAGTGAATAACAAAATTAAAATAATGATAATCAACGCTGTTAAAGCAGACTTAGAACGTAAAATTTCACGTACAGCCACCTTGAATCCAGAAGGTGGGAGAGTAGCCTTTGGTGTAGCGTCTTTTTTACTTGCTTTCTTTGTAGCAGTATCTTTCTTCTTATCAGCCATTTCTTCTCTCCTCCCTATTGAATTCTAATACGTGGGTCAATAATACTCATAATGATATCTGACAATAAGTTACCAATTAAAGTCAAAATACCAAAGATAAGAATCAAAGCAGTTAAAGTGGTGTAGTCACGTTGACTGATTGAGTCAAGGAACAACTTACCCATACCAGGATAACTGAAGACACTTTCAATAATCATTGAACCACTAAGAAGACCAGTAATAGTATTACCAAGGAAGGCAGCGATTGGCAATAATGAGTTTCTCAAAATGTGTTTATGGAAAACGACATTTTCAGGAACACCTTTACTGCGAGCTGTTCTGACGTAGTCTTCAACCTTGTTGTCAACGATACCAGTTCTCAAGTACTGAACGATACCAGTAGTAGTAATCAAAGCATACAAGACTGCTGGCAAAATCATGTGGTAAAGTCTACTGCCAAGCACGCCCCAGAATCCTGACGCGTTAGCTGAAACTGAACCTGAGATTGGGAACCAACCTAAAGTAAAGCCGAAGAGCCATAATCCTAAGATATAGAATACGAACCCTGGCGTTGCCAAAGTAATGTAGTTAAAGATTTGAACACTAGTATCTTGCCATTCATCTTGGTGACGACCAGCAGTGATACCAAGAGGAATAGCAATACTATAAGTCAAAATTGTAGTCAAAAGTGAAAGCCAGAAAGTATTGTTTGCACGATCGGCAATCAATGAAACTACTGGAACGTGCTGGATGTAACTTGTACCTAAATCACCATGGAACAAGTTGCCCACCCATCTAAAGTATTGCACGTACCAAGGATCATAAAGACCAGCAGCTCTTTTTAAAGCTTCAATTTGCTTCGGGTCAGTGTTAGGGTTGATTGATCCGCTGAATGGGTCACCAGGCATCATCTTAGCTAAAAGGAAGACGAGCAGACTCAAGATGATCAATTGAGGGATCATGATTAATAAACGACGTAAGATTGTTTTCCACATGCTTAATCACTCTCCTTTTCTTCTCGTTCTTCAATTTTAGCTTCTTGTGCCATGTCTTTTGGCAAAGCTACCCAGTGGTTAGGAGCTACCTTTTGAAGTGGGTAAACACGACCATTTTCGTCATACCACTTGCTTTGGTTTTCCTTAAATTCTCTTTCGACTTGTTCACGGTGCTTCTTGTGTTCTTCACGGTGTTCTACGTCTACCCTAGGAATTGCGGAAAGAAGTCGCTTAGTATAAATATGAATTGGGTGCTTGTAAATTTCATCACGGCTACCCAGTTCTACCAAACGACCACGGTGCATAATCGCCAAATTTTCTGACATATGCTTAACCACGCCTAAGTCGTGAGAAATGAATAAGTATGCAATGTTGTATTGTTGTTGAATGTGCTTCATGAAGTTCAAAACCTGAGCTTGAACTGATAAGTCCAAAGCACTAGTTGGTTCATCGGCTACAATCAATTTTGGATTCGTAGCTACCGCACGAGCAACACCAATTCTTTGACGCTGACCACCAGAGAATTCATGAGGATATTTGTAAATCGCATCACTAGGCATCCCTACAATATCGAGTAATTCTTGTACACGATCACGTTCTTGATCAGTAGTCAAGTTTTCGAAGTTTCTGATTGGCTCAGCAATGATATCTTCGATTCTCTTTCTTGGGTTCAAACTTGACATTGAATCCTGGAAAATCATTTGAACATCCTTGTTGTAGTCAAGCTTTCTACGATTGCTTGCCTTAGTTACGTCTAGGCCCTTATACATAATTTGACCACTAGTAGCTTTTTCAACACCAACAATTACCTTACCAGTCGTTGACTTACCAGAACCAGATTCACCAATTAAGCCGTAGGTTTCACCTTCACCAATTGAGAAGTTAACCCCATCAACGGCACGAACATAATCAGTAATTCTGTTCCAAAAGCCTGAACGAATTGGGTAATATACTTTTAAATCTTTAATCTGAATTATTTCTTTGCCCATATACTACTCCCCACTTGCTGCTTTTTGCGTTTCGTCTTCAAAATGGAAGGTCTTCCAGCAAGTACATCTTACCCAGTGACCTGGGACTACTTCGTGTACTTGTGGATTTTCTTCATGAGCGCTTGCTGGAATCCATGGGATTCTAGCAGCAAATCTATCACCTGTACGTGGCATATTCTTAAGTGATGGCACAGTACCATGAATAACATGGAGGTCCTCATCTGAATCATCAGATTGAGGCATTGAATTAAGCAATGATCTTGTGTACGGATGAAGAGGATTTTCGAAAATCGTCTTTACATCTGATTTTTCTACGATTTGACCAGCATACATAACAGCAACTTCATCTGCAGTTTCTGCCACAACGCCCAAGTCGTGTGTAATCAAAATAATACCTGAGTGTGATTGCTTTTGAATGTCTTCAAGCAAGTCCAAAATTTGAGCTTGGATAGTTACATCCAAAGCTGTTGTTGGTTCATCAGCAATGATGATTTCAGGCTTACATGCGATAGCCATCGCAATAACGACACGTTGACGCAAACCACCTGATAATTCGTGTGGATACATTGCGTACATTTCTTCAGGCTTAGGCATACCTACTTGATTAAACAATTCAATAACACGTGCATGACGTGCCTTTTCATCCATATCCGTATGGTAGTATAAAGTTTCAGCTACTTGATCACCAACACGCATCAAAGGATTCAAGCTGGCTAGTGGGTCTTGGAAGATCATACCGATCTTGTCGCCACGAATCTTATTAAACAATGATTCATTCAAACCAACTAGGTTCAATTCGTTGTAAAGAATATCACCTGTAACTTTAGTGTTTTTATGGTCATACAATCCAATAATACTTGCAGCGATAGTACTCTTACCGCAACCAGATTCGCCTACGATAGCAAGAATTTCGTCACGCTTCAAAGTCAAATTAATATCATCTGCAGCATCATAGAATTTCCCTTGCAAACGGTACGCCGTATGCAGGTGCTGAATATCTAATAATAGATCACTCTGCTTTTCCAAAGGTCATTCCTCCATTTATGGCTTTGTTCATTAAAAGCCGTTTAATCTTTTCTATTTATTTTCTAATTATAAACACAAAGCTGGTCGTATGCAAATAGCTACACGGCTTTTTTTAGGAAATTAACCTTGATGAGACTCGATATATGAGACTGCATCCCCAACTGTTTTAATCTTTTCAGCTTCTTCATCAGGGATTTCTGAGCCGAATTCATCTTCAAGTTGCAAAATGAATTCTACTAGGTCAATTGAATCAGCATCCAAATCGTCGGTAAAGCTAGTACTTTCAGTGATCTTGTCTTTATCTACATCAAAATTTTCAGCAATCAAATCTTTGATCTTATTAAAAATCTCTTCTTTTGACATATAAATATTCCTCCTTTTTAATAAATTATTTTACTATTTTGAAGCAAATTCGTCTTTAAAATCTTCAACAAGATTTTCTTTAATCATTTTATCAACCTGCTTCAAGGTGTAGTAAATCGGTCTTACATCTGAACGGCCGTGTGTCTTAACAACTGGTGCATTGACACCAAGAAGGACAGCTCCACCATACTTAGCAGTATCAAATTTTGATCTAAGGCTGGATAATGAACCCCTGACCATTAAAGCACCAAGCTTAGTCATGACGCCACCATTTAAAAGACTGTCTTTTAATAGATGTAAAAGAACGCTTGAAGTTCCTTCGATATTTTTAAGAACGGCATTGCCGGTAAAACCATCAGTAACTACAACATCAGCGTTGCCAAGCAATAGTTCGTTACCTTCAATATTTCCTTGGAAGTTCAATGAACTATCCTTCAGCAATTGATAAGCTTGTTGGTGAACATCGTCACCCTTGTCGCTTTCTGCACCAACATTTAAAAGGCTAATACGTGGATTTTCAATACCGCGAATCTTTTCTGCATAATAAGAAGCCATTTGCGCCCATTGCAACAAGTATTCAGGCTTACTCTTAGCGTTAGCACCTACATCTACCATGTTAAAGCCATCATCACTGTTTTGTGCAGGAAGCGTTGGCATCAAACCAGGACGAACGATGCCTTTAATTCGGCCGATGATAAAGATACCACATGCCAAAAGCGCACCGGTGTTACCTAATGAAAGAAGTGCATCAGCTTTTCCTTCTTTAACATAATTTGCGGCAACCACCATTGAAGAATCTTTTTTCTTTCTGATGGCTCTTACTGGCTCATCTTCATCTTCAATAATTTCAGTTGTTGATACAACACCCAATTGATCATTAATTTGATCAGCTGGAATTAATTTACGCAATTGTTCTTTATCACCAAATAGTAAAAATTTAGTGTCGGGCATTTCGCCTTTTGCTTTCAAAACAGCCTCAATGATTGCTTCTGGGGCATTTTCACCGCCCATGGCATCAATTGCAATTGTTCTCATATACTTTTTCACCACATCTTTTTTAAATTCTGTTTTGTTCTAATTGCTTATATTCTAACACTTGCTTTAAGGAATTATGTTCCGGACTTGTTAATTCTGGATCTGCTTTAACCAACTCACGGGCGACCTTTTGGGCCACTACTAACGTATTGTAATTATTGACCACATCACCTACGCGAAATTCTGGCAAACCGGATTGAGCTTTACCGAATAAATCACCTTCACCACGCATTTTAAGATCTTCCTCAGCCAATTTAAACCCATTGTTGGTTGCGGCAATGATTTTCATTCTAGCCTTGCCTGAATCCGTCTTAGGATCTGCAATAAAGATACAGTAACTTTGTGTTTGACCACGTCCAATTCTTCCACGCAGCTGGTGCAATTGACTTAGACCAAAACGATCGGCATTATAAATGACCATCATGTTGGCATTAGCTACGTCAACTCCAACTTCGATTACGCTGGTCGTTACCAAAATATTGATTTCACCACTAGCAAAGGCGGACATGATCTCGTCTTTTTTAGCTCCTGGCATTTGTCCGTGTAAAAGCACTACATTCTGATCTGGAAAATCATGGCTTAATTTTTCATGCAATTCTTCAGCATTCTTTAAATCCAGAGTTTCTGATTCTGTAATCAATGGCGTTACCGCATAAATTTGGAAGCCCTGATCTAGTTGCTCGTACATTAACTTGTAAACGTCTTTCATCTGGCTGCTGGTCTTCCAAGCCGAAATGATTGGTTTTCGGCCAGCCGGCAGATGATGAATTTCAGATACTGTCATATCGCCATAAACAGTCAGAGCCAAAGTTCGAGGAATTGGCGTTGCCGTCATTGCTAAAATATCCGGATTGTCACCTTTATTGATCAAAGCTTGTCTTTGACCAACACCGAACCTGTGCTGTTCATCAATGATGACTAAGCCTAACTTTTTAAAGATGACGTTCTTTTGGATTAAAGCATGAGTACCAATGACGACATTGATCGTTCCGTCCGTTAACTCGCAATAAATTTCACGGCGCTCGAGTGTTTTAGTATTACCTGTAAGTAAAGCTACTCTTACGCCAAGTGGACGCAGCAACTCATCAATCTTTTTAAAATGCTGCGTAGCCAAGATTTCGGTTGGCACCATCAAGGCAGCCTGGTAGCCCGCACTAATTGCCGCAAAGATAGCATAAACAGCTACAATGGTTTTACCAGAGCCAACATCACCTTGAAGCAATCTTCTCATTTGACCATCTGAGTGCATATCCGCGAAAATTTCATTAACAACTTTCTTTTGATCATCAGAAAGCTCAAATGGCAAAGATTTAGTCAAATTAGCTATTTCTTTTAAATCATATTTCTTAGGGTAACCCTGCTGCTTACCATCATGATTTGCAAGCAACGCCAGCTGCAATTCAAAAATGAAGAATTCACGGAAAATCGCACTTCTTTTAGCCAATTCAGCATCATGACCATTTTTAGGGTGATGCATTTTTTGAATAATTTCTTGATCATGTAGCAGACGATACTTTTCCATGATTTCTTTTGGAACAATATCCTGCACCTGATCTAAGAAACTATCAATAGCCAAATTAATTAAATTAATCAGCTTCTTTTGCTTTACGTGTCGATTAACTGGATAAATCGGCGCCATACCACTGTCATTTTCTTTAGCAGCTACAAATTTAAAGGCGGACAAACTTTGCCGAGCGACATTGTATTTACCATAAATGGCAACTTCTTGCCCAATCTCAATTTTACTTTTCAGCCACGGTTGATTAAAAAAATTGACCATGACAATATCATGGTCAATTCTTATTTTGAAGCTTAGTCTGCTCTTCTTGTATCCAAATCCACTAACAAAAGGCTCAGTTGCTACGATTCCTTTCAGCATTACCTTTTGACCATCCATGATTTGGTCTAACGGCAATGTTTGAAGTTCGTCATATCGAAAAGGAAAATAAAAGAGTAAGTCATAAATACTATAAATCCCTAAGCTTCCTAGATCAGCTGCAGTCTTTGTCCCTACGCCTTTTAAATCTGTTACCGGAGCAAATAATGCATTATCTAACATTTTATTCAACTGATACTAAGAAATGATATACTGGTTGACCGCCATCATGAATTTCAAATTCAAGATCATCATGTTTTTCTTCAAGTTGGCTAACCACTTCTTGTGCTTCTTCTTCATTTGAATCACGACCAAACATGATGGTAATGATTTCTGAATCTTCATCAAGCATCTTTTCGATCATTTCGGTAGTAGCCTTGATCAAATCAGCGTTATCAACCTTAATATTACCGTCGATGATACCAAGGTAATCATTCTTGTGAATTTCTACGTCGTCAATTTCAGTATCACGAGTAGCTTGAGTTACTTCACCTGAAACTACAGTGTCGAGATCTTCTGACATAGCTTCAACGTTATCATCAACGGAAGCATCTGGGTTAAATGAAAGCATTGCAGTAAGACCTTGTGAGATAGTCTTGCTTGGTACGATACCTACTGGAATGTCACTAACTTCTGCAGCTTGCTTAGCAGCCATCACGATATTACCGTTGTTTGGCAAAACAATTGCCTTCTTAGCACCTGACTTCTTGATTGCATCAATAAAGTCTTGGGTTGATGGGTTCATTGTTTGACCACCAGAAATAATTCTGTTTACGCCTTCGCTTTCAAACAATTTTCTAATACCGTTACCAGAAGCTACGGCAATAACAGCAAAGTCAACTGATCCTTGTTGTTCTTCATCTTGATCAACGATGCTTTCGTGTTGGATACGCATGTTGTCGATCTTGATCTTGCCTAATTGACCGAATTGACTACCGTACTTGAAGACATCACCAGGGTGTTCGGTGTGAACGTGAACCTTAGCAATTTCACCATCAGATACAGCTAAAAGTGAGTCGCCCAAACCTGACAAGTGCTTTCTGAATTCTTCCAAATCGAATTTCTTCTTGTTTGGCACGTCAGCGTTAAGGTCAACCATAATTTCAGTACAGTAGCCGTTCTTGATATCTTGAGTAGCTAGTTGACTTTGTACAGAAGATTGGTGGTGCATTGCGTTGATCATTTCATCCATTTCAGTTTCGTCAGGTTGATATTGATCAGCAAAGTTTTCACCAAGAAGACCTTCTAAGAAACCTTCATAAATGAACAAAAGTCCTTGACCACCTGAGTCAACAACACCAACTTGCTTCAATACTGGAAGTAAATCTGGAGTTGATTTAAGAGCCTTCTTAGCACCTTCAACAACTGCCTTCATTACTTCAGTAACATCATCAGTGTCATTAGCCTTAGAAGCACCTTCTTGAGCAGCAACACGAGCTACAGTCAAAATAGTACCTTCGACAGGTTTCATTACTGCCTTATAAGCAGTAGCTACACCATTTGAAAAGGCGTTAGCCAATTCTTGTGCAGTTAAGGTCTTCATGCCTTGAGTAGCTTTGTAGAAGCCGCGGAACAACTGTGAAGTAATAACACCACTGTTACCACGTGCACCCATCAACATTCCTTTAGCTAAGCTTTCAGTCAAATCACCAACATTGCTGCTAGGATTTTCAGAAACGGCTCTTGCCCCACTTTCAATAGTTAAATTCATGTTGGTACCAGTATCACCATCAGGAACTGGGAACACGTTCAATGAGTTAACAAACTCAGCGTTCTTACCAATTCTGTGGGTGGCAACACGCACCATATCTCTAAATTGCTTACTATCTATTTCATTTAAAACCACTATTTAAAACCTCCGCTTACGTTATTCGTCAAGTACTTTTACGCTTTGAACGATTACATTAACGGCTTTAGTGTTAATTCCTAATTGATTAGAAAGATTGAATTTAACACTGTCTTGAACATTCTTACTTACTTCAGAAATCTTAAGTCCATAACCAACAATAATGTACACGTCAACAGTAATTTCATTATCTTCTGACTTTACAACAACGCCACGTTTATAGTTGGCGCGGTTAAGAATCCCGTCAAAGCCATCGCGAATAGCATTCTTAGATGCCATTCCTACAACGCCATAATTAGACGTAGCTGCGCCACCAACAACAGTTGCAATTACACCGTTTGAAATATCAATCAAACCATCTTTTGTCTTGATCTTAACAGCCATCTTTGTCCTCCGTCTCATTATCTATGTATACGTTTATTATTTTATCATAGTACTTACTCAATCAATAAACAAAATACGTTGTAAAAAAATCCTTTTAGAGTTGAATTGCTTCAAAACATATGATAATCTAATTAAGTATGACACCACAAATAAAGGAGGTTTAGCAAATGGCAAAAGATTACGTAACAGGTAAGAAGACTACATTCGGTAACAAACGTTCACACTCAATGAACTCAGCTCGTCGTGCTTGGAAGCCAAACCTTCAAAAAGTTCGCATTCTTGTTGACGGTAAGCCAAAGCGCGTTTGGGTTTCAACCAAGGCTTTAAAGTCTGGTAAAGTTACTCGTGCCTAATAATAAAAAAGCCTATTAGATCTTCGATCTGGTAGACTATTTTTTTACGCTTTTTTAGCAATCATAAAAGGGACAGCTTCACGCTGTCCCTTTTTCTTTTATTTCATAATGTTGTGATGCTTATCATCGTCTGAAATTTCTTCTGCCATTCTTTCATCGATTGGCGTATAAGCATACTCAGTAATCATTTCACCAAGCTTAGTTGGCAAACCTAAATCTTGATAAGTAACGTTTCTAGCCGCACCGTTAATTGTAGCAACTTCCTTATTCTTCTTTTTATCAAAAACATGAACGTGATTCTTGTGCATGTAGTCCTCTACATTTCTCTTAGCACGATCAAGTCTGGCTTCATAGCGACCGTTTTCGAAATCAGCAACATCTTTTTCAAAATCAGTATACTTCATAATATTTCCTCATTTCTTTTTCTTTACCCTATTTTCACACTTTTTCAAAGATTATGAAAGCGATTGATATCTTTAGAATAAATTGCCGCAATCAAGCCTTGTTTAAAGGTAATCTTGAAACTGTCGCTGTTAGGTAAAAATTCATTTGATGAAAAAACGCGAGGATACTTACCTGAATAATTTTTCAGATCATATCTTGCACCAATTATATTAAAATCCTCAGTTGCAGAGAGCAAAGCAAAACCGATATACGGATATTCTTCCTTTCTCTCAATCACATGCATCCCTGGATTAAAGAATTCGATGCTGTTTTGTTTATCTGACAATTCTACCTTTGGCGCAAATTGATTAACAGCCGGATTAAGAAGCATCAATAAATTAATCAAGAAGTGGTCTAGTCTGCCACCGGTTGCACCTAAAATAGTTAATTTATCTGCATGATAGTCGTTAAAAACCGTTTTCAGCATTAACTCCGAATCGGTCAAATCTTTAACTGGGTTAGAATAGCGGATGTCTGTTACACTCTTTTCAATCCGTGCCAAATCATTATCTTGTAATGAATCAAAGTCGCCAATCGCTACATCGGGCGTAATACCTAGTTCTTCTAAAAACAAGGCACCACGATCGACACCGAAAATCAATCCATGATTGCGTTTAGCCTCTAATAGCTGCTCTTTAATATCCTGGGGCCATAAATCAGTCGGGCCACCTAATAATGCATATACTCTCATTATTTAATGACATTTTCTAATTTACGAACTTGGTTAGCTATATCACCATTTTTATATAAATATGAACCCACTACAAAGACATTAGCACCAGCATCCTTGGCGATTTTAATAGTTTGATCATTAACACCGCCATCTACTTCAATAGCAATATCGTTGCTAACAATTTCTCTAGCCTGTTTAATTTTCTCAGCAGAATCCTCAATAAATTTTTGTCCGCCAAAGCCAGGATGAACCGTCATTACTAATACCTGATCAAGCTTAGATGCAAACTTAGCTACAACATTGCTAGGCGTATCAGGATTAATTGCTAAAGAAGTTTTGACATCATTGGAAATTAAGTAATCAAGCCAATAATCCAATTTCTTCTCACTCATTGCTTCATAGTGAAGTTCAATCAGATCAGCACCCGCATCCACAAAGGCTGGTATAAGATCATCTGGATTATCACTCATTAAATGAATTTCTGATTCTGTCATCGGAAATTCACGTTTGAAGTCTTGAACCAATTGAGGTCCAAAAGAAAGATTAGGCACAAAATGTCCATCCATAATATCGATGTGAAATCTGCTAATTCCTGCAGCAATGGCATCTTTGACATCATTTTCTAAATTTAGATTATCTGCATTCAAAATTGATGGTGCAATAAGCATATTTTCCTCCGTTATTTTAAGTATTCGGGGATGCGGCCTTCACTAATTTCGGTCCGCATTGCCAAATAATCCTTGTATCGGCTTGCTAAAATTTTACCTTCTTCAAGCAGCTTCTTTACTTCACAACCTGGTTCTTTCAAGTGCTGACAGCCGCGAAACTTACATTTTTGACTAGCACGCTTGAATTCCACAAAGTAATTGCATAATTCATTAAGTTTAATTGGGGTCAAATCAATTGAAGAAAAGCCAGGTGTATCAGCAAGGAAGCCTTCGCCCAACTTAAACAATTCTACTTTTCTAGTAGTGTGCTTACCGCGGTTTAAACTAGTCGAAATTTCGCCTGTAGCTTGATGAGCGTCTTCTTTTAAGTGATTCAATAAAGTTGACTTACCCGCACCAGATTGTCCCGCTAGCGTCCAAATTTGATCTTTACCGATCAATTCTGGAATCTTAATTTGTACATCATGATAGTCAGTAAAAACAGGATAACCGATTTCTTGATAGTAAGCTAAAGATTTTTTTATTTCACTAAGTTTATCATCGTCGATCAGATCAGCCTTAGACAAATAAATAGTTGCCTTTACCTTTTGCCAAGAAAAGAAAATCAAAAAGCGGTCTAATAATTCTAATGAAAAATCTGGTTCAACCGCAGAAATTACCAATAATACATGGCTAACATTTGCGACAGCTGGACGGCCAATTCGATTTAACCGCGGCATAATTTTAACCAGATAACTCATTCCTTTGTCATCGATCTGGATTTCTACTCGGTCTCCTACTGCTGGTTTTTGCTTTTTTTGACGAAAAACGCCACGAGCACGCGTTCTCACGATACCCGCAGCGGTTTCTACGTCATAATAACCAGCAATTAAACCAATAACAGTTCCTTGTGCTAGTTTCATTTATTTAGTCACCTTTTCATTCAAGATAGTTTCTCCATTGCGGACTACTCTTAATTGTCCTGCACCATTCTTAATTGAAAATGGAATTGAGAAGCTCATATCACGTTTAATATAAAGATCACGGTAAATATTGCTTAAGTAGTGATCGTCGTCCTTAATATAGATCTGAACATGATCGCCCTTAGTAGAACTTGACTTGCTGGATGAACTGTCTTCATCTTTATTATTATCTGTTTCTCCAGCACTGTCGTCTGCTGTCCCAACATAGTTTACGGTAAAGTTCTTAGTTATTGTGGTCTCTTTTTCTTCCTTGGGTCCACGAGAAACCTTAATTGCAATGGTTGAGCCACGATCAACTTTTGTTCCAGGACCTGGATCCATTGAAATGATTAAGCCTTTTTCGACATCATCAGAGTACTTTTGATTAATCTGCAAAGTTAAACCATGATCTCTTGCATAATCTTGAGCACTCTTTAATGAGTAATTATGCAAATCTTTCAATGTCACCGTATTACTTCTTTGACGTGGAGCCTTACCTCTAGAAACTACCAAAGTAATTGTAGTTTGCGTTGGCTTAACTTCAACCCCGGCAGCAATACTTTGCGAAATGATGTTGCCTTGAGTAATCTTGCTTGAGAATTGATCTTCTCTAACCACATCGAAGCCCTGATTTTCTAACTTCTCAGCGGCCTTATCATAATCATCGCCTACTACGTCAGGCACCTTTACCATGCTTGAACCGCTAGAAACGATCAAATTGACAGATTTTCCTCGATCAAGAGAATTGCCAGCCGTCGGCTTAGTGGCAATGACATAGCCCTTTTTAACATCATCAGATTGACGTCGAATAATTTTACCCACTTGCAAGCCAGCAGCTTCTAACTTTCTCTCCGCTGCATTCTCAGCAATGTTGGTTACATCAGGGACATTGACTTGCTTGGGTTGATTATTGCCGCTTAAAGCAAAAATCATAATGAAAATAATCAACCCAGCGGCAATCACAGAAAAGATCCACCACCATTTATGAGCTTTAACATTCTGCCAAAAGCTCTTTTTTTCTTTCTTAGGTGTTTCTTCTACCTCTGATTTTTCCTCTTTCTTGGATTCCTCAGCAGTAGTCTTTTGTGGTTTAAATCCTGGTAAAACGATGGTTTTATCATCGCTATTGCCGTGATTCGGAACAAAGATTGGTTCATCGCTTCGTTCGGGATCAAGACTGCTATCAAGATCTGCCTTCATTACTTGAGCAGAAGCGTAACGATCACGTGGATCCTTAGCTGTCGCCTTTAAAACGACATTCTCTAATGCTTGCGGAACGCTCTTGTCTTTCTTTCTAATTGAAGGAATAGGTTCTTGAGCATGTTTTAAAGCAACAGAAACAGGCGTATCCCCATTAAATGGCACAGTACCTGTAATCAATTCATAAAGAATGATCCCAAGAGAATAAATGTCGGATTGCTTAGTAACCAATCCTCCTCTTGTTTGTTCTGGTGACATGTAATGGACAGAACCCATCACTGAATTAGTTTGCGTAATTGAGCTTTGGTTAAGCGCTACTGCAATACCAAAATCGGCGATTTTAATATTACCTCTTTTATCCATTAAGATATTTTGTGGCTTTAAGTCTCGGTGAATCACATTATGCTTGTGAGCAAGAGCTACCGCACTTAAAATTTGATCCATGATGCGAATTACTTCACGCAAATCTAATGGAGAATTTTCACGGATATATTCTTTTAAATCAGGACCGTCGACATATTCCATTACCATATAAGGAAGTCCATGATCCGTACCAACATCAAGAACTGAGACAATATTAGGATGACTTAGCTCACTGGTAGCTAATGCTTCTCTTTGGAAGCGAGCTTGCGTTTGAGGTTCATTTTGCAAATCTAAGCGCAAGATTTTAACAGCAACTTTACGCTGTAAAATAATATCTTCAGCCAGATAAACATTGGCCATCCCGCCTTCGCCTAAAGTATCAATAATGCGATAGCGCTCTCCAAGCAGATAACCTTTATCGATCACTGCTTTCGTCCTCCTTATTCCAAATTAGGCAGACAGTAATATTGTCACCACCACCTAATCGATTAGCCTCGCTAATTAACTTATTGCAGCGTTCTTTCAAACTTAATTCTTTAGTTGCCAAAATTTGTTGAATTTGCGGATCACTAAGAGAATTAGTTAATCCATCGGTACACAACAAGATAATGTCATTATCGCCCAATTTAATTTCATTAATCTCAGGATCAATCGTACTAGATACACCCAAAGCTTGAGTAATAATGTTCTTTTGTGGGTGATGCTTAGCTTGTTCTTTGGTAATTTGACCCATTTTAACCAATTCGTTGACTAAAGAATGGTCTTCTGTGAGTTGAACAAACTTTCCTTCTGAGTAGCTATATGCACGTGAATCACCCAAATGAGCAATTAAAGCATCATTGTCAAAAGCAAAGGCTAAAACAATGGTGGTCCCCATTCCGTTTAAATCGGGAAACTTATCAGCCGTTTTCAAAATGGTTTCATTTTCAGAATTTAACTGAACATCCAACCATTTATGCGCAATATTAGTATCGGTGAAGTCGGTAATGCCGAAGTTATGCCCCAAATGCGTAACTGCCATTGTTGAGGCTACGTCGCCGCCTTGATGTCCACCCATGCCGTCGCAGACGACCGCCAAAGTGATTCCCTTGCGATTTTTAAAAACTTGTACAAAATCTTGATTGCTTTTTCGTACCTTACCGATACTAGAAGCGTATGCTGTTTCAATCAAAAATCTAACCTCGCATCTTAAATTTAGCAATGAAAAATCCATCATTGTTATCTTGGTCAGGCATTATTTTTAGCATCCCAGTCTTTGATTCCAACTTGCTGAGCTTGAATGGCTTTAATTCGAAATCGGGATGCAATTTTAAGAATTTTTCGACCACGGCTTCATCTTCTTCTACCGAAATTGAGCAAGTAGAATAAACTAATTCACCGTCTTCTTTTAATAATGGACTAACTGAATCTAAAATTGCCAATTGAATTTTTTGTAAATTCTGCAAGTCGCGTTCAGTCTTAGTATAGCGAATTTCTGGCTTACGTCTTAATAAACCTAAACCAGAACAAGGTGCATCTACTAAAATCTTAGTAAATTCTCCCGGCTTGAAAACATCTTGTACTTTGCGCGCATCACAAGCTTTAATTTTAACCTTATTAGCTACATTCATTCTTTTCGCATTTTCTTTAACTAAATGCAATTTCTTTTCATGAATGTCTAAAGCTGTTACATCACCGGCGACAACTCGCTCTGCCATTTGCACGGTTTTACCGCCCGGAGCACTACATGCGTCCAAAATATGCTCTTCTTTGGAATCAAAATCAAAAGATTCTATCACTAAACTAGCGGCTTCATCTTGAATTGTCAATTTTCCGCGCTTGAATAAATCACTTTGACTAACGCCGCCATGACCTAAAATTATATCATTAACAGATAAGTTAGACCATTCGGGTTCATAACCTTCCGTTTTTAGTTGATTAAAGACTTGATCTCGATCACATAATGCTGAAATGCGGACACTATTTTTAGCCGGTTGATTGATGCTTTCAAGCAACTTTTTAGTACGGTCCATGCCCCAATAATTGGCAAAATAATTTACTAGCCATTCAGGCATACTTTCTTTTACACTCAAATATTTTATTTCATCTTTTGCGTCAGGTAAAATTACGCCTCGTCTAATAAATGAACGTAAAATTCCATTCACTACACGATAGCCAGATGAGTGATGCTTGCCAAACTGTTTAGCAAGTTTATTTGCTTCATCTAAGACCGCGCGATTGGGAACTTTATCCAAAAAGACAATTTGATAAATGGACATCAATAAAAGTGGCTTTAGATATTTCTCAGTTAATTTAATTCTCACTAAGCCTTTCAATTGATACTCTAAAAAAAGTCGATACTGAATCGTCCCATAAACAATCTTAGTGGCTAAATTTTGATCAGCCTGTGAGAGATCTGAATGGTTAAGACTGTTATTTAGGCTGATGTTTGAATAGGATTTATCTTGTAAAACCTTGATTAATGTTTCTAAGCTGATTGCACGAGCGCTTTTACTTGTCGACAATTTCTTCTCCTGGTGTAAACTTGCTACCTTGACCGTTCAAAAAGTTCTTAATATTCATGCGCTTCTTGCCACTTGGTTGTACTTCAAGCAAATTCAAAACATTACCATCGGCAAAACTAATAGCGAAGCGACCCTTATTTGCGACAACTGAACCTGGCTTCAAATCTGTAGTTTCATCAGCAACTTCAGCCTTCCAAACCTTGAAACGCTTGCCTTCAACCATCATGTAAGCGCCTGGATCTGGGTTAAGAGCACGAATCATATTATTGGCTTCAGTAGCTGTCATGCTAGTAGTGATTCTTTCTTGCTCTTTGGTAATATTAGGTGAAAAGACCACTTTATCAGGATCTTGAGGCGTCTTTTTAACAGTACCATCAATAATTGAAGGTAAAGTCTTAAGCAAAAGATCACGACCTACAATTGCCAACTTGGCAAATAAAGTACCAGCATTATCATCCGGTTGAATCTTAATTGCTTCTTGAGCATAAATATCGCCGGCGTCCATCTTTTTGACCATTTCCATAATGGTAATACCAGTTTCGGCATCCCCGTTAATTAAAGAATATTGGATTGGTGCACCGCCACGATACTTAGGCAAAAGTGAGCCATGAACATTTACAGCAGCAATTTTAACTGAATTCAAAAACTTAGTTGGCAAAAATTGACCATAGGCTGCAGTAACAATTAAGTCAGCGTGCATATCAATTAATTCTTGCATTTCGTCAGAGCCAGATAATTTTGCAGGTTGGTAAATAGGTAAATTATGTTTTTCTGCAGCAACCTTAGCTGGACTCTTAGTAATTTTTTGCTTACGTCCAACCTTCTTGTCTGGTTGAGTTACTACAGCCTTAATTTCATAATTATTTTCAATTAAACCTTCAAGTACTGGAACTGAAAATTCCGGTGTTCCCATAAATATTACTGATGTCATTACAGCATCTCCTCTACATTATTCTTTCTGGTTCATTATCAATAAAAATACTTAAGCCATACTTCTTTGCTTCCTGTGCGGAATCCTGAACATGGTGTAATAGTTTATTCAAATTAGGTTCTTTTTTATATTTTACCAGTATTTGGTAATAATATTGATTTTTTACACGAGAAATTGCACTTGGCGTTGGCCCTAAAATAATCGTTTCTGCATGAAGCTCTTTAGTTAAATAGCGTTTGATCTTAAAAGCTTCTCTTGCAGCGTTTTGCTCTTTTTTAGCAGCAATTGAAATTAAAACAGTAAAGAAGTATGGTGGATAGTTTCCAGCGTGTCTAACGTTCATTTCATAGCCATAAAAACGCTCATAGTCCTGCGTCTTAGCTAATTGAATAGCGTAGTGTTCCGGATTATATGTCTGGATCAGCACTTCTCCTTCTTTATCTGCTCGGCCAGCACGCCCAGCAACTTGCGTTAAAAGCTCAAATGTCTTTTCAGAAGCATTGTAATCTGAGAACCACAAACCTGTATCGGCATTGATTACTCCTACCAAGGTTACATTAGGGAAATCCAAACCTTTGGCAATCATTTGCGTTCCAAGTAAAATATCTGCTTCGTGATTACCAAATGCATCCAAAATTTTCTTGTAGCTACCCTTTCTACGGGTGGTATCAACATCCATGCGTAAAATTCTAGCGCCTGGCAAAAGTTCTTCCAACTCTTCTTGTACTTTTTGCGTTCCAGTACCCAAAAAACGAATTTGAGAACTTTGACAATTAGGACAACGAGTAGGAATTGGTTCAGTGTGACCACAATAGTGACACTGCATGCTGTTAGTATCCTTATGCAAGTTCAAAGATACATCACAGTTAGGACATTTTAAGACAAAGCCACATTCTCGACAAAGCATAAAGTTGGCAAAACCGCGACGGTTAAGCATCAAAATAACTTGTTCTTTTTTCTCTAGTCGCTTTTTAATCGCATCAACTAGTTCAAGCGATAAATCAAATTGGCCGCCTGCAAATTGAACATGTTTTAAATCGATTAATCTTACTTTAGGCAGCTTCTTATTGTTGGCTCTCTTGGTTAGTCGTAAAAGATGATAGACATTCTTTTGTGCCCTTGCACGGCTTCCTAAAGACGGCGTTGCGCTGCCTAATACAAGTGGACAGTGATGGTATTTACTGCGCCAGATAGCCACATCTCGAGCGTTATAGCGCGGATCAGACTCTTGCTTGTATGATGACTCGTGTTCCTCATCGATCACGATTAAGCCGATATTTTTAAGCGGTGCAAAAACCGCACTTCTGGCACCAACTACTACTTTGGTTTCGCCGCGGCGTATTCTGCGCCATTCATCATATTTTTCTCCTTCAGATAACGCACTGTGCAAGACAGCAACTTCTTGACCAAATCTTGCCTTTACTTGACGCACCATCTGTGGGGTAAGCGAAATCTCTGGCACCAGCATCAAGGCGGTTCTGCCTTGGGCTAAAGCTTTACTGATGGCATGCAAATAAACTTCAGTCTTGCCGCTACCAGTAATTCCTTCAAGCAAAAATGTTTCAGCTTTTTTCTCATCGATAGCTTTGGCAATTTCGTCTAAAGCATGTTGTTGTTCATCATTTAACTTGATTGGAGCTGGTTTTTCATCATCTTTAAAGCCTGCTAAAGGATCACGATAAACTTCAACTGCCTTTTTCTTTAGCCAGCCTTTTTTAACAGCCGAATTCAAGACTGCAGCGGTTAAACCCAATCCAGCTTCTAATTCCTTTTGTGTTTTGGGATAAGCATCGGTATGTTCAATGATATCCATCAAAAGCTGCTTTTGCTTTACCGCATTTTGCCGCAAAGTATTATAGATTTTAGTATATTCTTCTGGTGCCAAAGCCAATGCATATTGATTTTCCTTTTTCTTTTTAGCCTTATTGTCGACAACATACTCAATCTTGGCATCATCATTTTTTAGCAAACTGCGGATTTTCTTGATTTGTGTTGAATCTGTTATTTTATTTAAATCAATGGGATCGCCTTGAAAAAACGGCATCTCTTTAGCCTTTGGACTAGCAGGTAGCAATAGTTTACGATAGCCGGCCCGCATCACCCATGGCAGCATAGCCTGTAAAATTTTGATCCGGTATGAATAAATATTTTGTGCTAAATCTGCAGATAATTTAACTAATTCAGGCGTTAGTGGCGGCATTTCATCAACCACTACCAACAAATCCTTCATTTTGCCTTTAAAATTGCTAGTTTCAGATAGGCCGATAACAAAGCCTTGCACTTTTCTGGGTCCAAAAGGCACTACTACTCTTGACCCGACTTGGATTTCCTTCTCAATGTCAGAGGGAACATGATATTCAAAAACGCGATCAGTCTGTCGCGCCGCAACATCTACAATCACTTGAGCAATCATCTAATCACCTGTAAAAAAGACCTTCACCCCATAGGATGAAGGTCAATCAATTAATCTTCGAGGTTAACCTCGGCATGTGCTGGGTCAACTGTAACTTTTCCAGCAGCGATTTCTTCAAGTGCCTTACCAACGGCCTTATCACACTTAAAGTGTTCAAGTGTTGGGGGATCGCCAGCTTCAAGTTCATGTGCTCTCTTAGCAGCAAGAACAGATAATGAGTAACGTGAGTCAACACGTGACAATAATTTATCAATTGATGGGTAAGTAATTCTCATAATTAATCCTCCTTGACCATCTTGCGGTAGTCATCAATTACACGTTTAACACTGACATGTTCTGCATCAACAATTGCTTTAATATGATCTACTGCATTAGCTACTGTATCATTAACTACTGCATAATCATAGTCTTCCATTTCTAGAATTTCATTTCTGGCTTGCTTGATACGACCACGAATTACTTCTTCTGGTTCTGTACCACGATGTTCTAATCGCAAATGCAAAGTATGTAAATCAGGTGGGGTTAAAAAGATGAATACGCCATCTGGCATCTTTTCACGCACTTTTTGTGCCCCATTGACATCAATTTCAAGTAAAACATCCTTGCCTTCATGAAGCATCTTCTTCACTGGAGCGAGGGGCGTTCCATAATGATGTCCAACGTATTCATTATATTCTAATAGCTCCCCATTTTTAATAGCTTCTTGAAAACGTTCCTCGCTGACAAAGAAGTAATCCTTGCCGTCAACTTCACCTGGACGAGGTTTTCTAGTAGTCATTGAGACTGAATATTCAAATGGAAAGACCTTGTTCTCCACAATAGCACTTTTTACAGTCCCTTTACCAACACCTGAGGGACCGGAAAGTACAAGTAATAAACCTTTATCTGCCATGCTGAACTCCTCTTAGTAACTATTAATATATCTAGTTTGCACTAAAATCGCGAGATTTTCAAGTTTTCACTTTTTATTATTTTACATGTGCCAAACGCTTGTTTTGTAGAAACGAAGTTCGTATAATTATTTTATCGAACATCGGTTCAGTAAAGGATGATCAATATGTCTAATTTTTTAACCAAAAAACTAAAAAAAGCTTATCACCATTTGTTCGAATACAATACTGATAAGCTTTGTATTTATAGCCAATTTAATGGCATAATTTTAGCACGTCTGTCTTATGCTATTTTGCACAAGAATTATATTTTAATTACCTTTCAGGATGGTAGCTACGAGATTGGCCAAATTCCCAAAAGAATTTCAATTGGACGTTTCGTTTTACGCGACATCGATCGAAAAATATTACGCATCGTTGATATCGATGATATTTTTCGTGTCGACCTATAATTAGCCCACTTTAGTAAAGGTCTCGCAGACCACCTCAGTATCCTCGGTAAATTTTTTACCTAATTCTTCCTTGCATTCCCAGGTGAAAAAAGCCTCATGAACTTTTCTCCAAGATTCATAGCTGCGGTCGCCTTCACCTTCTAAGTAAGCGTGTTTTTCAGACACGTTTTTAAATGGCATGATCTCCACGGTCTCATTTTTTATGACGCATACTGGTTGATTATTACCATCTAAGACAATCGAATACATGCCAACAACTGGCACATCATCTGCTGATATATAGATGCTTGTTGTTGCTGTCTTGATTCCTCTATTAATCAAATCACTCAAAACATCTGCATCGTGACTATTAGCACCAAATGCATAAGCTCCTTCTAATGCATTTGGCGCTATTTTATTTTTTTGACAAAATTCATTCCAAAATTTGCTAATACTATTCATCTTTTATGCTCTTAATCAAATCAGCGGCATTTTTCTTAGCTGCATCTGTCACGTCTTGTCCAGCCATCATTTGTGCAATGGCAGTAATTGTTTCTTCCTTGCTTAATGGGCCAATCTGAGTGAAGGTTGAACCATCTTTTACTTGCTTAGCCACAAGATAACGTTGATCACCTGCAGCAGCTACTTGAGGTGAGTGCGTAATTGCAATTACCTGCTTGTTGTGACCAATAGAATGCATCTTTTTACCAATCGCAGCAGAAACACGACCAGAAACACCAGTATCAATTTCGTCAAAAATCATTGTTCCTACCGGTTCAACGCGGCTAAAGATAGCCTTCAAAGCTAAAATCAATCTTGATTGTTCACCACCAGAAACAATTTTTACTAATGGCATCAAATCTTCACCAGGGTTTGGAGCAATGAGAAATACAATTTCATCTGTACCCTTTTTAGTAAAGGTTTTAGTTTCATCAAAATTGATTGAGAAGCGAGCTTTTTCCATGTATAAGTCAGCAAGCTCTTGCTTAATTTGCTCTTCTAGTGAATGCGCTACTTTTTCACGAGTTAAATGCAACTTGCGTGCTTTTTGCGTTAAACGTTTTTCTACTTCTGCAACTTCAGCTTGAATCTTCTCTTCATCAAGGCCACCAGTTTCAAACTGGCTGAGTTCTTTTTGTACCTTGCTGTAGAAATCAAACACGTCTTTCAATGTTGGACCGTACTTTTTTTTCAAAGAATTCAAAGTATCAAGTCGATTAGTGACATATTGGAAACGTTCTTCGTCAAAATCCATCTGGTCCATCAAGTTGGACAATTCACTGCGAGCATCATTTAAAGCATAAACACCGTCATCAACAGTTTTGGCAAAGTCCTTAAACTTGGAACCAAACTCCGTTAAGTCGGTAGCCGCATTCTGTGCATCCCCCAACAATGTGGCTATTCCATGCTCATCATCATCGTAAAGCTGCATAAAGTAGTTAGCTGTATCTGCGATCTTTTGATAATTATTCAGCTCGTTATACTCTTCTTCGAGCTTTTCATCTTCTTCAGGATCCTCTAAGTCAGCGGATTCCAATTCATTATTTTGAAATTGCAAAATATCTTGCTTTTGTGCCAATTCCTGTGCATCCTGACGCAAATGACGCAGTTGACGGGTTAGCTTTTGCCATTTTTCAAAATCAGCTTGATAATCTGCCAAATCATCCTTAAAAGAAGCTGGTGCATAATTATCAACCAAATCAATCTGACGATCCTGATCCATTAGAATTTGCTGATCGTGCTGGCCATGAATATCAACTAAATAATGGCCTAAATCACGCAAAACGTTAATCGTCGTGAGCTGTCCATTAATTCGTACTACGTTTCTGCCTTTAACCGCCAGTTCACGGCTAATTACCAACTGATCATCATCATGAGGCAAACCATATTGATCGCATAGTTGAGCAATTTTTTCTTTCTGGTCATCAAGCTCAAACAGTCCTGTAATGACAGCCTTATTTTCACCCGATCTGATCATTTCTTTTTGACCGCGGCCACCCATTAACAATGAAACAGCATCAATAATAATCGATTTACCAGCACCGGTTTCACCAATAATGACCGTCATCTTTTCTTGAAAGCGAACCTTCAGACTTTTAATAATCGCAAAGTTTTTAATATCCAGTTCGACTAGCATCTCATCACTCCTAAAGCCCGTTTACAGCGCGCTCGACTACTTCCTCTGGGGTACCTTGCCATAGGTTATGACCACCATCTGCTTCATCTTTTTGCAAATGAATCAAAAATTCGATATTGCCTTTACCACCCTTAATAGGTGAATAATCAACGCCTAAAACGTTGAAGCCGATGTCCAAAGCTTTTTGCATAGTATGTTCAATGACTTGCTTATGAACTTCATGATCATGCACAATACCATGCTTACCCACATTTTCAGGACCAGCTTCAAACTGAGGCTTAATCAAACAAACAGCATCGCATTTATCCTTCAAAATGGCACACATTGGCGGCATGATCAAATCAAGTGAAATAAATGAAACATCGGTCATCGCAAAGTCAGGCAAACCTTGATCAAAATCTTCTGGCTTAGAGTAACGGAAATTTTGCTTTTCCATTACCACAACTCTTGGATCATCGCGGAGTTGCCAAGCGAGCTGATTATAACCAACATCTAATGCATAAACCATCTTGGCACCATTTTGCAATGCTACATCGGTAAAACCACCAGTTGAAGCACCAATATCCAGACAGATCTTATCCTTTAAATCAATATCAAAAACTTTTAAGGCTTTTTCTAATTTAAAACCGCCACGCGAAACATACTTTTTTCCATCATCTTTAACGTAAAACTTTTCGCCTTCTGGAAATTTAGTTCCGCTTTTATCAATTCTTTGATGATTATGATCAGAAACCAGTCCCGCCATAATTGCTCTTTGTGCTGCAGAACGAGAGTGAAAAATTCCTTGTTCTGCTAATAAAATATCCGCTCTTTGCTTTGTCATTTATAACACCTTTTGATATAGATCCAAAAATCCTGCCAAGATTTCACCATTCAGGCCGTGCAAATCATCTTTGGCTTGCTTAATCAAATCCCTTAATTCTTTACGACTCTTGTCAATGCCAAGAAGAGTCAAGGTATTGTTCTTGCCTTCTTCTTGGTCCTTATGCGTTGCTTTACCAGCTTCTTCGCTAGTTTCAACAACATCAACCAGATCATCATAAATTTGATAAGAGCGACCAAAGGCCTTAGCATAGTCAATTAACTTAACTTGTTCAATATCTGTAGCCTTAGCATAAACAGCGGCCATTTCAACACTAGCTTGGATTAAGCAACCGGTTTTTAGCCATTCCATCTTATTGATAAAATCAGCATCCCCAGCAACACTTTCATTATTGGTAGAATCAATATCCAAATATTGACCGCCAACCATACCGTTAGGACCCACTGCTTGCGTAATAATTTTTACCAATTCCGCAGAATTACTGCCTTGGGCAATCCATTGAATTCCGAGTGGCAACAAGGCATCCCCAGCTAAAATTGCTTCAGCTTCGCCCCACTTTTTATGACTGGTCAATTTGCCGCGACGATAATCATCATTATCCATTGCAGGTAAATCATCATGAATCAGTGAATAAGTATGAATTAATTCAATTCCGCAGGCGATTCTAATTTCTGGTTCTTCGATCTTCTTTCCTAAGGCATTTAGTGTAGCTAAGAAAAGAAGGGGTCTAAGGCGCTTGCCACCAGCCATTACTGAATATGACATAGTTTGACTAATCTTTTTGCTATCAACTTCATCAGCTAAGTGCCTAGCTAAATAATCATCAATAACGGGTGTCCAATCATCTTTAAAGTAAGTAAATGCTGTCATTTTTATTCCTCTGGTGCTGATGCGTTGTTAGGATCCAATTTGTGTTCAGTGCCGTCGCTATCAATCAACTTAGCTACAGTTTCTTCGGCACTAGTTAACTTCTTATCCAAGTCACGACTAATTTTTACGCCTTCTTGGAATTGCTTCAATGCATCTTCCAATGGAACATTACCATTTTCAAGATTGGTTACGATTTGTTCCAAATTGTTTAATTGTTCTTCAAAATTATTCTTCTTAGTTGGCATTATTTTCTTCCTCTATTTTTGTAACTGTTGCTTCAACTTGACCGTCTTTGAAATGCAGGTTCAAGCTTTCCTGCTTTTTAACTTGTTTTACTGAACTAACTGTCTTGCCATTAGCATCAGTAGTATAAACAAAACCACGCTCTAAGGTTTTAAGCGGACTGTAGTCATCTAATTGCTGAACGGTCTTGCTAAAGCTGTTGCGCTTGTCTTTTAAGTAGTGCTGCATATTATCAGCCAAACGTTTGGCCAAAAAGCGCTCTTGTTGCTGCATCTGTTGCATCTGCTTATCTGGACTTGCACTAAATAATCTTTGTTTTAACAAAAGATAACTCTGCTTTGAATGATCAACCATATTTTGCATACTGTTATGCAAACTATCCTTTAAGCGATCAACCGTCTCAATTTGCTGGTCATATAAACGCGTTGGTTCACGCATAATAACCGAGTTCTTTACTCGATTCAAGCGATCGCGTTTTTCACGAATAATTGCTTGCATGCTTGAGAATAAGCGACTGCGCAGCTGCTGAATACCGGCTAATTCATCAACCAAATTTGGCGTAGCATACTCAGCGGCGGCAGTTGGCGTAGCAGCTCTGGCATCGGCTACCAGGTCACACAAAGTGGTATCTGTTTCGTGACCAACTGAAGAAATAACCGGCATTGGCATTGCATAAATCTGACGGACCACTTCTTCTTCGTTAAAGGGCCATAAGTCTTCAAGCGAACCACCACCACGGCCAATGATCATGACGTCATACTTATCACCTTGCTCAGCTATTTGATGCATCGCACGTACTAAGGAATCTGCCGCAGTATCACCTTGTACTTGAGCAGGATAAAGGTCGATTTCGGCATGAGGAAAACGGCGGTTAGCAGTGACCATGATATCGTGAATAACCGCACCTGAAGCACTGGTTACAACTGCGATTCGGTCAGGAAAGCGTGGCAGTCTTCTTTTATGATCTTGGTTAAACAAGCCTTCTTTAGCAAGCTTGGCCTGCAATTGCTTTAATTGCTCATAAAGTGCACCAAGTCCAGCTGGTTCCATGTTTTCAGCGTAAAACTGATATGAACCTTGAGGGCCATACACGCTGACATAACCAGTAACGTAAACCTTCATCCCTTCTTCCGGTTTAAATTTAACCTTGTCGAAGTATGAACGAAACATTACCACATTAATCTTTGATTTTTCATCCTTTAATGAAAAATACTGGTGTGAATTACGGCGATATCTAAAGTTGGATAATTCACCTTGCAGAAAGACCTTATGTAAGTATGGGTCGTTTTTAAATTTCTGCGTAATATAATAATTTAAATCTGTAACCGTTAAATATTTATTTTCGGCCATTTTGTCTCCTAGTTAATTTAACTACTGCTTCCATTAAGAATTGTACAGTAAGAGGACCTACACCACCAGGGACAGGAGTAATATAGCTGGCTTTTTCTTTAACCGCATCAAAGTCAACGTCGCCGACTAATTTGCCATTAAGATGATTGATACCTACATCAACAACAACGGCGCCATCTTTTACCATGTCAGCCTTAACCAATAACGCTTCACCGGTGGCCGAAACAATGATATCGGCTCTCTTAGTAAGTTCGGCTAAGTTAGTGGTTTCTGAGTGAGCAATCGTTACTGTCGCATTTTGTTCAAGCATTAATGCAGCGAGGGGCTTACCTACAATATTGCTTCTACCAATGACAACAACGTCCTTACCCTTAAGTGGAATTTCATAATGTTTTAAAAGCGCAATAATTCCTTCTGCAGTAGCTGGCTCAATAAAGTGATCTTCCATCCATAGACGACCAATGTTAGCAGGAGTTAAGCCATCAACGTCTTTGTTGGGATCGATTCTTTCCAGCAACTCATCTGCATCAATTTGTTCAGGAGCTGGCAACTGGACCATTACCCCATTTATATTAGGATTCGCATTTAGCTTATCAATTAAGTCTAAAGCTTCTTGTTGTTTAGTATCAGCTGGCATTTGATAAATATCTTGAATAATGCCCATCTTTTCAGCTCTGCGCTTTTTGGTGCGAACATAAATTTTGCTAGCAGGATCATCACCAATATTTATTACGCAAAAATGTGGCGTTATTCCTTCAGCTTTTAAATTCTTAACCTTTTTTTTAAGATTTTCCCCTAATAAATTTGCTAAAGCTTTACCATCGAGAATTTTTCCCATTAACTTTCTCCTTACTGTTAAAAAAATAGCCGGCAAAACTGCCGGCTATTCATCCATTAAACAAAGTTTGCTAACATACCATTAATAAATGGCTTTTCTTTTGGCTCAGCAAATTCGTCACATAAATTCAAAGCTTCATTTACTGCTGCTTTAGGATCAATTTCATCGCTATTTTTGATTTCAAAAAGAGCAACTTCCATAATAGCAACGACAATTTGACTTACACGCTCTAGACGCCAGCCTTTTTTTAGGTGCTCTGACAAAGCAGATTGTAAATCTGCACGATTTTCAAGCACACCTTCGATCAACTTCTTCGAATAGGCAGAAAGCTGTTTTAAATTAAGCGCTGTAACGACTTTAGCTTCAACTTCTTCAGCATTTAAATCTGGCTCTTGATTAGCCAAATAAATGGCTTGCATAGCAACTTTGCGACTTTCGTGTTGGTTCATTATTTCTCTACTTCATCCTCCGGAAACAGCTCTGAGGTAGTTTCCTCAGGATCTTTTTCATCTTCTGGGAAAACTAAACCTACAACGTGTACATTAATTGACTTTAGTTCAAGGTCAGTCATTTGCAATAATTGTGCCTTAAGTTGCTTTTGAATTGCCACACCAACTTTAGGAACATTTACGCCACTTTCAAGATATACGTAAACATCAGCAACTAACTTGTTGTCTTCGTCAACCTTAACATTAACGCCTTTACCATGATCTTCACGGCCAAGAACCCAGTTAAGACCTGATCTTAGACTTCCGCGCATACCTGCAACGCCATCAACTTTTTCAGCAGCAATACCCAAAATAACTTCTAAAACACTTGGATCAATTTTAATTTGTTCGCTGTTTTCTTCGCCACTTAAGAGAATTTTTGAACTATCTGCCATTTCGCTACCTCAAAAACTACTTATTAGCACGTGATACGTAAGTACCGTCAGAAGTGTTAATAGTTAAAACATCGCCTTCGTTAATGAAGAATGGTACGTTAACTACCAAACCAGTTTCCATAGTAGCTGGCTTACCACCACCTGATGAAGTATCACCCTTGATGTTAGGTTCAGTCTTAGCAACCTTCAAATCAACAGTGTTAGGTAATTGAATACCTAAAGTTTCACCATCGTGCATAATTACGCTAACAACCATGTTTTCAAGCAAGTACTTGGATTCATCGCCAATTTGTTCATTTGGAATTGCCAATTGGTCATAAGTTGAAGTATCCATGAATACGTAGCTTGAACCATCGTTGTACAAGTATTGCATTGACTTAGTTTGAATATCTGCAGTTTCAACCTTAGCAGTTGAGCGGAAAGTATATTCTTGTACAGCACCAGTTCTCAAGCTCTTAAGCTTTGAACGAACAAAAGCACTACCTTTACCTGGTTTTACATGTTGGAATTCAACAATGCGCCATAAATCATTGTTGTATTGAATAGTAAGGCCATTCTTGAATTCATTTACTGAAATCATTGTCATATTAAGTCCCTCATTTCTACAATAATATCTTACCAATCTTAAACGGTTTTGGCTATAACTTCAACCTATTAAAATTACAACTATAAAGAAATTAGTTCATCTTTAGGCAAAGTTGAAAGCGTTTCTGGAGTTTGATCATGAACCAAAATATCATCTTCGATTCTAACCCCACCCTTGTCAGGCAAGTAAATACCTGGTTCAACAGTGTGGACCATGTTGTTAACTAATTTAGTGGTTCTAAATGGCAAAGCTGGCTGACAAAGTTCATGAATTTCTAGACCAATTCCGTGACCAATACCGTGGCCAAAGTATTCGCCATAACCTTGTTCGGTGATGTAATCACGTGCTGCCTTATCAACGTCATGACCGGTATTACCGACAACTGCAGCTTCTATTCCGCGACGTTGTGCTTCATGCACAATATCGTAAATTTTGTGCATTTCAGGATCTACTTCACCTAAGGAAACGGTACGCGTAATATCAGCAGCATAACCATGGTAAAAACTACCGAAGTCGATGACAATCATGTCACCTTCTTCAATCTCTTTATCGCTGGCCACACCGTGGGCCCAAGCTGAGCGAACACCAGAAGCTATAATTGTATCAAAGTCAGGACCATCTCCGCCATTAACTTTGAATAAATAATCAAGTTTAGCACCAACTGCACGTTCTTTTACGCCTGGTTTGATCATTGGCAAAATTGCCTTAAAGCTTTCCATTGAAATATTGATTGCTTTACGCAATGCGGCAATTTCTAATTCATCCTTAACATTGCGGACACGTTCAACCAATTCCTCGACCATTTCAAAATCGATGTCAGGATTAAGTTCCTTTAACTTAGCAAATTCAGCAGCTGAAACAAATTCGCCTTCAACTAAAACTTTCTTCACATTAAGCTTTTTAAGGGCCTTAGTAAGTTCTTCGTAATCACTGGAGTGTTTCATAACAACATCCATTTCACCTGGAGCTTGGGCCTTAATTTGTCCTGCAAAGCGTGAATCTGACAAAAGAGTACGTTCACCTGCGGCAGTTAAAATAAGTTGAGCTTCTTCACCGGTAAAATTGGTGAGATAACGATAATTAGCTTGATTAAAGATGATCATTGCATCGGCATCGTGCTCTTTAATCAAGTCTGTAACATGATTAATTCGGTTATTAATCAATGATAATAATTGTTGCTTTTCTTCCATAATCAGAACCTTCTTTGCATAGTATAATTTGAATCTATTATACTAGAATTTCAACTCTAATACTTGAAAAAGGTTACAAAAAAGACGAATGGTCTTAACCATTCGTCTCCTTAATTATCTTCTGAATTACTTAGCTTCTTCAGCTGGGTATACAGAAACTTGCTTCTTGAACTTGCCAAGACGTTCAAACTTAACAACGCCGTTAACAAGTGCAAATAAAGTGTCGTCTCCACCTTGACCTACGTTCTTGCCTGGGTGAATCTTAGTACCACGTTGACGGTAAATAATTGAACCTGCGTGGATTGATTGACCGTCACCAGCCTTAGCGCCTAAACGACGACCAGCTGAGTTACGACCGTTGGCAGTAGAACCGCCACCCTTGTGGTGGGCAAATAATTTCATACCTAAAATATTCATAATCATTTCACCTCTGAAAATTAAGCTTCAATCTTTTCAACTGTAACCTTAGTGTAAGGTTGACGGTGACCATACTTGCTGTGTGAGTGCTTCTTAGGCTTGTACTTGAAAGTTACAACTTTCTTTTCCTTACCTTGCTTTTCAACTTTAGCAGTTACCTTAGCACCATCTACTAATGGAGTACCAACCTTAACGTCGTCACCATTAGCTACAAGGATAACTTCGTCAAAAGTTACTTCGCTGCCTTCTTCAGCATCAAGCTTTTCTACAAATACGCTGTCGCCTTCTGCAACTTTGTATTGCTTACCACCGGTCTTAATAATTGCGTACATTTGTACACCTCCGAAAAAATACTTAGACTCGCCGAACTGAGGTGCTTCTTACTCAAGAAGACTTCTAACCCCAAGCCGTGCGGTTGCAGATGTGGAGGTCCCCACAAATACAACTCTTATATAATACAACGGTTTTCAGCGGATAGCAATAATTTACTATAAATTACTTAGTCTCTGCTTCTTTATATTCAATGGATTGTATTCCTTCATAAGCTGGCAAGCCATTTTCAGCCCGATAAAGTGCACGTTCAAAAGAACGATATCCTTTAGATGAAGAAACAGCAAATTTCACGCCATATTTTGAGGCAAATTCTTGGATGTTCCAAGTTGCATCGTGAGCGGCATATGCGGTCATCAGGATCACGATATCAAGATCCTTGATTTGCCGCTCCATGATCTTCTTTTTGCCTTCAAAAGCATCAATTGGAATAGGAATACCATTGTATCTAGTAACGATGCCTTCGAGAATACCTTCATTTTGGTTGTTACCAATCGCAATGCCGACTCTTTGATAGTGCAGATTCATGTCCAGCTTGGTTAATTCTTCCGCGTTATCCTTCTTGGATTTGTCTTTCTTCTTATAAGATAAATCAGACTTCTTTGGCGGATCTACTTGATAAATCCAGCGAATTTGAACGGCATCACTTGGATTCTTCTTAATTCTCACATCCCCTGTGTACCAGGCAAGATCTACAATCGAACCATCTTCGAGGTGAATATTTTCGCCTTGATAATAACTAGAGTCAACCGGAATAGTTACTTCTTTGCCACGAATGCGCAGTTTTTCACCCTTAATATTGCGCGTAATTGCTAACTGGCCAGTCTTTCCTTGAACTACCGCATAACGGAACTCTTCAATTGGATCGTAATCACGTGCGCGCAATTTGCGATAACCAACCACACGCAGCACTTCTGCTTCATAGTTTGGATTGTCCTTATCTTCTAAGGCTTCGACAATATCGCCACTCTTTAAGTTCAAGGAGTGTATTTGTGATTCCTTGATTCTAAAAACAATTTGACCATTATCATTAATCAAATTGCATCCCGAAAGAGTCCGAATAACTGTGTAACGTCTTCCCTTACGATAGTCACGCTTAGGTTCTTCCTTAGGCTTTAAGGCGTCTTCAAAGATTTTCTTGTTAACTGCTTCTGTTGTAGTCTTAGACTTCTGAATGGCCTGGTCAAGTTTGCCGAGTACATTACCATAACGTTTGCCCACGCCAGGAACAAAAGTAATCTTGTGCAAGGCTTCAAGTGACTTCTTCTTAGCAGCCTCATCACCAGGTGTTTCAATTAATTCAGTCAAGCCCATCAATAATTGCTTAAATTGCTTTAAATCTGCGTTTCTTTGTGCGATTGATTGTGTGTTAGCCATCTTCTTAGGCTTAGGAGCTTCCTTTTTAAGTGCCGCTTTTCCAGCTGTGCCACCTTCTGCCATAGCAAGAATTGCCTTAATTGCGTTTAAACTATTGGCTAAGCTTTTATCATCTGCGTCAGTTTTATTTAAAATAATTTTGATATTATTTCGATAATCGTACATAGTTTCACCACTTTTCCCAAATTTACATCCTATCTATTATATGCTTACTTTTAATAATTAAAACTAAAATATAAAGTTATCAGTTGTATTTTAAGCTTAATCTAACTATAATTTAACGAAAAAGCACTTTAAAAATATGAGGAGGCATTTTTATGACTAAAACTCGTCCAGAAGACTTGGATTGGAACAAGCTTGGCTTCAAATATCATGACTTACCCTATCGCTGGGTAGATGAATTTAAAGATGGTAAATGGCAAGGCGGTCATTTGACGCAAGACTCTACTATCACTTTTAATGAAGCAGCTGAAGAACTCCACTACGGTCAGGAAATCTTTGAAGGTTTAAAGGCCTACCGCAGAAAAGATGGCGGCATTAACTTATTTAGACCTGACCAAAATGCCAAAAGAATGGCAAATTCTGCTAAGCGTCTTTTGATGGAGCCTTATCCAGAAGATGAATTCATTAAAGCAGTTAAAGAAGTCGTTTTAGCCAACCAAGATTTCGTCCCTCCTTACGGCTCAGGTGGTACGCTCTACCTTCGTCCATTTATGATGGGAACTCAGCCAATTGTCGGCGTTTCACCTTCTGAAACTTATCAATTCAGAATTTATGCCACTCCCGTTGGCGCCTATATTAAAGGTTTGAAACCAATGCCATATGAGGTCAGCGACTACGATCGTGCTGCACCATTTGGTACTGGACAAGCAAAAACTGCCGGCAACTACGCCAGCAGCTTGATGCCATCATTGATTGCCAAAAAGAATGGTTTTGCCGATGCCCTTTACCTTGATCCAAAAGATCACAAATATATCGATGAATTCGGCGGTGCGAACTTCTATGGCATTACTAAAGATGGCCAATTCCAAACACCAAAATCAGACTCAATTTTACCTTCAATTACCAAACGCTCTATCTTAAAGATTGCTAAAGACTTAGATCTTGATCCAGTCGAAACTAAGATTCCAATCGAGGACGTCGATCGCTTCGCAGAAGCTGGCGCAATGGGGACAGCTGCTGTAATTTCACCAGTCGGCTCACTCACTTATCAAGGTAAAAAGTACGTCTTTGGTAGTGAAACTGAAGCTGGTCCGATCACCCAAAAACTGTATGATACTTTAACTGGCATTCAATTTGGCGATCTTGAAGACAAATATGGTTGGACTGTTAAATTAAGTTAAACAAAAATAAGCAAAGAAAAATGATCTTCTACCAAAATAGAAGATCATTTTTTGTTTAGGCTCTCCATTCGCCGCCTTGGCCGTATGAATGCTTACCTAATTCATTGATGATTACGTGGATGTGTTCCTTAGGAGCACCAGTATTCTTGTGAACTGCTTCGGTAACGTCCTTCATCAAATTAGTGATTTGTTCGTCTGAACGCCCTTTAATTAATTCAATATGTACAAATGGCATAATATTCAACTCCCTATCTTTATGAATTTGCTTCAATTATAGCAGAAAATTAACCAAAAACTTCGGCTGCAGCTAGAATTTCGAGCTTTGATTCATCTACTTTATCTCGAACATATGCATCAAATAAGCGATTACGATACTTATCAGTTTTCAAATTAAAATTAAGCGTCCAGGCTCCCAAAAAAAGCCAGTAAACTAAGAACCTCCTTTTTCATATCTATCCTCAATTTTTCTTCAAAAAATCGGTAATCAAGCGGTTAGCACGCGTCACATATTTACCCTTAAAGTCATGACCAGCATGCTTGAAAATATATAATTTCGAATGCTTAAACTTCTTATTAGCCTTCTCTGAATATGTTTCAGGCACAATGATATCGTCTGTACCATGCATGATCAGTACAGGACCATTGTATTTAGTGGCGGATTTTAACAAGTCATAATTAAACAGTTTAGCAAAGTAATTCTTACCCACTGTAAAACCAAACAGATTCAACGTATCAGGCACGCGATTAATTGATTTAAAGGCAACCTGCGCATAATCAGTAATTGAAAATGCAGGGTAAAGCAAAATTAATGACTTAACTTCTTTTGGATATTTAGAAGCAAGCATCGCGGAAACGGCCCCGCCCTGGCTTTCACCTAACAGCGATACCTGATAGCGATCAACATCGCTTCTATTTCTAACTGCATTTAAAACTGTCTTTAGATTTTGCTCCTCCGTAAAAATCGACATATTCAATTGACCAACGCCTGTGCTGCAGCCATTTTTGGCACCACCAGGATAATCAAAAGCATAAGCGACATAACCCTGACCTGCCAAATATTGTGCATATTTAGTTACATCACGGTAGTTGCCAGCTAAGCCGTGCGATAAAATGACCGCCTTTTTCTTACCTGGTAAATTTTGGGGCAAGTACAATCGACCATAAATATTGACGCCATCTTGATTGATATTCCAATCTTGCTCCAATACTTGATATTTCTTTTGGGGCAAGCTCTCCCTTGTTTTATTTCGCTTAACTGTTTTTACTGATGAATCTGAATTAGTATTATTTTTATTCATCGTGCATCCCGTCAACGCGAATGCCAAGCTAAGCAAAACTAATGTTGCTAATTTTTTCAAAATTTATTTCACCTTAATTAAAAAAATACCTAAGCGTTGCTTAGGTACTTTTATTATACAAAAAAAGCGCGCGCATATTCACTCGCGCTAAATAGATATTTATCTTTTTTTAGAAATTAGCTGACTTAACGTATAAGCCCTTACCAATACGGTAGTAGTACTTACCGTTAATGTTAAAGCGTGAACCGTAAGTCTTAACTGGAGTACCTTTTCTCAAAACTCTCCAGTTTGCACGTCTTCCTGCGTGGTTGTAGATATAAGCATTGCGTCTCATAACACGTGAGTTACCTAAAACGTTGCTTGCCATTACATAACGGTCATTGCCAACCTTAAGAGCAGTCTTGCCATTATCCAAAGTTACAGTTGAGCCGTAGTATTGAATGCCGTAGTAAGCTGCGTAGTAGCCACTTTGACGTTCACCCTTCTTGTTGTAAATGTAGGCCTTCTTCATTACGTAAGCAGAAGTTGCTGGTTCAGTTGGAGTTGAATCAGTCTTATTGTCAGTAGATGAAGAATTTGAGTTATTAGTAGTATTTGAATTACTGCTTGAAGGAGCTTGTGAAACAGCACCGTTGTTAGAAGTTACATTACCGTTAATTGATAATGGAAGAACAGCAACGTTACCATCAACGCTTAGTCCGCGCCAGTTATCAGTAAATTGCCAAATTGATACACCGTCCATTGATGGGAAGTAATTAAAGTTAGGATTATCAATTCTACCTGAAATAGCATATGAAGCTACCCATAATGAGTTAGGGTACTCAGCAATTACGCTGCTGGTATCAATGTTGTTTTGCAAAACTGATGAACTTGCGTAAAGAAGTGGTTGGTAACCAGCTGCCTTGATTGTGTCCATGAATGCAATGATTGCGTTAGCAGTTGGCGTCTTACCACCATAAATGTTGTTGCCTTGGCCAGTTTCATAGTCACAAGCAATATATGAACCCTTTGGTAAACCAAATGCTTGCGCTGCCTTAACAGCATAGTTTGCTTCTGCTACAGCAGCACTTGAGTTAGAACTAAAAGTAGCAAAGTGGTATGCCATTGGCATCATATTGTTAGAAATAGCTGTAGAAATTTGGCTTGAAGCCTTAGGGTTACGGTATGAAGTACCTTCACTTACCTTAACGATAGCAAATTGTGCACCTGCTTGAGCATGACTTGATAAGTCAGCATTTTGGTAACTGGCAACGTCCACACCAAGTGAACGTGCTGCAACAGATGTAGTTGATGCTTGAACAGTAATTTGTGGTCGATTAATTTGAGTTACTGCCACTCCTGCAGTTTCTAATACGGTTGCACATGCCAATTTAATAATTAATTTTTTGGTTGTAGTCAATCTTCTCGTCCTCCACTATGTGAAAAAATTCAAATTCACACTTGTTGATCTTCCTAGTAATACGAAATCAAATTTAGGATAAGCTCGTTTGAGATTTTAGTCAATAGATTCGCTCTAGATGTAAGGTTAGCTTAATCTTTGTCATAATTTTGTATCATACAAAGCCAAAAGCTTTACAGCCAAGTTTCTTCATAAATATTTTCTCTAAAACCACAAGTTAAATGATCATCGCCGACAACAAGCGGACGCTTAATCAGTTTGCCATCTTTGGACATCATCTCGGCAGCTTCTTCAATCGTCATATCAGGAATTTTGTCCTTTAATTTCTGCTGGCGGTAATGTTGACCAGATGTATTGAAAAAGTATCTTAAACCGCGATCTTGATACTTAGTCATCCACTTAATCAAGTCTTCTTTTTTAGGTGGCTGTTCAACTAAATCTTGGAACTCATACTTTACGTCATGATCGTCTAACCACTTTTGCGCTTTCTTTGAAGTAGAACAACGTTTATAACCATAAAATTTAATCATATTAATCCTTCTTCATGTGTTCTCTAAAGAATTCAAGTTCTTCATCGTTAGCAATATCGGCTAATTCATCCTTTTGATTTACGAAAAAGACATGGCCACGAGGATGATCTTTATCGCCATATGATTTACAAATTGCATGCACGCCGCGACCTAATAAGAAGCCAAATAAAGTAAACTGCATATCATGCAAGAAATCATTATTTGAAGTAATTAAGAATGTTGGCAAGAAATTAGAGTTAATATACTTTTCAACGTCAAGTTGTTCGTGATACTTATCAACTGCTTTAGGAATGAAGTAAAGACTCTCAAGACCATCAAGACTTTCGGGAGTTAAAACAAATGAAGCAGCACAGTTAAGTCCAACTGCTCTAAACTTTAAGTTAAGCGGCTTGTATGGGAACAATTTGGCATAGTCTGGATTAGTCAAAATCGTTACATATTGTTCAGCCATTTGACCACCGGCACTGTCGCCAACGATGAAGACATTGTTTCTATCTAAACGATATTCTTCTGCATGGTCATCGACCCAGTGCATGTAACGGTCGACATCGTCCAACTCATCAGGAAATTCGGCGTTTTCTGGGGCAAGTCGGTAGTTAGGGTTAATGAAGGCAAAACCATGCTTAGCCAGATTCATGCCGTAATATTGGTAAGTTTCTTTGGTGCCGTAAACCCAACCACCACCGTGGATATTGATGATGACAGGAAATGGCTCATCAGTCTTTTTAGGCAGATAAACATCTAAGGTATGCCATTTGTCTGAGCCGTATGATAAGTCATCGATCCGTTCAACCTCGGGAATATCATGTGGCAAATCTTTGTCACGTTCGTCGTCGCTCTTTTTGCATCTCGCACGATACTCTGTGACAAACTTTTTAAGTCTCTGTGAAAGTTCCATAATGCTTCTCTTTTCTATTATTTATTGATCACACTTTAATTATACTTGCTTTAAAATAAAAACCCGGATTTAAAATAAAAAAATAATTTTTTTAAAATATCCCTTGCATTTTAAATGGGTATTCCCTATAATAGTTTATGTTCTGTTGAGGACATACAAACATACAGATGGTCTGGTAGCTCAGCTGGATAGAGCAACAGTCTTCTAAACTGTGGGTCGTGGGTTCGAATCTCACCCGGATCACCAAAGTAGCAACGCTTGTGGACGTTGCTTTTTTGTTGCAAAAAATAGGCCAAAGAAAAATGCCGATAATCTTTGCTTTACGCTTTGATTGTCGGCATTTTTTTATCTAGTTAAACAGATTTCATGATCAAAGATCTTCTGCATCTCATCATTAAAATTATGTGCGATAAACACAATCGTGGCGTCGGTTTTAACTAATCGTTTCAAAATTCTCATTGTTGCAGCTTGGTCAATTGCACTTGTTCCTTCATCAATCAAGATTAGCTTACTATCATGAACCTTACTACGAGCTAAAACTATTTTTTGCCTTTGACCACCTGAAACGTTTAATTTATTCAAATCAATTTCTGTTTCAATTCCATCTGGAAACTTCGATACGTCACTAGCTAGCTGCACATCGTTAATTGCTCCAGAAACAAATTGTTCTAGTTTATCATTAAACATAGTAATATTCTCGGCAATCGTCGCTGGGAACAGCACTGGAAATTGTGGCAAATAACCAATTTCGGCTAAATCTGGCTTAACTACTTTCCCACTCTCATCAAAGTATTCAATTTCACCACGAGTGGCTTTTTCTTCGCCTAAAATCAACTTAAATAAAGTACTCTTGCCAGAACCAGAGTCACCAGTAAGTAAGACCTTTTCACCAGCATTAACTTGAATATCAGGGAAAGCTACTTCTTCACCGTTCTTAAATTTGATAGCTAAACCTTTAGTTGAAAACGACACTGGCTGTTTCAAATCAACCGATTTTTCATCAATGATCTTTTTCCTGGCCTGTAAAATTTGCTTACGCAAATCCTTAGTTGCCTTCATTCGACCGCCATAATCAGCTATTCCTTGAAGCGAAGCAAACATCGCTGAACTAAAGTTACCAATACTTGCAATTAAACCAAAAGCAGCCCAATTATTAACCACCAAAAATCCAGTTAACAGGAAAATCAATGCATCCCCAACTGAATAAGCTAATTGATTTAAATAGTCCAGTTTTTGATCTACCTTTTGTTTTTCAACGTTAGCATTTTCCAATTTACCTGAACTCTTAGCAATCACGTCGAACAACTTTTGTCCTGCTAAATATCTGCGCAGTTCTGAAAAACCAATGAGCCAATCACCCAATGTCTTCAGATACTTTTTATTTGCATCAGATACTAGACTGGTAACCTTCTGTAATTGCTTATCCATCAGTTTAGGCAAATAAATCTGCACTGCCGCAAAAATTAAACACGCAAGAAGTAAGCTCCATTGAAATGTAAACAGTGTAAGGGCTACGCTAAACACGCTAACGAGCATCCCTGCCACATAACGAAATGAGTTTAGATAATCATTGTGTAGCAACGTTAAATCATTAGTCATTCTGTTCTGCACGCTGCCCGCATGATGACTCTTACCATCTTCAAAATAATGATCCGTCAATTCTTGCCTAATCAAATGAAGATACCTTTGCACGTGCTTTTGCCAGATAATTCCCGCAACATTATAAAAAAGATAGACGAAAACGTAACAGACAATCTGCAAAACGGTCCAAAAGATGAACATCTGTAAGTTGCGATTACGTACTGCATTAAATTGCAGCGTTAAAAAGTAAGCTACCCCAATTTCACCTGCTGCACCGGCCATTTGAAGTAAAAGTGCAATGCTAAAACTCCACGGATTTAATTTGAACAATTCTTTCCAGCTCATTATTTACCCTCCAAGTGAATTTCACGATCAAACAACGCCCTTTGCTCTTCACTCAAGTTGTGTGCAATCATCAAAAGTGTTTCTTTGCCCTGCGTTAAATTACGTAAAATCTTCGTCGCACCCTTTTGATCAATCGCACTAGTTGCTTCATCTAAATATAAAATTGACTTTTCATGAACCATTGCCCGCATTAAGACGACTTTTTGTTGCTGTCCGCCTGAAAGCAAATTATGCTTTACTTCAATTTCAGTAGCTAATCCATCCTTTAGTTTTTCTTCATCATGAACAAAAGCATTTGCTTCAACTGCAGAATTAACACGATCGTTCAATTTTGAATTAAACATTGTGATATTCTCCAAAATCGATGCGTCAAACATCGTTAAATCCTGTGCTAGATAGCCTATTTGATTAAAATCTGGATGAATAAGCTCATCATTTTTATTCTTAAAAATTACCTCACCACTGCTTAGCTTAATTTGTCCTAACAATACTTTTAATAAAGTAGACTTACCGGTACCGCTATCGCCTACAAGCAGAACTTTTTCACCACGGTTAATGACAAAATTAGGATAAGCAATCTTCTCACCATGCTCATATTTAACAGACAAATTCTTTACTTCAATTGAGGCAATTTCATCAATCGAATCATATTTCTTATCTGCTTCAATTTTTTGCAATTTGGCTAGCTGATCTCTCAAGGTCTTAGTTGATTTAAGCTGAATATACTTAGTTACACAACTATTTACACTGTAAAAGATCCCATTAGCAAAATAGCCAGCAGTTAGAATTGCACCTAAGCTCACTTGATGATTGAAAAATAAAATTCCAGCAATTACTGGTACACCAACACGCCCCATAACATCAAAAATGGCTGCAACCATCCCTACATAAATCATTGACTTATCACGTTGATATTCGCTTTGTTCAAGCTGATGACTTGATTCACCAATTTTCTTTTTCAAAATTGATTTATTTTTATATCTCCGAAGTTCTTCAAGTCCATTGAACCAATTTTCGATTAAATTCAAAAACTGTGCATTCTTGGAAGATACTTTTTCCGTTGCCTTATTTGTATATTTTTCTAATAACTTAGGCACTACAATTGCGAAAAACGAAATCACCAGACTATATGCCACCAATATCCAGTGAAAAGTGAATAAAGTTCCAATTGTAAAAACGATATAAATCAAATCACAGGCAAAGTAGAAATAAACATCATAGTAGCTTGTCTGAATCATCTGCAAATCATTACCCAGATGATTTTCCATATCAGCCACTTTTTCTGGTTTCCGATAATAATGTTTAACAATATTTTGACGCACCTGATGAAATAAATTCTGCGTCTGCTTAGTATTTTGAATATTTGCAATGTTAAAACTTGAATTGCAAATTTGACCAAACACAAATTGCACAGCAATTAATTCAATAAATAAGGCAAATTTTCTTTGCGAAATTGCATTAAGTTCAGGACTAGTCAAGTAAGTATAAAAAGTAGTTGTGGCTTGCGTGAGCGTGATTAAAAACAGTACTAAAAATGCACGCTGATAGTTTGTTTTAAGATAATCTTTTAGACCCATTATTTTTCCTCGTTATTATCTACAACTAATTGACGAACTGTTTTACATCCCTAATCTGATTTGTCGCAAAGAAAAAGCACTGTCATTCGCATTTGAATTAACAGTGCAACAAATAAAGGTCGATTTTATAAAAAAATCGCCTTAGATTCGCCTACTGCTAATACTGATTGCAAAAAATGGGTACACTAAAAAAGTGCCAAAGTTCATTTTCTAATTAACAAATCAAGTATTAGAGATTCAAAAAGCGAATCATAAAGCAATTATCCTCTGTTTCTATAAGTTAATTAAACTATATCATCTATTTTTAATTTTGCAAGATAATTTTTATTTTTCTTCATCCAAGTACTTTTGCAATACTCTGAATACACCATTTTCAGTATTGGCCGGTGCAATAAACTTGGCATGTTTCTTAACCTTGTCCATACCGTTAGCCATAGCGTAAGAATACTTGGCAAAATCAAGCATTGGGATATCGTTGCCGCCATCACCGAAGGCAATTAAATCGTCACCGGTCATGTCCATCTTAGCTAGCAAACGTTCAAGACCACTACCTTTACTTACGCCTTTTACATTAACGTCGATGGCAAAAGTAGCCGATGCAAAGGCTGAAATCTTATTTTCGTGATCTTTATTAAATGCTTCTTCAACGTCTGCGGCGTGCTTACTGTCCATACCAAAAGTAATTTGATAAATATCATCTTCTGGCAAATCATTCCAGTCATCAATCACATCACTATTACCAGCAAAATATGCCAGGAAGTCACGTTCATCCTTGTCAATTTCACTGTGCAAGTATGCAATATCCTTTTGAAAGACCATAGTTGCCATCTTGCCGTATTTAGCTTGAACGTCATCGAGCAGTTCTAAAACGTCTGCTCTATTCATTGGGTAACTTGCGGCGTCCTTACCCTTGATGATCAAACGGGAACCGTTTAAAGTTACAAAGTCCATTCTATCAGCAAAGCCCTTGAAGTCTTGCTTTAATCTAACGTAAGGTCTACCTGAAGCAACGATAAAGTGTACTCCACGCTTTTCAAATTCAGTTAAAAGTTGGTCGAATTGTTCATGATCAAATTGCTTACGATCATCCAAAAAGGTACCATCCATGTCAACTGCGACTGCTTTAAATGGTAATGTCATTCTCTTCACCTCAAAAAATTTTTTCAACAGGTTTTATCTTATCATCTAAAGCCGCTCTCATGGCAAATATTTTATCTAATTTTCAACTGCATTTTCCTGCTCCGACGCCAAATTAGCACATTAATCGCAATCAAAACCACCGTGGTAATGAAAAAGATCACATTATCATTCCAAAATTCCATCCAACCATACTTAGTAAGCGAACTTGGCGTAACTAGTTCAAGCACAAAGGCATAAATATAAGACACACCAAAAATGCCGGCAATCACACAATTAATTCCTGCTAAAAAGTACACCAAATATGCGCCAATTTTTGCTCGATCTTTGAGTAAATGAATGCCAATGAGCATCAACACAAATGAAATGCATAATGGCAACACGTAAAATGTCCAAAAGCCCATAACATATCCTCCATTTTTTTGAGATTATTATGTCCAAGATTTTTAAAATTTTAGTAAAACCGTAATTAAGATTTTCCAAAAGGTGTCATCTTTTCTATACATTTTTTATTCAACTATAATAGGAATAAAGGGAAAAGAAGGCGATTAACTTGTACTAATGAAAGATAGCATTATTAATATAGATGTAGATTGAAGGCATTTTTATGAAACCAGAAAATTTAAAAAAGCTCTTGCACCAAAATAGGCATAAGCTTTCGAAGAATCACGTTAAAGAAGATCAATTAAATATTAGCTATGTAAAAATAAATGATTTAAAAACAGCAAATAAGGCATCGGCCTTTAATATCGAACGCAATAAAGTCATCGATGAACAGCTCAATAAATATATGCATCCCAACTCCATCCACATTCGCTTAAAGCCTTACTTTGACTCTGGCACTTGGATCAAATGGATCGGTGTCTTGGGGGATGTAACTTTGCCGAATAAAACCAATCTCAATGGCTCATTGTTGATCGATAAAATCTCCTGCTACTCAGATAAGGTGGAAATTCTCGACTACCATGCTTGGCTGAATATTGAAAATATCAAATACATTGAACATCATAACCAACAGCTGGCAATCGGCGACTACATTGAAGGTATCAGTCAGGTTAAACAATATGGTCAGGGCAAATATGGCTTAGCCGCCACCTATATTAAAAAAGCCGGCATGTTCATCGGTACCAATAGAGCCGAAACATTGGTCAGCACCTATGATAGACAAGATTCTTGGGTGGTTGAACTAAGCAACAATAATCTGACGAAGAAGAATTATAGTGAAAACTTTATAAATAAAGATCTCGCTGAATTTGCTTCAACAGGTGCGCATGTCGATGCTAAGTTCCAACCAAGTCGGTATGAAAAGTTCCAGCAGCGTCTGCAAAATCTGCAACAAGGCGAATCTGACGATGTTTTGCCACTAATTGACAAAAATAAGCAAAAATACACTGCTACGGTTGTTCGTAGCCGTGCAGTAAAGATTCCAAACATCGCCCACAAGATGCCGCAATTAGAGGTTAAAGACGTCAAGGTCGTTGATAGCGGTCGCTTGGTCTTTGCTAAATATTCCTTGCCTTATGTGGGCGACATTAAGAAGCTAGGTGAATTGCGCACTGATGATCAAATCAGCTTCTATAGCGAAGCTGCACCAAATAGCAGCAATTCGTTCAATATGGTAACCAACTTTGAATTGCTTACAGAGCATGATTTTATCCCGCTTCCATCTAACCCAAATGCCTTTTTGGGCTACATTATGTGGCGCCACCCAGAAGAAGGCGAATCGACTTACATCGCCAACTACCAAAACTGGGCTTTGGCTAAGCAGATTCATACTGAAGAGATCGATCATGAGATCGATTCAATTCGCCCTACTTCCAATTTAACTGAGCTTGAATTAGCCAACAATTTAAGTATCGATCAAAAATTGGTTGCCAACGCAAGAAGGCAAGGCTTGATCAAACCGGTTACCAGCAATGGACTAACCAGACGTTACGATAGCAATGCCTGGAACTTGCTTAGACAGGTTATCGGTGCCCAAGATAGTACGACGATTGAACATTTAAAGCAGATTTATCCGATTTATACTACGGATGATATCGTGAAAAAGACTGGCGTGGATCGTAGCGAAGTCGATACGAGAATCCGGCAAGAAGAGTTTTTCCCACTAAACGGACTGCATTGCTCGATCAATATTTATGGTCCAAAGGTGTTTGATTTATTTAAAACACGTAAAACTGTGCAAGATCTTTTACCAAATAAGACTGGTGTGGTCACTAAGCGTGAAATTCCGGTTAATAAGTCGCTGCATGAAGTAATTGAAAAAGCTGAAGCTGAAAATAAAGAAAAGCAAAAAGCTGAAGTAACTGAACCTAAGAAGCCAGCGATCAAGTTCAGCAAGAGAGCTGAGCCAAAGCCACAAATTACGGAACCTCAACCTAAAGTTGAAGAATCTACTCCAGCAGCTACAAGCTCTATCATTATTATTTCTACCTTTGCCGATGAAAAATATGACTATGTTGCAGCTGATGCCAATAAGGCAATCGCTGAAATCATGGCGGCTGCTGAAAAAACGATGGTTAACAAGATGCTGCAAGTTAAAGACCACACTACAGGTCAGCCTGCAATCATCTCTGTCAAGGCCATCATGAAGATGGAATTGCAATAAAATAGAAAGAAAAAGTCATGTGTCTCTAAAAACACATGGCTTTTCGTTTACTCTAAATTTTCAAAATTTGCTTTTTCTTAGCTTGAAATTCTTCTTCAGTCAGAATCCCTTGATCAAGCAAATCTTTCAACTTCTTAATCTGCTCTACTTGCTCATCAAGGTTATCATCATTTCGCGACCATTTCTTAATCGTTGCTGTCAAAAGTGCCGCAGTTGTCCTATTAAGTAAGTTAATGTTAACTTGTTCATTATTCACTATTAACGTTAATTCTTCAGATATAATTTGCTGCTGTAAGAGCACGCTCATAATCTCTGTTAACGGGATCACACGGCTATTTTCACTAGGATGTTTTTTACTCAAAATAATCAAATTTTGATTAGTACATGTCAGCATTACATCTTCGCCCTGATCAGTAATTCCGAGCGCTGCATACTCGATTTTTTCATGATCACTCAGTAGATTACTAAGCGGCGCTAAATCCTTACTGTTAAACCAAATGTCATAAACTTTAGCATTAATCAGTTGTTGTTTAAGTTCAGCTGGCAAATCTAGTTTTTTAATCTTAGCAATAACTTGTTGGCTGCGCTGGTCGGCCAAAAACGCTTGATTCGCTTTTCTTTGTTTTTTACTAAATAAATCAAAAAGTCCCATAGATATTTTCCTTAGTACATAAATATTTACTTATATTATGAACTAAATTTACCTAAAAAACATCTATCTAACTCACTCGAAAACTTTCTTAAATTCATTCACTGCGCGATTTTGTCGCCGCTCATCTGGGATCACTGCATAAACGACCTTTGAAATACTGGTTGGCTGCTCGAAAGTCCTCTGCCACATCTTGGCAACTTCGGCTGGCTTAAAGCCAAAGACGCCGGCGCCCCATGCACCAAGGATCAATACATCAACTTTTTGATCTTCAGCTATTTTTTTAACAAAATTCATTCGACTAAGCATTGCACTGTCAGCATCACTATAGAACTTCATCTGCTCTTCTGGCTCACGCAAGGTGCGACGACCAGCAGTCTTATTAGGTGCGGCACATGTGAGCACACCACTTTGAACATCCCCATCCCAGATAATATCAGGCGAATAAAGCCCGCGGTTCATATATAGGCCGCGATTTCTGTGCTGTTTATTCCAAGCATAAAAATCACGTTGACTTGCAATAACCGGATAAAGGTCTGACTGCGTACAAATCGCTTCTTCTTGCGCCATTGCACCGTTTAAAAAACCACCACCAGGATTAACATATGAAGCAAAATTCAAAGCAGCTACTTTTTGTTGCGGATAATCTTGGCAGGCCTTAATCACGGCTTGATTGGTAGCAAGGGGCCAGACAATTTGCTTAGCTTTTTGAGTAAAATCATCAACTTCTTTATCGGCAAAAGCATCAACACTATAAACCTTGGTACCTTTAATTGAAGCTCGAATTTGAGATTGATATTTTTGCTCGATCATCGCTTCATGTTTGCGGGCCACATTGCGATAATGTTCACGTTTAGAGTTATAATTTGCCATCAGTTTTCCTTTCTAAAAAATATCGAAGTTTGAACGTTTGTTTGATATAATTTTAATAAAAAACTAGCACAAATACAACTAAGAGGAATAAGAATGAAAACTCTAAATATTATCGGCATCAGCATTTATCTGATCATTGCTATCGTTCTAGCGGTCAGACGTATTCAGTTCACCCAGGCATTTCACCAAAATAAAATTAAAGAAGAAAATTATGATCGTCTAACTAAGCGAAACACGATTGAATTAATCGTAGTCGTTGCTCTAGCATTGCTTTACGTTTATACGCCATTTAAAATTTTTATCTTTTAACGAAAAAAAGCCGGCAAAATCGCCGACTTTTTCATTATATAAACTTAACATACTTCGTATTAAGCATCACATACTTGCGTCCTAATTTAATCTGCGCATAACTACGCTTGCCATCTTAAACACACGATTTACATGATACTTAACACCTGGCTTAGCCTTGCGTGAATTCTTCACCAACTTACCCTTTTTATTAATCGTGACAAATCTTATATTAATTCCCAATTATAATATTAGTACTCTATTTTATAATTAAAAATAAAATTGCACTGATACTTATATAAGAGGACTCTAAAATTAACTTAATCTCATCTTTTTTGATTGCGATGTCACCTTAAACAGGTAAACTATAATTAATAAGAAAAAAAGGAGCGAAATCAATGAAATACAATCAATATGCCTATGTTGAAACCAGCTTTGATCAACAAGTCAAAGAATTAATCGACATCAACTTCCTACCTAGAAACTACGAAGACTGGTCTTTCAGCGACCTGCTTGAAAAACTCGTTAAAAACGCAATCGCTGAAGCCAAGACTGATGCTGCTAAAACGGCCAAGTTGAACGAATTCGCTGTTTCAGATCATGAAACTTTAGCAGATTTCTTAAAAGAAAAGTCTGAATCCATCGGCACCGAGCAATTCTACAACGTTGCTTTGCAACTGCTCGGCTATCACGTTCACTACGACTATCAATTTGATGACCCAACTCGCTTTATGCAAAAAAATGCTTTGCCATTTGTTCAAGACATCAGCGACAATCACAAATTGATCTCAGCCTTCTACCGTTTGCTCAACACTCGTAGTAAGAATGGTCAAATCTTGCTCGATGTGATGGCTGGTAAAGGCTACTTCACTCAATTCTGGGGCCAAAACGAATTCAAATTCTTCAACGGCAAGTCCATCCCTGTTTTTGACACTAACAAGGTAATCCGTGAAGTCGTTTACGTAGAAACTGATCTTGACACCGACCACGACGGCAAGAGCGACTTGATTCAAGTTACTGTCTTCCGTCCTGCCGAAACTAACAAAGGCCTCAAGGTGCCAGCACTTTACACTGCATCCCCATACTTCGGTGGCATCATCGCCAACGAAAAACGAAACCACAACGTTGATGAAAACTTGTCCGATGCAAGTACCTGGAACGACCCACAATATGAACACTCTCCAATCGTTAAGGCAGAAAAGCCAGACGGCTCAAGCCACCCAGCAACTGAAGAAGCAGTTCACAAGTCATCTTACCCATTAAACGAATATATGCTTGCTCGTGGTTTTGCTAGCGTCTTTGCTGGTGCCATCGGTACGCGCGGCAGTGACGGTGTCAGAATTACCGGTGCACCTGAAGAAACTGAATCAGCTGCAGCTGTCATTGAATGGCTTCACGGCGACCGTGTTGCTTACACTGACCGCACCAGAACTGTTCAAACCAAAGCCGATTGGTGCAACGGCAACATCGGGATGACTGGTCGTTCATACTTGGGTACTTTGCAAATCGCTATTGCAACTACTGGCGTCAAGGGTCTGAAGACTGTTGTTTCTGAAGCTGCTATTTCATCATGGTACGACTACTACCGTGAACACGGTTTGGTTATTGCTCCTGAGGCTTGCCAAGGTGAAGACCTCGACCTTTTGGCTGAAACTTGTCAATCTAACTTGTGGGATGCCGGTTCCTACCTCAAGATCAAGCCAGAATACGACAAGATGCAAAAGGAATTACTTGAAAAAGAAGACCGTAAAACTGGTCAATATTCTGACTTCTGGGAAGCAAGAAATTACCGTCATCACGCAGATGGCATCAAGTGCTCATGGATTTCAGTTCATGGTTTAAACGACTGGAACGTTAAGCCAAAGAACGTCTACAAGATTTGGCAACTCGTTTCTAAGATGCCAATGAAGCACCACCTCTTCTTGCACCAAGGTCCGCACTATAACATGAACAACTTCGTTTCCATCGACTTTACTGACTTGATGAACCTCTGGTTTGTTCATGAACTCCTTGGCGTAGAAAACAATGCCTACAACCAATGGCCAACAGTCATGATTCAAGACAACTTGCAAGCTGACAAGTGGCATGAAGAAAAGGACTGGAACGACGATTTAGGTCAAGAAAAGAGCTACTACCCTACTGACGAAGGCGATCTTTACGCAGATGGCAATGGTCAAGCTAAGAAGTCATTCACTGACGTAGGTGGCATCGAATTCAAGAAGGCTGGTATTTCTGAAAGCGACTGGCAATACAAGTTTATCTGTGGTGATGAAAAGTGGGCTAAGCCAAGCTTACGCTTTGTCACAGATGAATTTATCCACCCAACTACAATCGTAGGTCGTCCTGAAGTTAAGGTCAGAGTCAAAGGTTCTCTTCCTAAGGGTCAAATTTCTGTTGCTTTGGTTGAACTTGGCGAAAGACAACGTTTGACTGCAACACCTAAGTTCTTGATGCGTGGTGGCCAAGAATTGGGTTATAGATTTGGCACTGACACTTTGCAAGAATTTGTTCCAGACAAGAAGACCAAGGCTAAGTTGATCACTAAGGCCCACATGAACATGCAAAACTACAAGGACATGAAGAAGCCTGAAGCAATTGAAGCTGACAAGTTCTACGATTTGGACTTCTTGCTTCAACCTACCTACTACACTATTCCATCAGGCAGCAAGTTAGCTTTGATCATTTACTCAACTGATGAAGGCATGACTAAGCGTCCACTTGAGGAAGAAACTTACACAGTTGATTTGGCTAATACTGAAATCAAGTTTTATGAAAAATAGAATTTAAACAAAACATCATCAAAAAAGACTACTAAGCGAAAACTTAGCAGTCTTATTTTTTACTCAAACAACTTCTTATACTCGCCATAACCTGCTTCATCTAGCTTCTCATATGGAATAAAACGCAATGCTGCAGAATTAATGCAATAGCGCAAACCGCCACGATCCACAGGCCCATCAGTAAAAACATGACCCAAATGTGACTGCGCCTCTGGACTTACCACTTCGGTACGCTCCATGCCATGTGACTGATCGCGGTGATACTTCAGTTTCTCAATCGGCTTAGTAAAACTAGGCCAGCCGCATCCCGCATCATACTTATCCTGGCTAGAAAACAACGGCTCACCTGACACCACATCAACGTAAATGCCTTTTTCATAAAAATCGTCGTACTTACCAGTGAAAGGATACTCCGTCGCCGCATTCTGAGTGACCTCGTATTCTTCCTTAGTCAACTTCTTCAAAGCTTCTTTTTTCTTATTTTCGTCTAAAACCATCTTTTCACCTCATCAAAAAAGAGCGACAGAATCTATCTGCCACCCCAATCTAGATATGTTCAGTCGTTTTTGGAAAGAAATTATCGATCTGTTTTTCATAGATGTCGAATTTATATTTCGTCACAAATTCATTCGTCGGATCGAATATTCTCACTTGCAACATTTCATTTTTACCATTCATGTGTACTTCTTTATTTGGCACTTTAAAAAATGACTCAAACGCTGCAATGACATTTTGATATGAACTATAAACGTGGACATTATGCTCTATTATTTCGCCATTACGAGAATATCTTCGTGCATCAATTACATATACAGTATTGTCATTCATAATTTCAATCTGCTCCTTTGATAGACTCTTCCTACTACTTATATTTTAATCCAAAATGGTCTAGAACATATTTCTTTTGCTTAAAAAAACAAAAAACGTCGGATGAAATTCATCCAACGTTCTCCATTAAAATACTGAAGTTAAGACTGCACCAGCGACGATTAATACCAAACCGATTGCAGTGTAAATGTAGCCCTTCTTGGTCTTTTGTTCGTGTAAGAATACGATACCACCAAGAGTTGAAATAACTACGCAAAGTTGTGACATAACGAAGGCCAAGTTAACACCGTTCATTTGAACTGAAATGATGTATGAAAGTGCGGCGATCGCAAAAATCACGCCGGCCGGAATAACTTGATAGCTCTCCTTTTCCTTCAAAACCTTAAGTTGCTTAGTGGCCACAATGTAAATAAAGGTGGCGATCATCATCCCGATTGTTTGACCCAAGAAAATCATGACGCCATCGCCCTTCAAAGCCTTAGGAATTGAGCTTGAAGTGATGTAACCCAAAGTGGTCAAAGCCAAGATGATCATTGTACTGGTTTGGTTTTGCTTGTTACCTTCGGCAGTACCCTTATCAGTCAAAGAGGTAAAGGCAACACCGACAACCAAAGCAAGAATGCCAAGGAAACCAAACAACTTAGCTTGTGTACTTGCCCATTCGCCAAAGATTAAAACCCCAACAAGTGGCACACCGATCAATTGTAAACCGGTTGAGAGTGGCATGGTTTCAGAAACACCGATCTTTGAGTAACTGTAGTATTGACCACACTGACCAACTACCCATGCGGCACCTGCAACCATAGCCAATAAAAATGAAGTCATATTAAATGCTGGACGCTTGATTAAAGTAACGACTACGCCGAACAAAAATGCACCTAATACTGAACCTACGATTTGGTGGTAAATATTACTCTTTTTAACCCCGGCAACGAATAGAGGCATAAGTCCCCATCCGATTGCAGGAATAAATAGAAATAAATAATTCATCAACAATTTCTCCCCTATTTTCTGTAAAAAAGTTACAAAAAGCATTCTATCAATGAAATCGCTTACGGTGCAAACAAAAAATAAGGAAAATTAAAAATGCTTTCATAGGCATAAGAAAAAGGATCAAACGATCCTGAAAAATGAATTGTTCGATCCTTTTTTCTCTATTTAATTATTTTTCTTTTTGCGGTCCACGCCAACAAATGAAGCCAAACCAGCAAATGCGAGAGCGATTAAGCCAAATGCGGCAGCATCTGATTACTTCTCGCCAGTTTGTGGCAAAGTGTTTACTTTGGTGCCATTCACAGTATCGCCATTAGCACCGACAGTTGTGTTGTCGACCAAACCTGCTGGCTTTCCACTAGTTTGATCGATTACTTCTGACTTTGCTTGGCTTGTTTAGTCTTATTGGACTTGGTTGGGCTCTTCTTAGTAGACTTCTTTGAAGGATTCTTCTTTTGAGGAGTCTTCTTGTTAGATTTCTTCTCTTCAGGTTTCTTGGTGTTGTCCTTCTTTGGCTCGTCAGGTTTATTTTCGTCTGGTTTGCCTGGAGTCTTAGAACCTTTATTACCTGGTTGACCTGATGGTTTACCACTTGGTTGGTCACCTGGTTCATCGCCGGTATCACCGCCCGGTTGTACTTCCTTCTCGTAAACCAATTGAACGTCCTTAGGATTTGAAGAACTTGGAGTTAAATCAATTGCGTCAGCCTTACCACTAACTAGCTTCCAAGTACCAATCATACTATCTGAAGTTGTGTATCTATCACCACTATTTGAGTAGTTGCATCCTTTAATGTGGCACCATCGGTAGTATTTGCCTTGTAGTAAATGGTATGAGTGAAGGTCTTACTCAAAGTATTCTTATCAACACTTGAGTTGGTTGGATTTGATGGATCCTTGGGAATATCACTATCTGAAGTCTCTGGAGTAATTTCTTCAACTGCGTGCTTCAAGTAAACGTATTGGTCATGGTCGTTATTATCACCCATGCCCTCAATAAACTCTTGTTTACCAAGTTTACTGATATCAACGTTACCATCTGCACCTTTAACATTACCTGATGCATCGACTAAAACATAACCATCATCGGTAAAGTTCCATAAATTCAACTTAGTAGGATCTGAACTTTCCCCTACATAACCACTGACATTACTAATTTCATGGTTAGTAAGTTCTGTACCATCATTAGCAGTAAATCCATTAGACTTAGTTGATCCATTAACATCAATATAGTGAAGCTTGTATGAAGCTGTCTCTCGGTTGTAAACAAGGTAAAAGAAAAATCGACGCAGAATTATCGGCAAAATTAGGCCAATACTTTAACATGTCTGAAGGATTTTTCTTCCGTCTTCAAAACAACGTAGATAAGCAAAAAGGAACTAGTCTTCTCATCTAGTTCCTTTTACTTTATCTTCCCATTTCCTACTTTAAAGCATCAGTCGCAAATGATCTATTCTCAAGTGCAGTAAGAAGTGCATCCGCAGTATCAAGTGCAGTAAGAAGTGGTACATTTTGCTGAATAGCCATCTGTCTGATAATAAAGCCATCAGAGTTCTTCTCAATATCATGACCCATCGTGTTGATTACCAAGTCGATCTTATCATCCCTCAATTCATTCAAGATGTTGTCATCCGCATTTTCATCTTCATGAACCTTAGTTACCAAGTCAACGTGTAAGTCATGCTTCTTCAAGAAGTCTGCCGTACCCTTCGTCGCAAAGATTCGGTAACCGATTCTGGCGAATCTCTTCGCAATTGGCAAGATCTTTTCCTTATCTCTATCTTCGATTGTGAGCAAGACGTTACCATTTTCTGGCAATTGCATCTTAGCCCCGGCAAAGGCTTTGTACAATGCCTTAGCAAAGGTATGGTCACTACCCATTACCTCACCAGTTGATTTCATTTCTGGTCCTAAGTATGAGTCAACATCAGCTAACTTACTGAAACTGAAGACTGGTGCCTTAACTGAAATCATGTCAGGTTCTGGTGCCAAACCGTCGCTGTAGCCTTGTTCAGCCAAACTTTCACCCATAATTACGCGTGTAGCCACTTGGGCCATTTCGATACCCGTAATCTTGCTCAAGAATGGGACAGTTCTACTTGCACGTGGGTTTACTTCGATGACATAAACTTCACCGTCACGCACGATGAACTGAATATTCATGATGCCGACACAGTGCAAGGTCAAAGCTAACTTTCTCGTGACGTCGGTAATCTTTTCCTTAACTTCTTCAGTAAAGGTTTGTGGTGGGTAAACAGCCATTGAGTCACCTGAGTGAACCCCAGCGTGTTCGATGTGTTCCATAATACCAGGTAAAAGAACATCCTTGCCGTCACAGATCGCATCGACATCACATTCACGACCATCCAAGTAATCATCAACCAAGATTGGGTGATCTGCCGCAATATCAACGTGGTCTTGCAAGTATTCTTCCAATTCGTCCTTGTTGTAGACAATCTCCATTGCCTTACCACCCAAGACGTAACTTGGACGAACCAAGACTGGGTAACCTAATTTATCTGCTGCTTCAAGCACGCCTTCGTGAGTCGTTGCAGTTAAGCCATTTGGTTGGTTAAGTTGCAAATTCTTGATAATTTCATCAAAGAGTTCACGGTCTTCTGCACGGTTAACATCCTTAACCTTAGTACCCAAAATCTTTACACCGTGCTTTTCAAGACCAGCTGCCAAGTTAATTGAAGTTTGGCCACCGAATTGGACAATTGCACCTACTGGCTTTTCCAAATCGCAGACGTTTAAAACATCTTCAAGGGTCAATGGTTCAAAGTAAAGCTTGTCAGAAACCGAGAAGTCAGTTGAAACAGTTTCTGGGTTTGAGTTAATGACGATTGCTTCATACCCCATCTTTTGCAAGGCCTTAACACAGTGCACAGTTGCGTAGTCGAATTCGACACCTTGACCAATTCTGATTGGGCCTGAACCAATTACAACCACTGATTTCTTACCTGACTTATGTGATTCGTTTTCTGTATCATAAGTTGAGTAGAAGTATGGCGTCTTTGATTCAAATTCGGCTGCACAGGTATCAACCATCTTGTAAACTGGTATGATGCCGTTGGCTTTTCTAAAGTTTCTTACTTCATCTTCGCTTTCACACCATAAATGAGCAATTGTTGGATCGCTGAAGCCATATTTCTTAGCAAGGTGCAATGTGTCGACATCGTACTTGTTTTCTTCAAGTGTCTTCTCCATTTCGACCATGTGCTTGACGATATCCAAGAAGTAGAAGTTGATCTTAGTTAATTCATGCACATCTTCTAAGCTGTACCCACGTCTGAATGCTTCTGCTAAGTAGAATAAGCGATCGTCTTGCGCCTTAACTAATTTTTGTTCAAGCTTATCATCGCTAGCTTCATGAGCTTCTTCAGAATAAAGATCCCTTTCATCGATTTCAAGTGATCTGACAGCCTTTTGCATTGCTTCTTCTGCAGTTCTACCGATCGCCATAACCTCACCGGTAGCCTTCATTTGCGTACCTAAAACTCTGTCCGCCTTAGGGAACTTATCGAATGGCCAGCGTGGAAGCTTGCAGACAACGTAGTCAAGAGCTGGTTCAAATTCGGCATAAGTCGTACCAGTTACTGGGTTCTTGATTTCATCCAAAGTCATGCCCACCGCAATCTTAGCGGCCATCTTGGCAATTGGATAACCAGTAGCCTTTGAAGCCAAGGCACTTGATCTAGAAACTCTTGGGTTAACTTCGATAACGTCGTAGTTAAAGCTGGTTGGATCAAGGGCAAGCTGTACGTTACATCCCCCTTCGATCTTAAGTGCTCTAATCAAACGCAGTGAACAGTCACGCAGCATTTGGTATTCCTTGTCTGACAAGGTTTGACTTGGTGAGAAAACGATTGAGTCACCGGTGTGGATACCAACTGGATCGAAGTTTTCCATACAGCAGACGATCATCGCATTATCGTCGTGGTCGCGCATTACTTCGAATTCGATTTCCTTGTAACCAGCAATGGATTTTTCAATCAAACATTCAGTTACGGGTGAAAGTTCCAAACCATTTTTGGCAATTTCAGCTAATTCTTCACGGTTGTGGCAGATACCACCACCGGTACCACCCATTGTGAAGGCAGGACGTACGATGATTGGATAGCCGATTTCATCACCAAAGGCCAAAGCATCTTCAACTGTATTAACCGTCTTGGATGGTGGCACAGGTTCGCCCAACTTTTTACATAATTCCTTGAACTTTTCACGGTCTTCAGCTTGTTCGATTGAATCAAGCTTAGTACCCAAAAGTTCAATGTGCAGTTCATCCAAGATACCAGTCTTTGCAAGAGCCAAAGCCATGTTCAAACCTACTTGGCCACCCAAGGTTGGCAAGATGGCATCTGGATATTCTTGACGAATGATTCTTGAAATTGATTCAACGGTCAAAGGTTCAATGTAGACCTTGTCAGCAATTGTCGTATCGGTCATGATGGTTGCTGGGTTGGAGTTAACCAACACAACTTCGTAACCTTCTTCGCGAAGAGCTAAACAAGCCTGAGTACCAGAATAGTCAAATTCTGCAGCCTGACCAATAATAATTGGACCAGAACCAATCACCATAATCTTATGAATATCTTTTCTCTTAGGCATGACGCTCTTCTTCCTTTCTTTGATCAATCATTGACATAAAGTCATCAAATAGTGAAACCTCATCGTGTGGTCCTGGAGTTGCATCTGGGTGGAACTGGACTGAGAAGGCTGGGTACTTCTTATGACGCAATCCTTCAACAGTGCCATCGTTTACTTCAACGTGGGTAATCATCAAGTTATCTTTATCAACTGAATCTGCATCTACAGCGTAGCCGTGGTTTTGTGAAGTAAAACCGATGTTGCCAGTAGCAATTTCACGGACTGGGTGGTTAAAACCACGGTGGCCGAACTTCATCTTGTGGGTCTTAGCACCGTTGGCTAAAGCAAAGACTTGGTGTCCCATACAAATACCCATCAATGGTACATGCTTTTCAACTTCACGAACCATGTCTGTAGCACCATTTGCGGCCATTTCTTCTGGGTCACCAGGGCCGTTTGAAAGAAGGACACCATCTGGATGAAGGTTTAACACTTCTTCAGCGGTTGCGGTATATGGCAAAACAATACAGTTGCAGTCACGCTCGGCGAGTTCACGCAAGATACTGTGCTTGATCCCGAAGTCGATAACCACAATGTTGCGCTTTGAACCGGGAACTGGGTATGGACTCTTAGTTGAGACGCAGCTGATCACGCCTTGAGTTACATTTTCAGTTTGTAAAATCTTGGCAATCTTGTCTGCATCTTCCTTTGAATCTGCGATCTTACCTCTTAAGGTACCGTGGACACGAAGCTTTTTAACTAAGGCACGGGTATCAATTCCTTGAATGCCTGGGATATCCAAATGCTCTAAGAACTTAGGCAAAGTCGTTTGCATTCTCCAGTTGTCCGGATGGCGGGCAACTTGGTGGCAAATCACGCCCTTGATCTTTGGTTCAAGTGATTCATAGTCAGCTAAAGTAATCCCGTAGTTACCAATCAATGGGTTAGTGAAAACCAAGATTTGATCTGCGTAACTTTGATCAGTGATTGCTTCTTGATAACCGGTCATCCCTGTTGTGAAAACAACTTCACCGGTTGTTTCGCGATCGGCGCCGAAGCCTTCACCGGCATAGATACTGCCGTCTTCTAAAATTAAATAGCGCATTGACATTTACTCTGCTCCTTCCTGGTAGACAACTTTACCGTCAACCATTGTCATCACTGTTGAACCATAAACCTTGTGGCCGGTAAATGGTGTATTGACACCCTTAGACTTAAAGTCTGCTTCCTTGATTTCTTTTTCATGCTCAAGATCAAAGATAGCAATATCAGCAGGCCTTCCTGGTTCGAGCACACCGGCGTTTTTAAGGCCGAAGGTCTTAGCTGGCTTATCGCTGAGCCATGATAATAATTGTTCAAGCGTAAAGACTTTTTCGTTTTTTACAAACTTGGTGTACAAGGTACTAAAAGCTGTTTCGCTGCCTGTGATTCCAAATGCGGCACCTTTCATCCCGCCTTGCTTTTCTTTCTTAGCGTGAGGCGCATGGTCAGTGGCAATCAAATCAATTGTGCCATCAAGTAACCCAACTAACAAAGCTGCTTGATCTTCCTTATTTCTCAAAGGTGGATTCATCTTGTAGTAGCCGTTGTCCTTTGGAATATCGTCATCAGTTAACAAAATGTGGTGCGGTGCGACTTCACAAGTGACGTTGATGCCGCGGGCCTTTGCCATACGGACCAGTTCAACGCTCGTTTTAGTTGAAACGTGGCAGATGTGGTAGTGCACGCCAGTCTTTTGCGCTAAGAGCAAGTCACGCGCAATCTGCGTAGTTTCCGCAAGCTCAGTAACAGGTGGCAAGTTCAACCTTTCTGCGGTTTTTCCGGCGTTGACGATGCCGTGATCAAACAATGAATCATCTTGAGCATGAGTTGCGACAATCAAGTTGTTTTCCTTAGCTTTTTGCATAGCCAGGTACATAGTTTGGGCGGTTTGCACACCGTGGCCGTCATTACTTAAGGCAAAAGCACCAGCTTTTTTCAAAGCGGCATAATCAGGAATGACATCAGTTGTTTCATCATTAGTGATTGGACCGTATTGGAAGACGTGAACGATGCCCTTCTTTTTGTTTTCTTCAACCATCTTTTCCATTAATTCTGGTGTGTTAGGTACAGGAGTGACATTTGGCATGGCACCGACTGTGGTAAAACCACCGCGGGCTGCAGCTTCGCTACCTGTTCTAATATCTTCCTTATAAGTTTGACCAGGATCGCGGTAGTGAACGTGGACATCAACTAAGCCGGGGCTGACTAACTTGCCTTTAGCATCAATTACTTTGTCGCCTGTTAAATCAGTACCGATTGCTTTAATTTTTTGACCGTCAATTAAAACATCTGCTTTAACTAAGCGACCATTTTGATAAGCGGTACCATTCTTAATTACTGTTGTCATTATTCGAGACCTCCGAGCTTTCTTCCGCGTAATACTGCTTCAATCATGGCCATTCTCATGAAGACGCCGTTTTGCATTTGACGGACAAACATACACTTGTCGCTTTCGACCAAGTCACCGCTAAGTTCAACGTCGTGGTTAATTGGACCTGGGTGCATGATGATTGTATCTGGCTTTAATTCATTGTAACGTTTGTGGTTGATGCCATATTTTTCATGGTATGCTTTTGCATCAAATTTCTTTTCATTAGGATCACCTGCATGACGTTCATGTTGTACTCTAAGCAGCATCATGACATCCATGTCAGGGATCACCTTGTCTAATTCTTCATACTTACCGTATTTATCAAATTCCTTTGAATACCAGTAGCTTGGACCTGAGAAGTAGACTTCTGCGCCTAATCTGGTAAGCAGTTCCATGTCACTTTTTGCGACTCTTGAGTTAGTGATGTCGCCGACGATGGCTACTTTTAAGCCTTTGAAGTGGCCGAAATGTTCGTGGATGGTCATCATGTCGAGCATACATTGACTAGGGTGTTGACCACTACCATCACCTGCGTTGATCACACCGATGTTTAAGTGTTGGTGATCTTTTAAGTTGATCAAATCGTTGTAGTACTCATTTTGTGAGTGGCGGATCACTTCAAGATCAACACCTAAGGCATTCATGATGAGTGAAGTGTCGTATAAAGTTTCACCTTTATTAACTGATGAGTGAGCTGGATCAAATGGGATAACTGTTAATCCCAACTTTCTTTCAGCCATTTCAAAACTCGTATGTGTTCTGCTTGAGTCTTCAAAGAACATGTTGGTCACGTATACCGGCTTGGTTAAGCGAGGCGTTGCACCGCCTTTTTTGAAGTATTCTGCTCGCTTGATCAAAGCCTCTACTTCATCAACATGCAAATTTTCAACACTAACAAAATGTGGTAAACTGACAAGATTTAAATTTTCCATTTTCGATTCTTTCTATCAAAAAAAGCCTGAAGCATTTAATTGCTCCAGGCTTTTTCTTCGCACTTTTGTATGCGAAAAACTAAGCAACCCTTCTGGCCCTCTCTGGAGTCAATTAAATGGTTGAATTATTTACTTTTTCTATTTTTTATTTTGGCAAAGCCTTCAGTTCAACTGAATCCTTGCCGTCCTTTTCAACTACATTAACAGCGACTTGTTCGTCGGCAGAAGTTGGAATGTTTTTACCAACAAAGTCTGCACGGATTGGCAATTCACGGTGACCACGGTCAACCAAAACTGCCACTCTGATCGAACTTGGTCGACCAACGTGCATCAAGGCATCCATCGCAGCTCTAATTGTTCGACCGGTGTAGATAACATCGTCGATCAAGACAACGTGCTTGTCATCGATGTCGACACTAACTTGATCAGAGTTAACAACTGGATCTTGCTTCAAGGATGCATCATGACGGTCATCACGGTAAAGGGTGATGTCAAGTTCACCGACCGGAACATCAACGCCTTCAAGTTTTTGAATTCTGTCATGGATGCGGTCAGCTAGGTAAACACCACGTGTCTTGATCCCAACTAATACTAGATCATCGGTACCCTTATTTTGTTCGATGATTTCGTAAGTAATACGCGTTAGCGCACGCTTCATTGCAAGCGCATCCTGAATTTCTTTTGCCAATTTAACAGCCTCCTAATTTTTGCCCATGAAAAAAGCTCCCAGTCTTCTCTGAGACTAGGAGCTTTCTGTAAAGTCGAAACTTAATTTAAGCCTGCCTTGCTAGCCTCACGGGACTAATTTTAAAGGACATTCATTGCTTTAAAGTTACTGTAAATGACAGCGTTTGTCAAGGAATTAATTGAATTTAACTTGACCGACTAAATCGTTGATATCGTCAACGCCTAATTTTTTAAGTTCGACTGGCAAACTATCTGCAATATGCTTGGAGGCGATGCTGTCGTGGAAATGAGCAGTCCCTACGGCAACAGCACTGGCACCGGCAAGCATGAATTTGACGACGTCTTCGGCTGAACTAATGCCGCCCATACCGATGATTGGTAAGTTCACACTTTGGTGAACTTGGGCAATCATGCGCAGAGCAACTGGTTTAACAGCTTCACCGGAGAGACCACCCATGTTGTGACCAAGCACTGGCTTTCTCGTTTTCACATCAATGTCCATACCAAGCAAAGTGTTGATCATGGAAAGACCATCAGCACCGCCCTTTTCGGCAGCTTTGGCGATAGTAACTACATCAGTGACGTTTGGTGTTAGTTTAACGTAGATTGGAACGTTGACCACGTTTTTGATTTTCTGGGTTAACTCTTCAACGACGTCAGGATGCACACCAAAGCTCATACCGCCGCGATCAACGTTAGGACAAGAAACGTTGATTTCGAGTGCATTAACTAAACCTGAGTCAGACAACTTCTTAGCGACTTCAACGTAGTCGTCTTCGCTATCGCCACCCACACTAGCCATAATTGGCAGGTCTGGATATTGTTTTCTAAGTGGAACAAGTTTCTCACTAATTACTACGTCAACACCTGGGTTAGTTAAACCAACTGAGTTTAAAACGCCGTCGTCTAAAACAGCGATCTGTGGTTGCGGATTACCGGTTGTCGCATGTGGCGTCGTGGTCTTGATCACCATCGCACCCAATTCGTTTAAATCGAACTTCTTAGCTGCTGGCACATCACCAAAGCCAAAGGTACCACTTGCTGGCATCACTGGGTTCTTCAAATCTAATCCTGGTAAACTTACGCGTGTATTTGTCATAATTTTCCTCCAAAAATGAATGCTCACGGACATTCGCTTATTTTTTAGAACAGATTGTACACGCCTTTTTCATTTTTTCAAAGTCCAAAATTTTATTTGTATTTTATTTTCGATGGTGTTAAACTTCGTTTTGATCAAACTTTAAACGGTACAGAGAGACCGCAAGTTCAAAATATTGACTTAAATTATCTGGGGAAAGTCTATACCTGGTGTCTCTCTGCGCCACGTATAGACTTTTTTTGTGGAGGAAAAAAATGAGTAGACCTGTAATTGTTGCCCTTGATTTGGACAATGAAGAAAAATTACACGAAATTCTGGCAAAACTTGGCAAACCGGAAAACGTCTTTATCAAAGTCGGCATGGAATTGTTTTACAACGCCGGCATTGGCGTAGTTAAAGAATTAACCGATCAAGGCTACAAGATCTTCTTAGACCTTAAGATGCATGATATTCCAAACACTGTTTATAACGGTGCTAAGGCTTTGGCAAAACTCGGCATTACCTTTACTACGGTGCACGCACTTGGCGGCAGTCAAATGATCAAGGCCGCTAAAGACGGTTTAATCGCTGGCACACCCGCTGGCAAGAGCGTACCTAAGCTTTTGGCTGTCACTGAATTGACTTCAATTTCAGACGATGTTTTAGCCCACGAACAAAACTGTTCTTTACCAATGGACAAACAAGTACTCAGCCTGGCCAAGATGGCAAAAGCTGCTGGTGCAGACGGCGTTATCTGTTCACCACTTGAAGTCAAAGAATTGCACGAAGCAATCGGCGACGATTTCTTATATGTCACTCCTGGCATTCGTCCAAAGGGAAACGCTAAAGATGACCAATCAAGAGTTGCAACACCAGCCGATGCTAAGGAATGGGGTTCAAGTGCCATCGTTGTTGGCCGTCCTATCACTTTAGCCAGTGATCCAGAAGCTGCTTATGAAGCAATCAAGAAGGAGTTTAATTAAAATGCATAAAGATCAAATTATTTCTCAACTTATCCAAGAAAAAATCATCACTATCTCACCTGACAAACCATTTACCTATGCAAGTGGGATGCTTTCACCAATCTACACTGACTTGCGTTTGACTGTTTCTTACCCAGAATTACGCGACATGATTGCCAGTGACTTAGCTAACTTAATTGCAAAAGAATTTCCTGAAGCAACCATTATCGGTGGTGTCGCTACTGCCGGTATCCCTCACGCAGCTTGGGTTGCTGACAAGCTTCATTTGCCAATGATCTACGTTCGTCCAAAACCAAAGGATCATGGCAAGGGTCGTCAAATCGAAGGTTGCTTTTCAAAAGACGACAAGATCGTTTTAATTGACGACTTAATCACTACTGGTGGCTCAGTTTTGAACGCTGTTAAGGCAACTGAAAAAGACGGTGGCAACGTAATCGGCGTATCTTCAATCTTCACCTACTACTTGCCAGACGCCAAGGAAAACTTTGCTAAGAGCGGCGTTAAGTATGCTCCACTTCTTTCCTACCCAGAACTTCTCAAGAAGGAAAACGAATCAGGCCATATCTCAAGCGAACAATACGATGTCTTGAAGACCTGGCACGAGGATCCATGGGCATGGGGCAAGAAATTTGAAAAGTAATAAATAATTACCCGTTGCTAACCAGACATCAATGAAATAACCGTTAAACAGCCAGAGATTTATCCAGCGAGTAATCTCATGATTAAGCTTGCTAGGATTTTTACGCTTAAATTGAACGTAAAAATTTAAACCAATGACTAAGCATAAGAATACTAACTGAAAAATATTACCTGCAGTGTGTCCTCGCTTAGGAATCATTTCTAAAATTGTTACGATTAGTGCAAAAATCATTTGCACGTTAAAGATCTGTTGCCAGCGTTTGCGCGGCAAAATCACCTCATTCATATTTTCCCCTCCAATCATGATTTTTAATTATATTATTTTTTTATTGCCAAGAACAATGTCGTATGATTTAATTTTAATATACATATAGGGAGTAACCGACAAATAATTGTATTTACGGCGTCATATCACGAAAGCAATTTCCGCTGTAAATTTAAATGGTGAGACTATGCATAAACTTTTTTAAGTTTGGGCATGGTCTCTTTTTTTGTCTAGACACTCCCAATTCTGGAGGATTATATGAAACAGTATTATTTACAGACCAAGGACGAGGTTTTAAAAGAGTTTAAAACCGGCAGCGGTGGTTTATCGACTAAGCAGGCTGAAGAAAACTTAGCCAAATACGGTAAAAACGCCTTAGTTGAAGGCAAAAAGAAAACGGCCTTTCAAGTTTTCTTAGAGCAGTTTAAAGATTTGATGGTCATCATCTTGATCATCGCCGCAGTTATTTCTGCCTTTACTGGTGATTTAGAAAGTACGCTGGTTATCATTGCCGTACTGATCTTAAACGCAATTTTAGGAACGGTGCAGCACGTTAAAGCAGAAAAATCGCTTGAATCGCTCAAGTCGCTGTCCTCACCTAGTGCCAAAGTTCTGCGCAATGGTGAAAAGATCGAAATCGATTCAAAAGACGTTGTACCTGGCGACATCATGCTTTTGGAAGCCGGCGACATGGTTACTGCCGATGGACGAATTTTGGATAACTATTCTCTGCAAGTTAACGAAAGTTCTTTAACCGGTGAATCAACCAATATCGATAAGGCCGACGTTGACTTCGATCATGAAATCCCATTGGGTGACCGTCTCAACATGGTTTACTCAAGTTCACTAGTTACTTACGGCCGCGCTAATGTGTTAGTTACCGGCACGGGGATGAACACCGAGATCGGTAAGATCGCTTCCTTGATGAATGAAACTAAGGAACGTCGTACCCCACTTCAAGTCTCACTTGATAAGTTCTCATCCAAACTGGCCACGGCAATTTTGATCATTTGTGCCATCGTACTTGGCTTGCAAATCTGGCGCGGTCAACCGATTATGGATGCACTTCTTTTTGCAGTTGCCTTAGCTGTAGCCGCAATTCCTGAAGCCTTGAGTTCAATCGTAACCATCGTGCAAGCTATGGGTACACAAAAGATGGCCAAAGAAAATGCCATTATCAAGAACTTGGCTGCCGTTGAATCTTTAGGTTCCGTTTCCGTTATTTGTTCCGATAAAACCGGTACTCTAACCCAAAACAAGATGACCGTTGAAGACATCTACATTGGTGGCGAAGTCTTAAAGCCTGATCAACTAGACTTAGGCAATCAATTACACCGCTACCTTTTATACGACGCAGTATTAAACAACGACTCAAGCTTAAAAGACGGCAAGAGCATCGGTGACCCAACCGAATCAGCCTTACTTGAAATGTACCGCAAGGTGCCAGGCATTGATTTAGGTAACAATCAACTTGGCTTGTCTGAAAGTGATCTTCGTGGTCTTTTAACTCGTCAGCAAGAAGTGCCATTCGACTCTGACCGTAAGTTGATGAGTACCAAGCACTTGATCCACACCGTACCTACTATCTTCGTTAAAGGTGCCATCGACGTCTTGCTTGACCGCTGTGACAACATCCGTATCGGCGATGAAGTTCGCCCAATAACTGATGAAGATAGAAAGAAGATTTTAGCTCAAAACGAACACTTCTCAGAAAATGGTTTGCGTGTTTTAACCTTTGCCTACAAGGAAAAAGACGAAGATCTTACTCCTGAGACAGAACACGGCTTTACCTTCATTGGTTTGGTTTCCGAAATGGACCCACCTCGTGAAGAAAGTATTGAAGCTGTTGCCCGTGCTAAAAAAGCCGGTATCCGTACTGTCATGATCACTGGTGACCACAAGGTTACTGCCGTTGCCATTGCCAAAAAGATCGGTATCTTTAGCGATGGCGACATTGCCGTTACTGGTCTCGAACTTGATAAGATGAGCGACGAAGAACTTGAACAAAAGATTGAAAAGATCGCCGTTTATGCCCGTGTATCGCCAGAAAACAAAATCCACATCGTTAACGCATGGCAAAAGAAGGACAAGATTGTTTCTATGACTGGTGATGGCGTCAACGACGCCCCTGCCTTGAAGAAAGCCGACATTGGTGTTGCTATGGGAATCACCGGTACCGAAGTATCAAAAGATGCAGCCAGCATGATCTTGGCCGACGACAACTTCGCTACAATAATCAAGGCTGTTGCCAATGGTCGGACCGTTTTTGAAAATATTAAGAACGCAATTATGTATCTTCTTTCAGGTAACTTATCTGCGATCATCACTGTTTTGTTTGCCTCAATTGGTGGCTTTCCAGTGCCATTTATCGCAGTTCAGCTTTTGTTCATCAACTTGGTAACCGACTCCCTTCCAGCTTTGGCAATCGGGATGGAGCCTGGTGCACCAGACATTCTTGATAGAAAACCACGTGATCCTAAAGTCGGCATCCTTGATAAGAGCTTAATAACCAAAGTAACTCTTCAGGGGATCATTATCTCAGTTGGCGTTATCGCTGCCTTCATGATTGGTCGTCAAACTAGTGCCGCTGTCGCATGTACCATGGCCTTCTCAACTTTGACTTTTGCTCGTTTGCTTCATGGTTTCAACTGCCGTTCACAGCACAGCATTTTCAAGATTGGCTTTAAGAACAACTGGTACAGCTTGGCTGCCTTTGCAGTTGGTACATTATTATTAGCTTTAATTTTATTTGTACCAGGTCTTCACAGTTTGTTCGCTGTAACTCCATTGACTAACACCCAACTTCTTTGGATTATCGGGTTAGCATTAATGCCTACTATCATCATTCAAATTGTTAAAGTAGTTCAAGAAAATAGATAATTTTTATTCAATATCACATGCAAACAGCCCTGAACAAGGGCTGTTTGCATGTGATAAGATAAAGTTGTACTAAACTTCAGCAATAAGGAAATGATTATGATAAAAACTGCAAAACAAATTTTAAGAAAACCGTTTTCCAGTGACATGTCTTATCACCTGTACCGGGCGATTCTTGTAGGCATCATCACCGGTCTAATCGTAAGCGTCTTTCGCTGGGTAATTGACCATACGATGCAGATCCTCAACTTTATTTACCCGAAGATGGCGGCACAACCAATGTGGCTTGTGCCCTATGTTATCTTGATGATCGTTATCTGCCTTGTACTAGGTCACATCACTAAACCATATTTGAATCAATTAGTCGGTTCTGGTGTACCGCAAATTGAAGCTGTTTTCTTAGGTGAAAACAAGATGCCATGGTGGTCAATCTTATGGCGTAAATTTGTTGGTGGTCTGCTGGCAATCTGCCCTGGCCTAATGCTGGGACGTGAAGGTCCATGTATTGAAATGGGTGCCATGGTTGGACAAGGGTTAGCCGAAAGCATCTTTGAATCAGACAAAGATCAAATTAAGGAACTGCAAGAATGTGGTGTTGCGGCAGGACTTGCGGCTGCCTTTAGTGCACCAATTGCCGGCGCAATGTTCTTAGTTGAAGAAATCTCCTTCAGCTTTAAACCCAAAAAGGTGGTCTCAATTTTAGCCGCCAGCTTCTCAGCTGACTTCATGACTATTCTGTTCTTCGGTAACAAGCCATGTTTATACTTGCCAGTTCGCGGCTACTTCCCAATCAATGCCTACTGGACTTTGCCAATTATCGGTATTGTATTAGGACTTTTAGCTTACGGCTACCAATATACATTGCTTAGCTTGAAGCCCATCTTCAGTAAACTTAAGAAGATTCCTGCTTACTACCACAGCATTATTCCTTTGATCTCGATTATTCCAGTTGGTCTTTGGAATTCTCACCTGCTCGGTGGTTCACACGTTTTGATCACTGATTTGTCCAACCATAAGCTCGACACACAATTACTGCTTGGACCATGGAGTTTGGTAATTATCCCTATCATTCTCTTCGTCATTCGTTTTGTCTTCTCAATGCTGTCTTATGGTTCATCAGTGCCTGGCGGTATCTTCATGCCGATCCTGGTTTTAGGTGCGATCTTAGGCATGATCTGTGCCAACGTCATGATTAAATTAGGCATCATTCCGTCAATGTGCTTCGTTCACATCTTGGTTATTTCAATGGCCGCCTACTTTGGCGCGATCGAAAAAGCACCCTTTACTGCGATCATGCTGTTAACCGAAATGGTCGGTACTGTCCAACAAGTCTTGCCATTAATCATCGTTACATTTATTTCTTACTACGTACTCGACTTGCTTGGCGGCAAGCCAATTTACGAGGCCTTACGCTTGCAAATGGGTTACAAATAGTTAGATAATGCAAAAAATTAAATAGAAAGCCGATGTATCAATGAATGCTTGGAACGATACTAAAGCCATCAACTTTAAGCAAGTTACTGATTATCGCAAAGCCAACATCATTGTGAACGCTGGTAACTACAGCAACACTGGTTGGGCTGGTATCACACAACTGCCTGCTGTACCACGTGGCTACCTCTACGGTTCAATCATTTCACTTAACAACTTCTTCTTGGATCAAGTAAATCCAGAAATTGCATTGTCTGTGCTGAACACGAATTGGGTCACGCTATTGGTTTGGAGCACAACGACAGTCAACCATCAGTTATGAATTCTGCAATTACTGATCAACGTGCTTACACCATCCAACAATGTGATATCGATGCTGTTAAAGCTCTTTATAACGAAAAGTAAAAAAGCCGCATAATTGTTACTTCTTGTAGCAATTATGGGCTTTTTATTTTCTACATATTTAATTCGTAAGCCAAGCGGTCTGGATCAACTTCATCATCGACTTGGATAATACCACGATATTCAAAACCGTTGCCGGTTGCCAGCTTTTGCATTGGCTTATTCAAACGATGGGTATCAACACGAAAGTTTCTGATACCGGTCGCATATTCCAAACTGATGATATCTGACATGAAGATCCTACTTAAGCCTTGACCTTGATAATTTGAACTCAAGCAAATGCGGTGGATCGTTGTATAAGGATCATCGTTGTCGCTCCAGCTGCCACCTTCAATTTTCAGATAATGGGGATCTACACCAGTAATTGCAGCAGTGTAGCCAGCCACCTTATCGCCAACTACTAAGACATATCCATCGCCATTCTTAATATCATCTAAAATTGATTCTTCATTTGGATAGCCATTTTGCCATTGCGTGCTGCCTGACTTTTTCAAAAATACCTTGGCATCCCCAATAATAGCCATAATCTCAGCCAAGTCATCTTTAGTTGCTAATCTTGTGTACTTTTGCATTCTGATCCCTTTCCCACAAATAAAAACGAATTTGTCACAATGGCAAATTCGTATTTTTTATGGATTTATTTTTTTATATAAGGCTTAATGATGTCAAGCAGTTCTTTCAAAGCTACCCAATCTGACATCTCTTGCACTGAGAAAGGCTTGCCAGGTTCTGCAGGTGTACCATTGTCCAAGAACAAGTAAGCATATCCTTTAAAGATATCGATGTTTACGCCGAAACTATTTGCACTTGTGTTAGTTTGACGCAACATCAATGCTGGATAACCTAACTTATCCTTTAAGTGGTGATATACACTCCAATTTTCTGATTCTTTGACGCCCTGTTCAATCTGTTGAACAATTTCTTTATCTTCCATCGTTCTCTTCCTTTTCTTTCTACGCCAAAAATATATATTTACTACTATATTAATGATACCATTCTTATCAACTAATAACCGACTTTAGGGGTTACTTTTTATTAAAATAAGCTAGTCATGTATTCGCTTACCGCACGCTGTTGCATTTCTTGCCAATTATTAAATTTCGTCTCTTTTTTGACAAAATCGTCGATTACTTTGTCATCAATCTTTTCGATCTCTTGGAAGTCCTTCAAGCCAAGTTCTCTTACAAACACATCAATCGTAGCAAAGCTGGTATTCTTTTGCATGAACATTGGACTGAACAAGTCTTGATAAGATACTGCTTGCTGGTCACCGCGTTCTTCAGCAACCTTCTCTAAATTTTGCTTCAATTTGTCTTTTTCGTTAGTCATAATTTATCCTTCTCTAAAAACGATCTTTATTATGCTACTAAATTATACTGAAAATGTATAAGAATAAAAAATTTTTATTTTAGTTAGATTTCAGTAATTACGATTACTCTATTTCTCAAAATATTGAAAATCATCGCAATCTTTACTTATCAATTTCCCATTATCCGTTATAATGAGAAACGAAAATTATAATACATTAGGGGATCTTACAATGGAGAATCGTTACAAGAGCGTCTTTGACATCATCGGACCTGTCATGGTCGGACCGTCAAGCTCACACACTGCCGGTGCCGTAGCCATTGGCCGTGAAGGAAACCGCTTGTTCGGCGGCGTACCTAAAAAAGTTACTGTTCATTATTATGGCTCTTTTGCGCAAACGCACCGCGGACATGGTACTGACTATGCCATCGCTGCAGGAATCTTGGGCTTTACTACAGAGGATTTGCGTGTGCCGCGAGCACCTGAGATTGCGCGCCAACGCGGAATCGATATTCGCTTTGTTGAAGAAGAAGGCCAAAGCCCCATCGGCCACCCTAACACTGCGATTTTAGACATGTCAGATGGTGAAAAGAAGGCCCAATTATCAGGCTGCTCTATCGGTGGCGGTGCCATCGAAGTGCGCGAGATCGTCTTACACGGCATCAACATCAAGCCAGCTGGTTCTCTACCAATCGTGATCTTAGTTGATTTTGAGAGAAAACTTAATCACGAGAGATCCTTATCTGACTTTTTGAAACTCAAGGCCCCTTTTAAGGAAAAAAGAATCTACAAGTCGCACGCTTGTTACATCTATGAGTACGATATCCAAAATTACTTCAAACCAGCCTTAACTGGTGAATTACGGAAGAAATATCCTCACATCATTTGTTTATAGATAGGAAGAAATCATGTACAACCATATTAAAGAAATTGTTGCCGACTCCGAAAAAACAGGCAAACCTATCTCTGAATTAATCATTGAGCAAGAATGCCAAATGTCAGGCTTACCTCGTGAAAAAGTCTGGAACAAAATGAAATACAATCTGGAAACCATGCGCGATGCGGTGAAAAAAGGTCGTAGCGGCAATGGTGTGTTTTCTAGCACTGGCTTAACTGGCGGTGAGGCCGTGAAGATCAAGAAATATATTGAGAAAGGCCACACCCTTTCTGGCGATACGATCATGACTGCCGTACAGAATGCTGTTGCAACTAACGAAGTTAATGCGGCAATGGGTGTCATTTGTGCTACGCCAACAGCGGGTTCATCCGGCACCTTACCTGGTGTCTTGTTTTTATTAGAAAAACGACTCAACTTAACTGAGGAGCAAATGATTCACTTCTTGTTCACTGCCGGTGGCTTTGGTATGGTGATCGCCAACAACGCCGAAATCGCTGGTGCTACTGGCGGCTGCCAAGCTGAAGTAGGCTCTGCCTCTGCCATGGGTGCGGCTGCGGCAGTTGAAGCAGCTGGCGGCACCGCCGAACAAAGCGCACAGGCTTTATCGATTGCAATGTCGAATTTGCTTGGCCTTGTTTGTGACCCTATTGCAGGACTGGTTGAAGTGCCTTGCGTGAAAAGAAATGCGATTGGTGCTGGGAACGCCTTGATTGCGGCAGATATGGCGCTGGCGGGATGCACTAGTGTAATTCCGGCTGACGAATGTATCGATGCCATGAAAAAAGTTGGCCACCAAATGCCAGCATCCCTACGCGAAACAGGAATCGGTGGCTTAGCTGGTACGCCAACCGGACAAGCAATCAAAGCAAAGATTTTTGGTGAGGATGCATAATGAGAGACGGCGAAACAATCAAAAACGACATCATTAACCACCTCGCTCAGGTGATCGACCCTGAATTAAACGTCGACGTGGTTAATTTAGGCTTAATCTATGGTATCGACTTGGACGAAGATGGCATCTGCTTAATCAACATGACTTTGACCACTCCAGCATGTCCCTTGACCGGCTTTTTAATCGATGCAATCACTAAAGAAGTTAAAAAAGTTGAAGAAGTAAAAAACGTGGATGTAGAATTTGTCTGGTATCCGGTTTGGTCGCCGGACCGTATGAGCGACGCCGCAAAGAAGTATTTTGGTTATGAAAAGAAGGATTAATTAAGGGAGTAGTAATGGATATTTGGTATCAAATCGGAATTTTTGTAGGTTTCTTTTTCGTGGGTCTTGCACTTTACATCTTCAGGGGATGTCGCAAAAGCAGCTACCCTGCCAATTTCACTAACTTCATCTTTTCCATTTCGATCTCAACGGCTGGCGTTTTAATCATTATCACCAGCCTGGCCGCAATTCAGCCGCATAACTGGTACACCAGTAGTCAATTCTGGAGAATGCTCATTATAGGCTAAACAAAAATGCTTAATACCAAGTAGGTACTAAGCATTTTTTATATTCTTTTTATTTAATTAGTGAGTTCGTAAATTGCAATAATAAATTGAACACTTATGCTGTTTGATAGATACGATCCAATTCCTTTTCAAAGATTTCATCTGGGGTATGATACGCTAAGATCTTTCTCAGCAGTGAATTGCACCGGGTTTCAATATTAATGATGTCTTGAAGAGAATAGTTATTGATGTAATCACCTTTAGGTATGAACCTACGAATAAGGCCGTTATGTCTTTCAACAGTGCCTTTATCGGGATGAGCATAGTAAACAAGCGTTTTAGAGACTTGCTCTAAATTAGCTAAATCCGCGAACTCCGAGCCATTATCAGTAGTGATTGTCTTGAAGATGTCGTTCCAGTGCTCGCTGTATTGTTTTTGAAGCGTTCTAAAAGCATGCATGACACTGGCAGCGGTCTTATCGGGAATCCGCAAGATTAAAAACTCGCGACTCATTCGCTCAGACAAAGTCAGCAGTACTTGATCATCTCTAGTCTTATGGCCTAAAACCAAACTGCGATTGACACATACATCAAGCGACCAGTTATCTTCAGAGAAATGCTTGTTAACATATTCGATAAAATCAGATTTCTTCAAGAAGTCTGATTTGCGGCCACAATGGTGTCGATTAGCCTGATAAACGCTTTGACCGTGATCAGCCTTGTACCGGCTCTGTTTGCCATGATAAAGAGAAACAGTACCGCGTTTGACTTCATAGCTGATGGTAGACGGGGAACAACCAAGTTCACGTGCAATAGCTCTAAGAGAGAAGCCGTCTTTGATACGAGTTTGGATAATAACCCGCTCTTCGAATGATAAGTGTTTACCTTTAATGCGCTGATTCATGGTAGAATATAAAGAGTCCATTTTTGACCTCCAATAGAAGTTTTTGTGGTTATTAACATTCTATCAAACAGGCCCAGATGGGCTTTTATTTTTTACAAAGTGTTCAATTTAATTTTACAATCGGCCTTGATAAAATCAAAGCAGAAGTAGAACAGGTCGAAGAAGTAAAAAACGTAGACGTAGAATTTGTCTGGTATCCGGTTTGGTCGCCGGACCGTATGAGCGACGCAGCTAAAAAATACTTTGGCATAGAATAAAGAGAAGTAATTCCAACTTTGAATTACTTCTCTTTTCATTTTTGATTTACTTTAATAAAATGTCGCTAGGCACAATTCCTTTACCAAAGTATGGTTTAAGTTCAATTTGGTAATCTTTCTTGAAGAAACCTTCAGCAGTCAAACGATTGATTTGTTTATTAGTCCACTTCAATAAAGATTTGTTACCCTTCTTAACAGCAGGTGCAATAAATTGGTGAGGACCAATTGATCTAATTCCTACTACATATTGCGGATTCTTTTTAATCCAGGCATATAAGTAGGAGTTATCATCAGCTAATGCAGCTCCTCGCTTATTTTTCATTGCATTAAATTGCTGGGTTTCTGAATCAAAACGTAAAAGCTTTATTCCAGGACGGTTAGCAAAGTAGTTTTCACCCGTTGATCCTTTCAAAAGAATCAATTGTTTCCCTCGCAATTGCTTTTCACTGGTAATCGGGTGACTCTTAGGTGAAACAACACCAGTTGATACTTTCATGTAAGGATGGGCAAAATCTACTACTTCTGCTCTTTCTGGAGTCTTGGTAAAGTTGGCTAAGACCATATCTACTTTATTAGAATTCAATGCGTCAACCCGGTTATTTCCGTTAAGTTGGGTAAATCGTGGTTTCACACCTAATTCTTTAGCTAATTCTCGTGCAAGTCGCAAATCAAAACCAACCCGTTTACCTTGAGAGTTAACCCAACCATATGGTGGTAAGTCGCCATAAACACCAATTCGAATATAACCTCGACGCTTAATTTGGGTCACACTATTATTGTTACTCCAACCGCCACCACCAGCAGAACGAGCTAGATATGGTTTAGTTAAACCCATATAAGCTGAAGCTAACACTACGACAGCGGCAATTACACTAATAATAGTGTTGAATATCTTTCGTCCACTCATAGTTTCATCCCCCTAGAAGTCCATATCAGTGAGGAATTGCTGAGCTCTTTCAGATTGTGGTTCAGTAAAGAACTGTTCACAAGGAGTTTTCTCAATAATCCTGCCTTTTTCCAAAAAGAGGACTTGATCAGCGACACGTTTAGCAAAGTTCATTTGGTGAGTAACTAAAATCATTGTCATATGATCATTTTCTGAAAGTTTTTTAACAATATCTTCAATACCACGAACCATTTCAGGGTCAAGAGATGCAGTAATTTCATCAAGTAGAATAACTTCAGGCTTCATAGCTAAAGTACGGACAATTGCCACTCTTTGTTGTTGACCACCAGATAATTCTCGAGGATACGTGTCAGCATATTGATCCATATTTACCCGTTTTAACAAATGATGTGCTTCTTGTTCTACTTCTGCTCGATCTCGTTTTTGGACCTTTGTAGGTGCCAAAAGAATATTTTGCATTACTGTTAGGTTTGGAAAAAGATCATATGATTGAAAAACCATGCCAATCTTTTGTCGAATAGCTTGCCATTCTTTTGGAGAGGACTGGACCTTTTTACCATGAAAGACAATCTCACCATTTTTATAATTTTCCAAACCATTCAGTGTTCTTAAGAGTGTTGATTTACCTGAACCTGAGGGACCCAGAATCGCCAAAACTTCACCCTTTTTCAAATTAAAGCTAATATCGTGAAGTGCTTGCCAGTCACCATAAAACTTGTTTAGATGTTCCACTTTTAAAATTTCTTCAGTCATTTTTCTCACCTATTTTTGCTTTGCCATTAAACTCTTTGCCCATACTGATAAAGGATAATCCAGGATAAAGTAAAAGAAGAAAATCAAACCATAAACCCAGAAAACACCTGTTGGGAATTTTTGATTATTTGCTTCAATAATTTGTTGTCCCACATTGATAACATCCATTACACTGATCAACATTAAAATAGAAGTTGTTTTAATTACTCTTGTTGCTAAGTTGATCGTAGCTGGTAACTCTAACTTGAATGCTTGAGGTAACAAAACATACAAGAAAAGCTGCGTCTTACTCAAACCCAATGCCAAGCCACTTTCCTTTTGAGCTAATGGCACGGATTGCAAAGCCCCACGAACAATATCGCTGAACTCTGCTGCTACCCAAAGCGAAAAAGCTAAGACTGCCATCCAAGTACCCGGCCAATTAATATGCAAGCTACGAGGCAAAATATAATAAACCAAATAAAGTAGAACCACACTAGGTAAAATCCTAAAGATCTCCATGTAGACTCTTAAAATGCAACGAATTATTTTATTCGGCATTGTCCGAAGAACACCGAATATAGTTCCAATAAGCAATCCAATGATAATTGACAAAGCAGCAATCCAAATAGAGGTCCATAAACCAACTAATAGCCGATCAAAGTTGCTACCGCTGAATAAGACATTAATCCCCGAATGCGCCATAACGAACTTTCCTTTCTAGCCAGTTTAAAAGTAAAATTACTGGAATCATAATAATTGCATAGCCGATAACCAACATTAATAAATATTCATTAGACCGGTAATACATTCCGATCAAATCCAATGCCGTATTAGTCAATTCAGGAATTGCAATCACTGTAAAAATAGATGTTTCCTTAATAAGAAAAATCACATTAGCTGCCAAAGCTGGCATACTTAAGGCAAATCCTTGCGGGAACACAATGTATCTTGCTAATTGAAAGCGATTCATTCCTAAAGCTTCACCAGAATTGATTTGACTATCCGTTACCCCTTGGAAGCCACCGGTGAATCCTTCAGCCATGTAGCCTCCCCCAAGGAAAATCAAACCGATAATTCCGGCAGTAATTGATGACATTCGCCAACCAATTACTGGAAATGCATAATACAAAAAGAAAAGTTGAATTAAAAGCGGTGTATTGCGTGCCAATTCGACATAAGCTGTTGCAATCTGACTTAAGATCGGTGTCTTAAAGTATTGCAGCAAACTTGCAATGACTCCAACAATGATTGAGCCAATAATCCCAACCAATGAAAGCCAAACAGTAAGAACGAAGCCATGCCCATATGCTGGCAATGCCTGCTGTATAATGGTCCAGTCCATTTATATACCTCTCATTCATGAAACATCATACTTTAGTGTGAATAATAATAGACTTATTAATATAAGTCAAATTTAACTTTAATTTTTGTTTATTATTCAAAAAAATCATATAATATTTAACAGATTTAAAAAGACTGGGGAAAAGTTGATGTATGTTTTTTACCAAATCGGTATCTCAATAGGGATGATTTTAGTTGCGCTTGCTATCTATATTTTGCGCCAATCTATTAATGAAAGTTCACAGTTCACCATGGTTAATTACATCTTTGCCTTATCTATTGCCATTGGTGGCATCTTCATCATTGTAGCTAGCTTAGCGCCTATTCAGCCCCAGAACTGGTACACTAGCAGTTCACTTTGGAAAATTTTGATTGCATGATTCAGTACCTTAAGTAGTATTGAATCATTTTCTTTTTATTCTATTCGACTATTACCAGTCTCATAATTCAGACGAACACCATCTTTAACGTTAAGAAATTAACCACTTACTAAAGCCTACTTTATACCAAACACTATTTGCAGCTGCTGGTTTTAACGAGTAGTTCACGATCTTATTATTAACAGCTTGAATCGCATAAGAGTTAGTCATTGGTACAATATAAGCTTCATCGTTCATATATTGTTGCCATTTATGAAAAGCTGCTACCCGGTACTTGTGATTGAACGCCTTAGTAGAATCAATTTCATCAAGCAATTTATTGTTTTCCTTGGTAACGAATCTAGAGTCATTCATTGGGTTAGTTTCGCTGTACATCCCTCTTGGTGAAGGCTCTGATGACAATGACCAAGCTGCCATAAACATATCGATATTTTTATCATCGTGGTCCAGTTTGTCGTAGAAGGAATTGAACTCAATTAATCTGCCACCAGTTAAGCTGACATGCAAGCCGATTTTATGCCACTGTTGAATATAATTCTGAATAATCGGCTCTTGCACTGCGGAACCTGTCATTGCGGCCAAGTGAATACTCAAAGGCTTGCCATTAGGCTGAGCCCTCCATTTACCTTTCTTCTTGTAGCCAGCTTTATCCAATAATTGGTTGGCTTTCTTTAAATTGTATGGAAAGCCTTTTGCATTTTTATCGAAGTAATCGCTAAATTGAGCAGGAATCAAAGTTGGCACTCTGAAAGTCAAACCTTGCGTGTATCTCTTTTCAACTTGATTAATATTCATGGCATAGGCAATTGCCTGACGCAAAGATTTATTATTCATCTTAGAATTCTTGTCCATGACATTCTTGCCATTCTCCCACTTCCCGACTTTGAAGCCTAAGTAACTATATGCAAGAGGGATCTTAGCAATAAAGTTAGTATTCTTAGCGTTCTTAGCGTTCTTAACGGCTTGCCAATCAGAGTTAACTACATCTGCAATATCAAACTTGTGACTCTTAATTGCTTGACTGGCTGATTTAGTCGAAACAACTTGCGCCACAATCTTATTCAACTTTGGTTTGCCTCTCCAATAATATTTATTGGGAACCCAAGTTACTGACTGACCTCTGACAACTTTGCTAACTTTATATGGTCCAAAGAATAATGGATCTTTTCTGATTTGATCTGATGAAACTAATTTACTGAAAGGTACATCCTTTAAATGATGATATGGAGCTGCCGTTTCAATAAAATAGTCATTACCAGATTGCAACATCCCTGGCTTCATTGCTAAAAAATGAATGACAATAGTTCTGCCATTTTCACCATCAGGATAAGTTATGCCTGAAATAGTTTTCGCTTTGCCATTGTGATAGGCTTTCATTCCTACGATATTAGCTAGAGAATCTGAGTACCGTAGACTGTTGGTAGCTTTATTGGCAGTCATTTCATATGGATATTCCAAATCCTTAGCAACCACTTGCTTGCCATCGGACCACTTAACTCCTTTCTTAACAGTAATTGTTACTGTCTTGGCTTTCTTGGCTAATTTAAAAGTAGCTGGGCCTTTATTAGTAATCTTATATTGATTATCAGTATCGAACAAAGCCTCATTACCAAATTGCATTACGTCTGAATCCACTTGATCAACTGATAACTGACTATCAAAAATTCCTTTAAAAGGAGTATCAGTTTCAATAGCATAGGTTAAAGTCCCACCCTGTTTTGCTATCTTTTGTGGGGTTTGTTCAGGAAACTTATTCGCAGGCTTGGCTGCATTCTTATTATTTTGACCACATGCAGTTAAACTTAAAGCTGCACCAATAAGTAAACTGGTAGTACTGATAAATTTAATAGCTTTCATAGTCGTTTCTCTTTTCTAAAAAATAAAAAGGCCCACATCCCAATTAAGGAATGTGAACCTTCATAGAATAATTAGTAAATCAATTATCTGAGATTAGGATCGCCGCACACCATAATTTAGGATCACAAATAAACCATCATTTTGGTGGCGGCGGCGTAATTCTACTGTTAATGCGCTTTGTGATTCTAACATGATATGTGACTCCTTTCTTAAATAAATTTAATGTTATATTGATCTTTCTTTTAGCTATTGTCAATAAATATTTTAGAATTTTTTATTGACATAAAAAGCACCGTCAAACGACAGCGCTTCAATATTTTTCTACTTTTTAGCTAACTTGGTAGCCTCTTCTGCAGTATTTTGAGTCTTAACTTTTAAACCTTTGAAAGTAACATCACTTGCCTTTACATAAACACTACCAATATTTTGCTTAACCCAAGTGTATTCATATTTACTATGTGGATCACGCATTGAAAAAGTAGTACCAATTAAGTGATAGAAAAGTTTTGCTTTCTTTTCACTAGGTACCCAAATGTAACGAGCATAATCAACCTGATAATTGTTCTCAGGCAAAAAGTTGCCACGAGCTGCCTTTTCCAAATATTTGCCACCTAAATCAACTAGCTGACCTTGATCATTGTAAAGTGGTGTAGTCTTTTCTAGGCCTTGTTTAAAAGTAACCAACGATTGAGTTGATTCCGCAAAATTATGATTATTATCCATGAAGAATCTAAAGCTAAAATTCCCCTCATCTTCATCTGGATAATCACCTGCATCAGTCCAGTACAAGAATTGGTCCTTGGTGCCAGCTATTCTGACGTACAATTGTGGGTCAGTGTAGTCAGTATCGATCAAAACCTGATCAATCTTAACTTTGCTACCAGCACGAACAACTTTAGAAGTTTCCTTTAAATCTTTGTTCAAAACATACATATCAGCACGGGGAATTACATAAGTTGGTTGCTTTGTGAAGACATATTGACCATTGATTTTACTTACATTCAGTGCCTTAACATAAGCACCGCTGCCAACGTAATAGTAAAGTTCACGTGAAGTTTCTGTCAATTTGCCAGCATATTTAATCTTTTGATTACGAGTTACAGTTACCTTGCCACCACGATATGATTTCAAACGCTTGCCGTTTTTGTCATAAACGTAACCTTTACGAGCAATATTAATTACACCCTTGTTGCTAATACTGCCTAAGCAATTAGACTTAATATAACCATTGTCACCAAGCCACACGTAATTTTAACCATTATTAATTCTGATTACTGGAAAACTATCGCTTGACAGAAGTGAAATGCGACTAGTAATCCAAACAGGCTTACCATAAGTCTTAATTGTGCTATTACTCTTAACTTTTTTCTTGCCAGTATAAAAATTACCCTTTTCGTTATAAAGCGTGATACCATTTGCACTAGTTTTAATTGTTTTTTTGATGGCTTTCTTGCTAGCTGCAAAAACCGGCTCATTGTTTTGAGTCAAAGCGATAGCTGGACTCAATGCCATTAAAGTTGCAGCTGAAACTAAGATGATTTTTTATTGAGTTTCATAATTTTATCTCGTAAAATATATACTTTTAATTTTTATTTTAGTTTTTCTTATGAATATAGTCTATCTTTATGCCCTCTACAAATTTTTATACATTCAATACCTAAAGAACTACAATAGTGATGTATAGAGGTACAGCCAAAGCACTCGCACTCTGAATAACAGAAAGGAAGATTTCATGAAATATCTATCAAGAAATCAAGCAGAACAATGGCTGAATCAACATACGCTTTATGGTCAAAAGAAAAAATTATTCACTAACAAGTTTATGAAGAGATTGAAGAACTCCTATCGTTTGTTTCCCGACAAACACACCATCTTCGGGAAAAAATACAGCTTGTTGGAACTAAAGGAATATGCTCATGATGTAAACCCTAGATAATTTGCTTAAGCAAAAAGGCACCACTTAAATGCGATGCCTCTTATTATACATATTTTTACTAAAATGACAGGTTGATACCTTTCATCAAATGATTCAAGATTATATTATATTTTAAGGAGAACTCATGAAAAAAGTAACAGACTTACCTGATAAAAATAAACGACCAAAGAATAAACCGCGAAAACAGATTAAAGTTAATAGTTTTGCAACGGCAATGTTGGCTAAGGCTGAACAAGATAAGTACAAAGGTCCACAAGCCGTTGATGAGAACGGTCATACAAAAGAAGATCCTAAAGAAAAATATGAAAATGATGCTGTTACGGAATTCTGGAATGCTCTCTTTCCTAAAATTGATTCTGAGATAGCGAAAAAGGATAAGCGTAGAACTAAAATTGATCCTTCTAAGGTGATTAATTTTAAGGATAAGAAATAAGACATTTAAAAATGAAGAGAAAAATTATTACTGTAGTTTTAAGCATACTCGCAGCTATTAGTTTTATCACTATATTCAACAACGGTCTTAATAATAAAAAGGTTGAAGCAACTCGGCTTCATCGTTATACCATACCTGCACGTTATTGTGGACATTGGCAGAATAAAAAACACAAATGGCAATGGATAAATATCACTAAACATACTATTTGTGGTGAATATCTGTCAAAGCATCCAATGACTACTTATCATGGTTCTAATGCTTTGAACATGAGAATGAAACCATCTACACATTACTATTTAGCTTGGCGAGGTGGAAAAAATCTTTGGTTCTGTTGTCCAGGTGGTGAAGAAAGTAATGTCTATCGTAGTGGATCTAAATTAAAATTTCGTGTTGATACATGGACAATGACTTTACAACGTCGTTAAACAATAGCATCCCCATTAACTAAAATGGGAATGCTATTTTTATTTTTTTATTTTCACATTAACCTGATACTTTACAGGAATTATCTCGGCCAAGTTATCCTTCAAAGGATTTTTTATCTTGTAAATAATAGGTTGCTTTTTTACATCAAATACTCGATAAATCCAATAATTAGAAAGAGATAATGCATGTTGTCTTTCATTTTCAGTCATAATAAAACTAAATTTATTACTTACTTTATCAGTGGTACTTTTAACTTCAATTTGTCTCGGAGTACCATCTTTTTCAAAAGAAAGAATATCATACCCAATAGTATCAGATTTCTTTGATTGCCATTGAATCTGCCTTTGAAGATTGCCAAATTCTGCTAGCCTTTTCTTTTCGTATTCAAATACTTCTCTCTCACCCAATTCTCCTACATCTAGGTTAGCTTTCTGTTTGGTTACATAGTCTACTTTAGAAATGAATCTCTTTTGAGATTGTGGATTTTTAGCTTTATATTTTACAGCTGTTTTATTAAAAGCAACTGGAAACTCTGGACTATCTTCTCTAGGAGGCAATGGTACTATTTGTTCAAGTTTGACTGCTTTATAGTTCTTGCTACCATTAAACTGATTTTCTTCACCTAATTTATATGCAGCTGGAAAAAGGTGATAAAAGTAATTACCAAATTTGATATTATTCCAATTTTTAGTAGCATTATCTTCATACTTCAATTTTAAAAGGAGTCGTTGTTTTTCAAAAAGTGAGATATTTCTTGAAACCGAATTCCCATAGAATTGAAATACAAAATAATCCAACATTCTTTTAGAAAAAATATTTAAGTACTTTTCTGGATAATATATCGACAGAATTTTCATTTTAACCATGGGTGCAAGAGGATGAGTTTCAATTACTTTCTGATTATTTGAATTCCCAGCTTCAATCAAATCTGCAATTGATTCTCTTAATTTTTTAAAGGACAATTTTAAATTTGGATTATCTTTAGGGGTCTGCCATACTTTATTAATTAAGTATTTTTGATATTTCTGACTATAATAAATACCAAATTTTGAAGCTGTTGCGCCTTTAATGCTTCCTAATCCACTAAGTTCTCTTTCAAGACGATTACAAAAACTATCTTTGTTACCTTTTCCTTCAATATATTCAGCTACAGTCATCTTGTTTCTGATGTAGTCTACTGGAAAAGTATTAATAAAATTGCTTCTTAAATCTTCTAAAATTTGATCCTGAGAATCATAGGAATCTAGCATATAGTCAAATTGTGTTAGGCTTCGCATAACATTTACCTCCGCGTTGCATCTTATCAAGAGTATTCAGTTTTAATACTGAATGTAATAATAGAATTATTTTATTCTAACTCCTTAATGTAAGACAAGTATAAGAAAGTTAAGTTTATACCATAAAAAAGCTCCGCTTTACACGGAGCTTTTTCATATCTAGTTCAAATTAAGGTCTCTTCCAACCAGTAATTTGGTTATATGGAACTTGGAATACATGGCCGTTATTACCTTCAACTTCAACTACATATTCACCATCACCATTGATCATCAAATCTGGATAATTAAGATTTACTTCTTTACCTGCCTTCAAAGTCATTCTAGGATAATCAAGATCAGGAATGGAAACCACATTAACTGTTGGGACGAATGAAATCTTTCCCTTAGAATTAGTGTATTTCTTGATATTTGCTAACTTATCTTTATAAGTGCCATCATAAGTCTTAAAGTCTAAGTCAATTGAATTTGGTATTACCTTCGTTACCACCAAATTCAATTTCAGGGCCATTATTACCACCATGAACAGAAACATCTATTTCATCATCTTCACTTGGAATTTTGATAGCTTAGCCCTTAAGAACTTTAGAATCTCCATCATCGTCATATGCTTTGGTATCACGAATAGCAACCAAGTTACCATTCTTTCTATTCTTCAACCAACCCTTGTATACAGCAAGCTTAGCTGGATCTACTGGTGCAATATCGTCATCAGTAGTATCTGAAGAATTGTTAGAAGTACTTTGATCAGTTTTTTTCACGGCTTTTTTCTTTGCCGAAGCCAAGTTAGAAACTAAAACGTACTTGTTCTTGCCAATACGCGCATATTTCTTACCCCTGATGGTCTTATAACCGTAAATCTTGATTTTCATGCCCTTCTTCAAATACTTCTTATGAGTGCGTTTACCATGGCTAGTGTAAATAGCGGCATTACGTTTCAACTTTCTAGAAACAGTTTTTGCTTCAACCACCTCTGCATTGCTATTAGCAGCAATTGCAGTTGTACCAACTGATAGCAAGGTAATTGCGGCCATGCTAGTAAACAAAGTCTTTTTTTAATTCATTTTCTAAATCCTTATTACTAAAAGATTTTCTCTTTTATATTTTAATATCTCAAGACTCAAAAACAGGCATATCTGCAATATTACAGGAGCAAATCATGAATTTAATTTTTATCTAATACAAAAAAGCATCCCCATCGGGATGCTTTTAACTTTTTCTAATAAATGCCATAACCTGTCACAGGAATATAAGGCGTCCAATTGAAATCATACTCAGCTAGTTTTTCTAACTCCGTATTACCATCAATAATCGCAGTAACGCCTTGCGCAATCATCAGGTTCATCTTCTTCGGTCTCTCCGGATGTTCAGTAAATGGCACCAACACTACTGGCTTATGATTTGCTCGCATGAAGCCAATTTCAAACGCACAACCATCATCTAGGATATCCATGTCATATAAAAACACGCCACAAGTAGCACTGTTGATCCCATTAAGGTCATTTTGAAAAGTACCAACTCGCCAAGTCATGCTTCTCTGACCACCAATTTCCGGATTCTTTTCTTCAGGATCAACAAAATCATAATCGAATGGAAAATGTACTTTGGCAATGGTTGGATTCTTAGCCAATATTTCTTTTGCCCTTTCCACTCGTTCATGATCTATCTCTCGATTGAATGATCCACCTAAATAGATCTTACCGGTTGCGATTTTCTTTTGCATTTAGTTTTTCCTCTCAGAATATTAATTTTAAAAGCAGTATATCACATATTATTCGTTTTTCGCACTATATATAGACATAATTTGTTTGTTTTAAATTTTATATTGACATAACACGTACATTAATTTATCATTTTAATCGAATCATTCTCAAAATAATATCAATTCTGGAGGTAGAAATGAACTCAAAGTTCAAAAAGATTTTATCAGTTGGTGCGATTGTATTTGCGGCAGGTTTAGCCTTAACCGCTTGTTCGGGCAAGAAGCAAGGTGCTTCAACTAACAAGGATACCAAACACGGTATTGCCTTAATCACCGACCAAAACGGTGTTGACGACCATTCCTTTAACCAAGCTGCGTGGGCTGGATTTAAAGCTTACGGTAAAGAACATGGCTTAAAGCAAGGCAAGGGCGGTTATCAATACTTCCAATCAAGTGGTCCTTCCGATTTCGTTCCCAACTTCGACCAAGCTTCTAAGGCTGGTTATCAAACCATCTTCGGTGTCGGTTTCGAATTACAACAAGCAGTTAGTCAGGCTGCCAAGAAGAATCCTAAGAAGAACTTCGTAATCATCGACAGTGTAGTTAATGGTCAAAAGAATGTTGCTTCTGTCACCTTCAAGAGTAATGAAGCTTCCTATCTCGGCGGTTTAGCTGCAGCTTACACAACTAAGACCAACAAAGTCGGCTTTATTGGCGGTGCTAAATCAGCCATCATTGATTTATTTGAAGCTGGCTTTAAGCAAGGTGTAGCCGACGGTGCTAAGGCGCTTCATAAAAAGATCACCGTTCAAACTCAATACATCGGTAACTTCACTGCTACTGATAAAGCTAAGTCAATTGCTCAATCAATGTACGCTAACAAGGCAGACATTATTTACCAAGCAGCAGGCAACGCTGGTAACGGTGTCTTCCAAGAAGCTAAGGATTACAACCAAACATTACCAGCCGACAAGAAAGTTTGGGTAATTGGGGTTGATGTTGATCAATCCGGATTAGGTAACTACACTGCTAAGAACGGTAAGAAAGCTAACTTTACTTTAACTTCTGTCTTAAAGGGCTTGAACGTTGCCACTAAGAGTATTGCCGATGATGCTTACAACGACAAGTTTCCAGGTGGCAAGCACCTTGTTTACGGCTTGAAAGACAACGGTGTTTCTATCACTAAAGGTCAATTAAGTGACAAGGCATGGCAAGCTGTTCAAAAGGCTCGTACTCAAATCCTCGATGGCAAGATCAAGGTTGCAACCAAGCCAAGTAAATAAATCTTAACAGTCAAAAACTCTTCGTCTTGGCGGAGAGTTTTTTAATAGAAAACTAAAAATTATGGAAAAACAAAATACAGTTATTGAAATGAAGCATATCGTTAAAGACTTTAACGGATTTAAAGCCAATAACGATATTAATCTAAAATTACATCAAGGTGAAATTCTAGCACTGCTCGGAGAAAATGGTGCGGGTAAATCAACTTTAATGAGTATCCTCTCCGGCCTGCTTGAACCAACTTCTGGTGAAATCATAGTCAACGGTAAAAAAGTTACTATTGATAACCCAACAGCTGCTAAAAAACTAGGTATTGGAATGGTGCATCAACACTTTATGCTCGCTCATTCTTTTACCGTTTTAGAAAACATCATCTTAGGTCACGAAACGACTAATGGTCCTTTCTTAGACATTAAAAAAGCACGTGAAAAAGTCTTAGCCCTTTCAGAGCGCTATCACCTGGCCATTGATCCTGATGAAAAAATAGCTAACATCACCGTTGCTCAACAACAAAGAGTAGAAATTCTTAAAGTCCTCTACTGTGGTGCTAATATTCTTATCTTTGATGAACCTACCGCAGTTTTAACGCCTCAAGAAATTACTGAATTTATGACTATTCTTAAAGGACTAGCTCATGAAGGCAAATCGATTATTTTGATCACTCATAAACTAGAGGAAATCAAACAGGTTGCTAATCAAGTAACTATCATTCGAGCAGGGCAAGACGTTGGAACTTATTCAGTTAAGAAAATTAGCGACCAACAAATGGCAGAGTTAATGGTTGGTCACTCTGTAGAAATGAAATTGACTAAAAAAGCAGAAAAGCTTGGCAAGGAAATTCTTAAAGTTAAAAATCTTCAAGTTAAAGAAAGCCGTGGCAGTTTAGCAGTTAAAGATCTTTCCTTCTCTATTCGTGCAGGCGAAATCTTAGGAATTGCTGGTATCGACGGCAATGGACAAGACGAATTAGTTGAGGCAATTACAGGATTGCGCCGAGTAGACAACGGTCACGTAATTATTAAAGATCAAGATATGACCAATAAATCTACTAGAAAGATTACAGAACAGGGCGTAGCTAACATCCCCGCCGATCGACAAAAATATGGTCTAATTTTACAAATGTCCATTGCGGATAACCTCGCTTTGCAAAGCTACTATCAGCAACCATTTTCTAGACATGGCATTATCAACTTTGCAGCAATCAAAGAACATGCTCAAAAAGCCATTAAAAAGTTTGATATTAGAACTACTAGCAGTGATCTTCCAGCTGGTGAACTTTCCGGTGGTAATCAGCAAAAAGTAATTATTGCCCGGGAACTTGAAAGAAACAGCGACTTAATCATCGCCTTCCAGCCCACCCGTGGCTTAGATGTCGGTGCAATTGAGTATATTCACAAACAATTATTAAAAGAACGAGACGCGGGTAAAGCTATTTTGCTTGTTTCTTATGAATTAAACGAAATCATGCAGTTATCTGACAGAATTCTGGTTTTACATCATGGTCAAAAATCTGGGATCGTTCAACCAGAACAAACCACCAAAACCGAATTAGGTCTTTTAATGACTGGCGTGAAGAAAGAAGGAAAAGATCTTGATCAAAGTTTCAGCTAAAGAAAAACGGTATCTGGTACCGCTTATCTCTGTAATTGCCGGTTTCTTAGTCGGTGCAATAATTATGCTTATTTGGAGCTACAATCCAATAACTGCTTATGCATCTATGTTTTCTAGTGCTTTAGGCAATATGAATGGCTTAGGAGAAACAATTCGTGAAGCCACTCCCCTTCTTTTTACCGCAGTTGGTTTTGCCATTGCTTCAAAAGCGGGATTCTTCAACATTGGTTTACCTGGACAAGCTCAAGCTGGCTGGTTAACTTCCGTTTGGTTTGTGTTAGCCAATCCCAATATGCCTAAGTACATCTTATTGCCATTAGCAATCATTACCGGGGCACTTGCCGGAGCAATCGTTGCTGGTATTGCCGGCTTTTTACGAGCATACTTTGGAACCAATGAAGTTATCACGACTATCATGCTAAATTACATCGTACTTTATGTTTGCCAATATCTTATGCAGCAAATCATGCCTGAAAACTTACGCAATGGCACAGATACTACAAAGAATATCTCTAGCAATGGCAGTCTTCATTTAGAATGGCTAAGTAAAATGTTCGGTGATTCTCGAATAAATGCAGGAATCTTTTTAGGGATTATTGCCATTATTGTTTACTGGTTCTTGATGAAAAAGACAACCGTCGGCTTTGAAATTAAAGCCGTGGGTCTCAATCCATTTGCCAGTCGTTATGCGGGGATGTCTGCTAAAAAGAATATCATTCTTTCCATGTTGCTTTCCGGTGCTTTTGCGGGAATTGGTGGCGTAGTTCAAGGTTTAGGGACTTACCAAAACTACTTTACACAAACCAGTAGTATTGATATTGGTTGGGACGGATTATCAGTCGCATTATTAGGCAACAGTACAGCTTTCGGAATTTTAATTGCTGCCTTTTTATTCTCCATTCTTAAAATTGGTGGTTTAGGGATGCAGACTGTTGCAGGCGTTCCTTACGAAATTGTCTCCATCGTTATCGCCGCCATCATCTTCTTTATCGCCATCAAATACGTCTTTGATCTGCTCTTCAAAGTTAAAAAGCACCCTCTCAAGAGAGGGCAAGAAATTGGTCCTAATAATGGCGTTGACGGACCAAATATCAAATTATCAAAAGAAGGAAATACTCTATGAACCTCACCTCACTTCTAGCATTAATCGTTTCTTCAACTTTAGTCTATTCAGCTCCTCTAATTTTGACATCCTTAGGTGGTGTCTACAGTGAAAACTCTGGTATCGTCAATATCGGGCTTGAAGGTATTATGACTGTTGGAGCTTTTACTTCAATTATTTTTAACCTAACCTTCGCCAAAACATTTGGCTCTGCAACTCCATGGTTGGGTGCCTTAGTTGGAGCAATCTTTGGCTTAATCTTTTCTATTCTGCATGCTTTTGCCACGATTAATCTTCATGCCGATCACATCATCAGTGGTACCGTACTAAATCTATTAGCTCCTCCTTTAGGCGTATTTTTAATCAAAGCAATTTACGAGAAAGGTCAAACTCCTAACATTACTGCTAATTTTGGTTATGCAGATATTCCAGTCCTTGCTCAAATTCCAGTTATTGGTAAGATTTTCTTCACTAATACTTCTGCACCAGCTTGGTTAGCCATCATTTTAACTATCATTCTTTGGTTCGTTCTTTACAAAACTAAATTAGGTTTGCGCCTGCGTTCAACTGGTGAAAATCCTCAGGCTGCAGATACTCTGGGCATCAACGTTTACAAAATGCGTTACATTGGTGTTTTGACTTCTGGTTTAATGGCTGGTCTAGGTGGTGCAGTTTTTGCTCAATCCATCTCTGGTAACTTCTCAATTTCTACCATTGTTGGTCAAGGATTTATGGCTTTAGCTGCTGTTATCTTTGGTAAATGGAATCCTGTTGGTGCAATGCTATCTTCTCTTTTCTTTGGTTTTGCTCAAAGTTTGAGCATCATTGGTAACCAATTACCAGGTATCGCTAAGATTCCAACAGTTTATATGCAAATTGCGCCGTACGTTATTACCATTCTTGTACTTGTTCTCTTCCTTGGTAAGTCGGTCGCTCCAGCTGCAGATGGTGTTAACTACATTAAATCTAAATAATTAATATTTATTTCAATCAAAAAAGGCATCCCAAATAGGGTGCCTTTTAACATAGAAAAATTTTCAATTAAGCATCAATTTCATCAATCTTGATATTGACTACAAATGCATTAGGAAACTTGGTGTCCTTTAAAATATTTTTGGCATAGTCATCATCTTCATGAATTTCAGCAAAGCCTCTAACACGTAATGCCTTGTGAGTTGGGACATCGGCAACTACGATAGCTGCTTCTGAACCATTCTTCAAGTTGGCAAAAGCTTCAGACTTAGTCTTTTCTAAATATTGAACAGTAGTTGCGTCAATGGCCTTAAGTGAAGCTTTAGGACCAACTGCTGGCTTGCCTTCCTTGTTGACAGTTGCCATGTATGGCAAGTGTTCATTAAAGAACTTGATTTGTTCATCAGTGAGTTTGTTTGTATCTAATTTTTTCATGATTAACTTAGCATCCTTTCTATATCTTTTTTCCATTATAAACATACTTGATAGAAATGTTTAGCGATTAGTTTAAAACTTTTTCCTTATGTTCGCGATATGAATAGTAAATCCACGCAACCAGACCGAATGCTACCGGACCAATAGCTGTCCAGAATGAAGTTTGATAATCACCAGTAAAGAGCGGTTCGATACAAGTAAAGATGATACCAATAGCCACAACCAACCAGACAATAATTGTCGTTGCCCATACTTTTTTCTTACCCTCAATAAAGACAAATGGACGATCTAAATCCTTCTTTGCCTTAAAGAAAGGATAAGCAGCAATCAAGAACAAATATGGTGCAGATGAAGATACGTTCATCATATCCATCAAGATCGTGTAGAATTGACTCGCTGCATTGCCACCAAATGAAATAAATAAGATGATTACACTAACGATGATTGCTTGCAACCACATTGAACGTTCAGGCATATTATGCTTATTTAGTTGAACAAGTTTCTTAGGCAAAAGACGCGGATCACAGCCTTCAATAAATGACTTAATTGGTGAATAAACCATTAGGAAGGCAGCAGCAATACCTGATAGAACATCGGCAATCCCAGCAAAGTGTGAGAAAGCTGAACCAATAGCCAAAGAAGCAGATTGTGATAAGCCTAAACTATGTCCAGTTACTACACCTAAGTTATTGATTAAAACATATTCAACATTAGCCAAGTCAACGCCCTTGGCTCCTAATTCCTTATTCCAGTTAACGGCAACACCACACATGAAAATGTTCACTACGTAGAGTGTAGTCATCATGATCATCGCAATGATCAAACCTTTGGGGTAAGTCTTTTCGGGTTTGTCTACTGAGTCAATCACACCGGAAGTTGTTTCCAAACCACCATATGCAAATAAGGCATAAACAATAAATGAAATAACCGCAATTGGAGATTGAAATGATGGATTAGGCGAATGAACTAAATTCTGCGCAGTAACTGGTTCAGCTAACTGGCCACGATTTAAAATAAAGACCAATAAAGAAACTACAGTGAAGCCAATAGCGATTGCCAAAGTAAAGATCCCACCAATATTATTGATGGCCTTTATTTTATCAATCCCTTTGGCTGCACAAAAAGTTACGATTGCTAGGAAAACAACTTCTAAGATTCCTAAAAGCTGGGTTGAGGTCAATGGCCCTAAATACCAGCTTTGTGTGGTATCATGTCCAAACATAGCAGTAGACACTGAAACCAAGAAGAATTGGGTTGATGAAACCAACCAGACTACCCAGGCGGATAGCCAAATAAAAGTTCCGATGAATGCTACTTTTTCATTAGTAGAACCCTCTAACCAGGAAAATATCCCACCTTTAATCCCTTTAAAGGCAGCACCATATTCCGCAAAGATCAATGCAGATGGCAAGAAGAACAAGATAGCTGACACGATATACCAAATGATACTTGCATAGCCCATTTGGTAAAAAGCGGTCAGCGAATTACTAAATCCAAAAATAGAAGAGAAAATCATCAAAACTAGACTGCCAAGTCTAATTTTGACCTGATTATCTTTCTTCTCCATAAATAAAAATACAACTCCTTTATAAAAACAAACATTACTTATTATGAACCATAAACGAACATTTTTCAAAAGAGCATTTAAAAGACACCCCTTTCATGGGATGTCTTGCGTAAATTTATTAGAAATAATTTGTCTTACTTCACAATTTCAGCACCCAAACAAGTCTTAAAGTGATTCAAGGCACACTTATGACCAGTTTGATCAAAACTTGCTACGCCATTTTCATGCACAACCAAGTTATAGCAACGATTATACGCGTCCATTGCCGTGTGCAGAACACAAATGTCGGTGCAGACACCTGTCAAGTGTAAGGTATCGATCTTCCGCTCACGCAAAATTAGATCAAGAGGCGTACCCGCAAAAGCAGAATAGCGTGTCTTATCCATCAAAATCACGTGATCATTATCTTTGTGATCTTCGTACCACTTACCTACCTTACCGTATAATTCACGACCCCAGGTATTAGGCAAATTATGTGGTGGGAAGAGCTTGGTTTCAGGATGATATGGATCGTCTTTGAAGTGCTTGTCTGTTGGGAAAATTACCCACTTGCCTTCTTGTCAACTACCCTAGACTGAAGTCTAGGGCTTAGTGGCTCGTTAGCTTGCGCTAACCAGAACACCAACTTGCTTAGATACGAACTTGACTTACCAGCAATAGTCTTTTGACTATTGCCGATAGAGGTCGTCTAATTACCAAAGCCTTTTAAGTCCGCGAGTTGCTAGCGGACTGCAGCCTTTCTAGGCTGCTTTTTTTATTTTAGGATTCTGCCAATTGCCTAATCCTTTTTCTAAGATGTTCACGGCCGCATTCCAATCACGAATATGGGGCATTCGACAAATTGGACAAGTC